>CALVCQ010000005.1 GCA_944326115.1 Candidatus Gastranaerophilales bacterium | reverse complement strand
TTATTGTTAAATATTGAACTTGCTTATTGCACAGGTTCAACAAGTAGTCGGAGTCAGTTGACAATATGAAAATTTATTTTTTTACAATTATTATGTACAATCCGTAAGTAAAGATTAAAGAATTTATTTTTGTTTAATACTAGGGAATTAAATGATAAATTATTCAGATGGATCAGAACATAGTGTTTTGGAATTATTAAAAAAGGAAAAAGAACCGGGTTCAAATTATGACATTGCGGCAGATTTACATTCTAATTGGACTATACGGTATCATCTGTCAAAATTGAGATCGAACTGCTTAAGACATTTGGATTTTTCATCTTTTGATGTACTTGAGTTAGGTGCAGGGACGGGCGCAATTTCCCGTTATCTGGCTGAGAACAGCAAGTCTTTAACAGTAGTGGAAGGCTCAAGCGAAAGATATGAATGTTTAAAAGAACGGCTGAGAGATTTGAATAATTGGAACGGTTTTTTGTGTAATTACATAGAATTTTCTTCCGACAAAAAATATGATGCAGTCTGTCTTATAGGAGTATTGGAATATGCTGGGGTCTACATCAGAACACCGGAACCTTTTTTAAAAGCACTTCAACATGCACGCAGTTTGTTAAAAGAAGACGGTGTATTGTTAATTGCTTTTGAAAATAAAAACGGATTAAAATATTACACAGGTGCAACAGAAGACCATTTTGGAAAATATTTTTACGGTATTTGCGGATATCCTGAAGACTCTAATGGCATAAAAACATTTTCGCAAAAAGAGATGAAAGATTTATTAGCAAATGCAGGTTATGCAGAATGTGAAGTTCATCATTTATTTCCAGATTACAAAATGACAAGAGCCGTATTGTCGGATGAATTTCTGCTAAACAAACCGGAAGTTTGTGCGGACATTCAAACTTCGTTTTCATTTGAAGATTATTCAGGAAAAAAAACTCTGCTGTTTCCTGAAAAGCTGGCTGCAGCAAGTTTGGCAAAATCAGGGATACTTCATGAATTTTCAAATTCTTACCTGTTTATTGCTGCTAATTCAACAAATTCTGCAATTAAAAACAAATTGTTATCTAAATTTAATAACGCTTCTAAATTGGGTATTTTGTACAGTTACAAAAGAAAAAATGAAATTACAACCAATTTTGTAAAACAAAACAGCAAAATATATGTAAAAAAAGAATACATGTATCCGAAAAATATAAAAAATAATTCAACTATTAAACAAAATCTATATATATCACCACTATTAGAAGGTAAAAATTTGTTTACTCTATTAACAAATTACGCATATTATCAAAAATATGATATGTTTATGAATCTTTTGACCGAGTATATTGAATATGCCTTCCTGAAATACCGGAAAGATGATAACACACTAACTCCGGAATCAGTTGATGCCATAACAAGAAACGCTCTTATTACAAGCAGCGGTTCATTTGAGAATTTTGATCTTGAATATACGACTGATTTTGATATAAACAAAAGTTATTTTATATTTAGAAACGTTTCTGATTTGTCGGAAATAATAAGTTATTTTGAGAGTTTACCATTCCGTACTTTTGCTGATTTTTATGAATATTTATGCAAAAAATTTCAATTGAAAAATAATCTAAAAAAAGATTTACAACAAGAAATTAATTTCCAAAATAATGTAAGCGGACAAAAAATCGATGAAAAATCTTTTTATGAATCTTTGCACAGACAAATTTCAACACGAATTTTTGCACTTGACCGCAAATATCCTGTTGTAACAAAATTCGGATTTTTCAAAATAACAAAAACAGAAACAAAAATTATTATAAAAGTTGCGGGTATCAAAATCACAATAAAAAAGATTTAAAATGAAGTTTAATATTACAAACCAGCCCAACGTATACGGGACTTATATACAACTTTACAGCAAATATACCTAAATATAGCTATAATATAACCATTGCATGTGTTACATAATTCAATGACAAAATAGTTATTAAAATTTTCATATTGTCAACTGACTCCGACTACTTGTTGAACCTGTGCAATAAGCAAGTTCAATATTTAACAATAAGTCCGGCACAGTCAACAAGCGCATGGGGTCACTTCCGTAAAATGCTAGACTCGGCGCCACTCGCACTCCGTGTACCACTCCTACAAGCGAGGTCCCACTCAGACATAATATTTATTATATACAGAATTTGCATTTTTTCTTAGCGGGAACAGCTCGCTAAGAAAAAATGCAAATCTGTTTGAAAATGTATTGACATAATCAAGTTGCAGTTCTATAATTGAAAGTATGGACAAGAATTGTAAAAAAAATTGGGACTGCAAGAATTCTGCATGGGGCGGAAAAAGAATAAATGCAGGCAGAAAACGAACTTGCCTGAAAAAAGTCCCTTTTAACAGAAGAATTAATGAAAATATTTTAAATATTTTAAAGACTTATGCGCTTTTGCACAATATAACAGAAACAGAAGCACTTGAAAGCGCAATATTGCTTCAAACTAATACAGACAAACTGAAAGGAAATAAAATCATGAAAATAGCTATTCCGACAGAAAATGACAGATTATGCTCACATTTCGGACATTGTGAATCATTTACTTTTGTAGATGTAAATCCGGAAACAAAAGAAATTTTGAATATTGAAAACAAAATTCCCGAGGAAGGTATAAGCTGTCAGAGCGCAAGCTGGATATCAGAACAGGGCGCAAGCGTTGTTCTTGCAGGCGGTATGGGCGGACGGCCGCTCGGTATTTTCAGCAGTAACGGGGTCAAAGTAGTGGCAGGTTGTCCGGAGTTGCCGGTAGAAGAACTTGTTAAGCAATATTTAGATTCCACGCTGGCAACAGGCGAAAACAGCTGCGGAGGCGAACACAGTCATTGCGGCGGACACAATCACCAGCATCATCACTGCCATCATCACAACTAATTTTATATCAGCCTGAGGCTGTAGCGTAAAGTTGTTGTAAACAGGATTGTCTCAGGCTGATTTTAGATTTTAGTTTTCATATTGTCAACTGACTCCGACTACTTGTTGAACCTGTGCAATAAGCAAGTTCAATATTTAACAATAAGTCCGGCACAGTCAACAAGCGCATGGGGTCACTTCCGTAAAATGCTAGACTCGGCGCCACTCGCACTCCGTGTACCACTCCTACAAGCGAGGTCCCACTCAGACACTTTTAGCTTTGATAATTATTTAAAGCTGATTTAGTCCGTAAATATTCCAGTATTGCGCCGCCGATTTCTTCATTGGGATCAAACGGAATTTGCTGCGGATGTTGTGAATTTTTTAAAAACATTGTCATCAACGGACCAAAACCGTCAGGAACCAGTGTTTTTCTGTAAATTCCGGCAAGCATTACCTGGACATTATGTGATTCGTGGTAATTAAATTTTGATATAACCGGATATGTGTGTTGAACACCCTTTGCACCGGCATCAATTATACGATTCAGCAAAAATAAGCCGGCAGTAATGTCATTCTCTTTTTTTGCTGTTTTTAACATATCAGTTACGGGTTTTATAGATTTCTCTTTATATGAAGCTATCTTTGCAGCAAGATTTTCATTAAATTGTGCATGGTTTATCTTTTCATCCGGCAGAATAAAACTTTTGCAAAAATTTTTGACAAGTTCATGAGGTTCATTGACGTTTTGTATTTTATTTATGGAATACTGTGTATTAAAATTGTTAAATATAACCGGTGTTGTATACATAAACCCTCACTTATTATGAATAGACAAACGGAGGACCGTTTTTAATTTCATAAAGAATACTTTCAGCACGGGTTTTTAATTCATTTTTGTCTTTACCGTTCATTGCCTGTACTCTGAATTCATTTATCATCGGTTCAATCACGCTGCGTTTTTTTGATTCAAAATTATTTAATTCGACATTGACAAGCCTGTTTTGCAAATCGAGTTCTGTTTTTGCATTTTCTTTTATTACCTGTGCTTCTTTTATAGCTTCTATGGCTGCGGTACCGATATATCCCGTTGCCGTTACAGTGGACAGACCTGCAAACAAAATCTTTAGCAGCGGGTTTTCCCAGTTAACAATCATATTATATAAATGAGCTCTGTCATCATCTGTATGAGAATATAAAGAAGGCTTTGTGCCCGGTTTGCCGGCAATTGCTTCCGCACCCTCCTGCGTAACTTTTTCTGTTTCTTTTATAACTTCATTTACAAAATCAGAAGGCAGATTTTTAGCATCTTTTAGTATGTTTTGTATTTTTTGTTTTGAAAAATTCATTGAAACACAAATCTTTTTTACTCTGTCCAGTGTATCTTTATCCCACGCTTCCTGTTTATCAATAAGATTTTTTATTTTATTTTCCATTGATACAGCGTATTTTTCATATATACCTGCTGTTTTTTGTACATTTCTGAATGCACTGAAGGCTAAACCCGTAATCAATGCGGAAGTAAGCCCCACTGCCGTGTAACTTAAAAATTTGTTTAATTTTTTATTTTTATCTTCGACAGATGCGTTTGTTTGTTTAAAAGAAATAAATTTTTTAAATGTAGTGTTTTCATTGCCAAAATTTTCTTTGTGCAAAATAGAATCAAGCTCTTTTGCTTTTTCTGAAAGCATATTTCTTAAAATTTGCATTTTACCGGAGAAACTTCGTGTTTCTACTTCAATAAGTTTTTCTTGCAAATCTCTTTGTACATCTGCCTGTTTTTTGCGCACCCAGATTTCTTTTACACCGTCAACAAAATTTTTGCCGGCCAATCCTATGGCGCTTAAGACAAAAACACCGAGTGCACCCAGAACGTTTCTCAGATTAGGGTCTCTTATCATAAGATATGTGACAAAGTGCGGCTCATTATTGATTGCAACATTCTTAGGAATTTCCGGCAGGGTCTGCCAGTCCGGAAGAACGGTTTTGTGTTTTGCTGCTCTGGTAAGCAAAGCCATGGATCCTGCAAGAATCCCGAAAAGAGCTGTAGTTGCGGTTAAAAGAGGGACAAGAGATTTATTATGTGTTTTTTTCTTTTCGTAATTATACCTTGTATCAATTTTTTCGAAACTGTCAGGTTTTGTTGTTCTGTCCGGAATAACAAGGCTGTCGTACATACTTTCAATATTCGGGCAGGTTTGCTCTTTTATCATTGAATTTACAACCACCCCTTCTTTCATTTCCGAAATATTCTTTTTCTGTGTTTGGGTATGGTTTCTGTACTGTCTTCTTGTTTCTATGTCCTGATACGGGTTTATTGAGCTCATATTTTTTCGCTTTCTTCTGTTGGGGATTCTTTTTCAGGGTTTTCCAGTAATTTAAACAGTGCTTCTTTTGCTGTATTCAGTTCATAAAGCTGTTTTGCTTCTTCTATTCTTCTTGCTTCTTCATCTTCTTCATTGTCTGCAGAAACAAGCCCGAAAAGATTGAATATTTTCTTCTTTATGTCTTTAAATTTTTCTTCAATTTTCTTTTGAATAGCAGCTTTGGCTTCGCCCAGCATGGCAGTTAGTTTATCTGCTATATCTACAAACTTTTGTTTAATTTCATTAAGCGTTTTAACAATCGTGTTTGCAATGTTTTGAACTGTATTTGAAATATTCTGTAAAGCTTTTGCAGCCGGTAAAAGCACGGAATCAGCGAGAAGCACAAAGGCTTTTGCGATAGGACGGAGAAGAGAAGAATTCCGGACTGCAATTTTCATTGCATTTATTTGTTCCTGCAGTTTATTTATATAAGCAGACATGTCCTGAGCGGCAAAAAGCTGCTGCGTTTGTTTGTGAGCGGCTTTTTGTGCTTTCATCATCTGCCATACAGCCAGACACTCATTGTATGTCATTTCTCTTGGCTTATTATCTTTTTTTACACTGCCGGCACCGCCTCCCATGCCGTTACAAATCGGACAAGCACCCATCGGCAGTCCATGCGGGCATGTTCCTATTCTGGTATTAGAAGCGCCTGATAATGAAGTTGTCATTATAAAAAATATCCCTGCTCTTAATTCCTCTCGGACAAAAACACGGATACATCTGCCAATAAAAAATATTGTCCCATGCCTGATGCCCGAAGCAATGGTCTTTTAAAAGTATTCCGGCTGTACGGCTGCGGCTCAGCTAAGGACTTTCACCTTATTTCCTTTATTTTATGATTGTACTTTCCTCAAAAATTACTGTCAATTTATATAAAAGTATTTTTAACTTTTCTTTTTGTTTTTGTAAACAGAAACATATCTTGAATATTCCTGCAACTCGGATTGAAAATCAAATGCTTTTATAAGTACATAGTTATTTTTTTCAAAAAACGGAACGTCAATAAAACATCTTGAGTCCATGATAACACCGTCTTTTTTGCCTTTGTGATAAAATTCTTTATCAGAAGCTTCATAAACACAAGAAAAAGGACGGTATTTCGGATAATATGCTCTGCCTCGTTTATCTATTTTATATTTTATTTCCGTATTTTTTGTGTCGGTTAATAAAACCGTACTTGTCAGTACCCTGTTTGTAGTCATTAAATAGTCATAGTCTTTGAGATTATATTTTTCCGCTTTTTCAGGTAAAAGCGTGATTATTTTATACCCGTGTGCGTTAAGCATATTTATAAGATAAGACGCATCTGTTGTGTCGCCGAATATTCCTATTTTGCTGCCTTTGGGAAGTTCGGTCTGAATATATTCTCTTATGTAACAGAAAGGTCTTTTTCCTTCATAACCTGTATAAAGAGCGCACCTTAGACTTTCTCTTGCATCATGAAGGGTTGGCGTTTTAAGTATAAGTTTTGCAATTTCAATATGCTGCCTGCCGGCAAGATTAACGCTCATAATAAGGAAATAAGACATTACAAAAAACAGCAGCATCAATTTTATAATATTTGTTTTTCTTATGTACGACAAAGCCAGTACCGGACATGAGATAAGAACAAGAAATGTCAGAAATCTTACACTAAAAACCATATATGCAAGAATACCTGACATTACACCGACATTTATAAAAAACATAAAGCCAAATGCCTGCAGGGCAGTAATTTTTCTGCTGTTTTTTCTAAAAAATCCGAGAATTACCGAGGTTATAACGGCAGGCAAAAATACAAGAAAGCCAAGAAGACCTGTCCCTACTTTTACATTCAAAAAGCGGTTATTTATTTCATTGTTATCAGACATAGATACACCGATATATTCCGGTATATGCAAAAAGTTAAATATTGCCATCTTTGCATTGATTATATGCTCACCAACATATTCACTGTATTTAAAGCCGGAAAAGTCAAACATCATAAACATGTATCTTATGTAATTTGCAATATATGCTTTAATTCCGCCGTTAAAACCATGGATTGCTCTTGCCGATTCACTTCCGAGAAAACTTTTGTAATCAATAAAATTGAGAATATAATTGTAGCTTGAAAAAATCATGAAATTGATAAATAAAAATATTAAAAATGAAACCAGCGGTTTATAACATTCTTTTTTCAAATCTTTATATGCAAAATATGACATAAGCAAAAACACACCGGGAAATGCAATGACAGCCGGTGATTTTGTCCCCATGGCAATTGCATAAGCAAGTGAAGAAAAATAAATTACACTGTGACTCTTATCTTTTAATGCATATAAAAACAGCGTTATACTGCAAAGAATAATACCTGCGATTAAAACATCCGTCTCAAGGCTGGAAACCTGTGCCATAACAGAAGCAAAGGATGAAAGTATAAAAATGGACCATAGCTTTCTTTGTTCAGAAAATCCAAAATACTGTAAAATATTATAAATTGAAAAAATTACACCTATATATCCTATAAAGGATATAAAATATAATCCTATATCGTTTTTGAAAAACAGTATATTCCATAAATAAAGAATTTCAGAGTTGATTGGCATGACAAGGTTTCTGTCATCAGAAATTGTAAAATGATTTAAATTCCCTTGAAACATCCAGTAAGATGCTCTGTTTAAATGATATGTCAGAGCATCTCCTCCGTTTACCGGCAAAAATATATCCAGAACTATTACTGTTATTATAAAAAAGACAAATCCGAATGCCATAATCATAAGGATTTTGTCTCGTTTTAGACCCTTTAAAATTTGAGTGAAAGTTTCTCTAAATTTAGGAATATATAAGGGTTTTTGCTTTTTTATCCACAAGACACTGCTCAGAGCAAGGGAAAATACATTCATAAACAAAACATTTATCTCTTTTATTGCACTGAAAAGAGAAAGCGTCTCCATTGTTAAAATAATCTGCGCAAATATTATTAATAAAAGATATAAAAAAGGGTATACACTTTTGGGTCTGCCATTTTCATCCTTTGGGGATAAAACGCAGGACATAAAATATGATGAAACAAAAACCATCAAAAACGATATAAAAAACATCATAATTTATAAATCTCCTTCAACTCTCCATATAAATTATATCCCAAATAATAATAAAGTTTGTACAACCGACTAATTTAAGATTTTATATCAATTTCATAATATTAAAACTGTGCATATTCCACTCTCACTCGTAAACTGTTTACTTTATTGCCGTATTCATAAACAATACGGCTTTTTATTTTTCATATTGTCAACTGACTCCGACTACTTGTTGAACCTGTGCAATAAGCAAGTTCAATATTTAACAATAAGTCCGGCACAGTCAACAAGCGCATGGGGTCTACCTCTCAGAAACAATACTTAATTGTTTCTTCGGCAGAGTCGTAAAATGCTAGACTCGGCGCCACTCGCACTCCGTGTACCACTCCTACAAGCGAGGTCCCACTCAGACATAATATGGTGCTGCAGCTGCCGTCTCTATGATTTTCAGCACCTGTCAACATCAGGACAGGCAGGAGAGTATTATTAATAATTTTTTGACAAATTTTAACACGAGGTCAGTTTTGTAAAATTAGGATTGGACTTTAACCGTATTAATGTCCTTACTACTTCATCTTCGTATTCTTTTTCCAGAATTTCTATAATTTTTTTATCGGGTATTTCTTTTAGCAGCTTTAATATTAATTTAAACGAATAAATATTCATTCTTTTTTTAGAGATTAAAAAACGTATATCCTTTAACCATTCTATATCCATTTCTGTATATAATCTCTTTTTATCTTTTTCTCTTCTGAACGGGCATACAAGATGTTCTTCATCATAAGTGCGAAGCCTGTCTGTGCTCAAAGTTAAGAGTTCTGCTACCTGATTAATATTGTAAAAAGGCTTATTTTTGTCTATCAACATCAAAGATTTCTCCTTTTTGTATGTTAATAGATAGAGTTTATTTTATAAATTAGGTAAATTAATATTTTAAATCTTAATTTGACATTCCTATATTATATAGTTAAAATAATACCTAAGTTGTTGATGGTTAACGCTGAATTTATAAAAATACATGGCAAAAAATACTAACAAAATAAATATTTTAATATTATCTTGCGGTTTGAACGCCGGTTATCATGTTTCAAGAATATTAAAAGAAAAATTTGAAAATAAATTTAAAATTATCGGAACGGATATTAATAAAGAATTTTTAATTTCAAACAGAGCTCATCTTGATGTTTTTTATCAGGTGCCGTATTCATGTGAAGACAATTATTATAATGCAATACTGGAAATTTGCCGGAAAGAAGGGGTAAATTGCATCCTTCCGTCTTTTGAAATTGATCAAATGCTTTTTTCTCCGGAAAACAAAGATTTAAAAAATTTGGGAATAATTTCTTTGTCTACACCCGAATGTACGTTTGATTTTTATAAAAACAAATATCTAATGTTCAAAAAATTAGAAGAACTGGAATTTCCCGTTCCAAAGATGTATGCCGCAGATGAGTTGATAGAAACAGGTACATATTTTATAAAACCAATTAACGGCAGCGGATCCAAAAATGCAATAAAAGCAGAAACTAAAGAGATAAAAAACATAACAAATATAGAGAATTATCTTATACAGGAAGTTTGTACACAGCCTGAAATTACACTGGAATGTTTTCAATATAAAGGGAAGCTGGCTGCTGCCGCAAGACAGAGAATTGAAACAAAGTCCGGTGTCTGTACAAAAGCTAAAGTATTTAGTTTTCCGGAGCTTGAAAGTATAGCAAAGAAGCTTTTAAAAAAAATAAATTGTCCTTATTTTTTTAATCTGCAGTTTATGAAAAATAAAAATGATGAATTTGTTATAACTGATGTGAATTTTAGACTGGCGGCAGGTATGGGGCTTACTTATGCAGCCGGCTGGGATGAGGTTTCTGCAATAGCTAATTTGATTCTCGGCAACAGTGAAGAAAAAATATTCGAATCACTCAAATTAAATTCCCCTGTCCAGTATGTAGTCAGGGCATATACAGATATAGTTACCAGAAAAGCAAATAAAATTTTAGGATTTGATTTGGACGGTACTATACTAAACAGTTTTGACAGACACACGGATGTATTATCCGATGCACTAAAGAAGCATAACATTACTCTTGATTTATCAGATTTTATAGAATATAAAAGAGGCGGAAACAGTACTTACGGTTATTTGATATCTAAAAATATTTGCGAAAAATCAGCAAATGAAATTAATGAATACTGGTGCAGTCATATAGAAGATGAAAAATATTTAAAAACGGATTTTGTTTATAAAGATGCAAAAAGAAAATTGGCAGAGCTTTCAAAAGGCAATGAATTAATTTTAATAACCGCAAGAAACAATCGGGAAAATTGTCTCAAACAATTAAAAAATCTCGGTCTGACAGAATATTTTTCAAATATATACATAGTAAAATCAGATTCAAAAACATTTGAAAGAAAGGCAAATATTCTTAAAGAACACGGAGTTTTTTCTTATACCGGTGATACAGAATCCGATAAAAAAGCATGTGATATTGCGGGGGTAAAATTTGTACCCGTGTTTCACGGTTTCAGAACCGAACATTTTTTCCTGACATCTGATTTTAAGGCACCGGCAAATATGACACCTGATTTAATTTAATTTGTATTATCTATATAAAGTCTTTCATCATTAATTAGCTTATCCAGATTCAAGATATTGTAAACTTCATTTTCAATAAATGCCTCGGCTTTTATAAAAAGATTGTCTATGCGTTTATCATTTTTTATTTCAAGACTCCCGGGCGAAATGTTAATTATATTTACAATATCATCAACCAGAAGCGCCAATTTTAACTCCGTAGATTCTATAACTATTACTTTAGAGCTTTTTTTATGTTTATTTTTTTCCGTATTATCTTCTATTCCTATAAATTTTTTCAAATCAAGAACCGAATAAAAATTACCCTTAAGATTTATAATTCCTATTATAAAATCAGGTGTATAGGGGATTTTTGTAATGGAATAATTTTTTAAATTTATAAGCTCTTTCACAAAAAATGAATAAATACAGTATGTGTGCTGACCGAGAAGAAAAACAATATACTGGTCTTTTCCGTAAACTGCTGTATCCAGATTCATTACGGGTATTTTTGCAATTTCATTTTTTCTCTTTTCAAGAATACATACGGATTCTTCATCATCGGGGAAAAGAGCGGAATAATTAACAGTTGTATCTTCAGTATAAACCTGTTTAACCGTATTTTCCAGATTATGCAGATCTATAATATTAACAATATTGTCATCTATCTTATAAAAACTTTTTATGATGCTGGATGAATTGTCACCCATAACACGCTGTATATTGGCAGGCATTGCCGTAAAAAAGTTTGTTACTTTGTCCACTATTATTGCGAACAGAGATTCTTCGCCTTTTATAATGATAACTTTATCTGAAAGTTTAAATTTTTTTTCCGGTAAATCAAATACCTGTCTTATATCAATTACATTTATAAACAAGTCATTATAATTCAAAATGCCTATGATTGACTTTGGAAGCTTTTGCGGCTGATTTAACATCGGCAAGGTTGTTACTTCCAGTACATTTTTTGCATTAATTGCATATATGTTATTTTCCAGTTCGAAACACAAATGCAAATTGTCCGGGTCTTCTATTTTAATAACAGGCTGCCTGAATTCCACGGTTAAATCCTCTGTTTTATGCTTAACATTTGTCGCAAATATAAATTTGTAATAAAATAATTATATTGCATTTTTATAAAAAATAACAAGAATTTTGATAAAGAGGGTTTTATTAGTATGAGCGGTGTTCAGGAATTAAATTATAAAAAAAAGTCAGATATCAAATTTGTACTTGATATTATTTTTCTGGTTATTCTTTTGATATTAATCATTGTTATTTCTCTTGAAAATGCTTGGTATCCTATGGTAATAGCAACCGTTGCAGTATTTTTTCTTGCTTATATCGGTCAGTACATAATGACCAGAGAATGGCTATTAAAAGAACTAAGAAAAGAAGTAAACGAAAAACAGCAAAACACCGTTGATTCCGCAGCAAAAATTTTGGATTCCGCTTTAAATCAAAAAAATTTACTTGTTAAATACGAAAACAGTTTTAATGAAACAGCAAACGAACTTGAAAAATTAAAGTCCCTTGCTTTTTCTATAAAACAAAATTCAAAAGAAGTTTTGTATAAAGTTTCTCAATCATTAAAAGAAACAGATATAGAACAAAAGCCGGTACAGGCGAATATAGACAAGATGATTGTCCTTAAACAGCGTATACAGATTATTGCTGAACTTATTCTCGAATTGAGCGAATATATTCAGCAAATCGGATCAATTATCGGTCTTGTGGAAGATATTGCTGAACAAACAAACATGCTTGCGCTAAATGCAGCTGTAGAGGCGGCAAGAGCAGGGGAGCACGGCAAGGGCTTTGCGGTTGTTGCCGGAGAAATCAGAAAGCTTGCGGATGAATCTAAGCAGGCAACAACAAAAATTTCTTCTTTGATTAATGATATTCAGCATACAACAAATTCTACGGTTATGGCAACGGAAGAAGGAAGCAAAGAGATTGAATCAGGTGTAAAACTCGCAGGAAATATTGATGAAAATTTCAAAGCATTAAATGATGCACTTAGCAGTCTTATGAAATTTATAGAAAGTGTTTCTTTTAATTCCGAAAATCAGGAAAAGATTTCCTCTGAAATTATAAAAACAGTAAAAGAAAGCGCTGCTGATATGGATGAATTATTAAATACAGTCAATTCCAATATTGATAATATCAAAAATTTGTCTGAAAAAAATTCTTAAATAACAGAATAAATCGATATAAACAAGGTTTAAAAAGGTATAAATTAATTGGTGCAAGAATAAATGGATTTTCTGCCGGAAGAGTTTGAAGAAATTTTAAATATATTCAGGGGTGAAACAGAAGAAATCATCCAGAAAATGAATAACAATCTTCTGCAGCTTGAAAATAATCCTAACAACAAAGATTTGCTTGTATATCTTTTTAGAGATGCTCATTCTCTAAAAGGTGCGGCAAGAATGATAGGCTTTAATAATATACAGCGTCTTGCCCACAAGACAGAAGACGTACTGGGTCTTGCAAAAGAAAATAAAATTGAAATTAACAGAGAAATTTCAGATGCATTGTATCAGGCAACTGATTTGCTTTCCGATTTAATACAGGAATCAGTAAAATTAAAACGTGAGTATTATACGGATAATATTCAAAAACAAATTGACAGTATTGACGAGCTAATTACAAAATACCAGAAAAAAAATGAAAAAGATAATGAAGAATCAGATAAAACCGCTTCTTTGCCGAAACAAACTGATAAAAAGAAAAAAGACGAGGAGCTTGAAAAATTATCCGTTACCATAAATGGAATGCTGTCAGAGGCATATCTTCTTTTAAAAAATATAAAAGGAGAAGACGGCTCAACTTATCTTGAAACATTTGAAGATATTATAAAACAGTTAAATGAAAAATTTGAATCAACTACGTATTATGATATAAAAAATGAGCTTAAAAACATTGATGAAAAAGTTTCTTTTGTAATTGTAAGTTCAAACATAATGACCGATGAAGAAATCGAAGACATTGATAATAAGCTTTTAAATATTGTCCATTCTCTAAACAAACTGTACGAAGAAGCAGGACTGAAAAAATTTGATTTAAAAGAAAAAATAGCCCAAAAAGTTGATTCTGAAAAAACTGTACAAGAAAAAAACAGCGAAGAAGTTCCTGATGAAAATACTTCGGTTATTAAAAATTTCGTTGATAAAATAGAATTTGTAAAAGACGGGCTTGGTAAGCTGGAGAGTAATCTCTCACAAATTCCGGCGCTGCATGATGCGCTCGATATCATTATTGAATTTAGCAAGAGAAAAGAAGTTTCTGACATTTCTCACAAAATAGAAGAAGTTCTGGAACTTGTTAAAAACAGCAACACTCTTCCGGAAAAAGAAGTTATTTCCATTTTAAAACAGAGTTTGTCGTCAGTTGAGCAAATGACTCTTAATACAAAAGATGAAAGCGAAGATGTTTCGCTGATTTTACAACGTCTTGATATTATAAAACAAATGCTTGATATAAACAGGACAGTCAATCCCCTTTCCAATATTACGGCAACGTTAGATGAATCTTCTTTGCCTGTCAGAAAAGCTCAGGACTTTTTTAATTCTTTTGAAACAACATCAATAAAAACTTTAAGAGTTGATTCAAAAAAGCTTGATCAGCTTGTAAATCAAATGGGCGAGCTTATTATTGGCAGAATCAAACATAAAAAAAATATATCGGAACTCGAATCAATTCTTTCTGACCTTGCGGAATGGAGAAATTTTAACCATAAATCACAGAGTTTTATAAAATATTATGACAGAAAGTATCTAAACGCTGACTCAAAAATAGATTATTCATCTCTATCTGTTTTTATTAAACAGGTTTTTTCAATTTTTCAGGAAAATTCTTCTAAAATAATCAAATTGAACAATAAAATATTAAATCTTCAAAAATCAGTAGATGAAGAAGATACAAAGATGAATTTGACGACTAACCAGCTTGAAGAAATGATAAAAAACATCCGTGTACTGCCTCTTGCCACAATATTTCACATGTTTCCGAGGATGATAAGAGATATATCAAAAGATACGGGAAAAGAAATAGAACTATTGATTTCCGGCAGCGAAACAAGTGCGGATAAAAAAGTTATAGAAGAGATAAAAGCACCTTTGATGCATATAATAAGAAATTCTATTGACCATGGTATAGAAACACCGCAGGAGCGTATAGCTGCCGGGAAATCACCAAAAGGGAAAATATATCTTATTGCCCGCAGTCTCCAAAATAAAATTGTTATAGAAGTTCATGATGACGGAAGGGGTATAGATCTCAAAAAAATTGTTAACAGAGCACTTGAAAAAGGCATGATTACTCAAAAAGAAGCTGAATATCTCTCTGCCGAACAAATTATGAATATTATTTTCTGGCCCGGTTTTTCTACTGAACGGGTAGTAACAGAAATTTCCGGAAGAGGTGTGGGGCTTGATATTGTTCAGACAAAAATCACCCAGCTCAACGGAACAGTAAAAGTGTTTTCAGTTCCAAACCAGGGTACAAAAATTTCTATTGAGCTGCCGATATCAATGTCCACACTCAAGGCTTTTATAGTGGAAGCATCGCATCAATACTTTGCAATGCCTATGACTGCTATAAAAAATGTAATGTGGATACAGGAGCCGGAAATATATTTGAGAAATAATACAAAATCTATTATTCTCAATAACAAAACCGTTAATCTGTTTTATCTGAGCGAACTTATGAATCTTCCTGTTGAAGAAAATGTTCAAAAAGAAGAAAAGAAAACAGTTATTCTTATTGAAGTAGAGAACAGTCTTATGGGGATTATTGTAGATAAAATTCTCGGAGACCAGAACATTCTTCAAAAAAAACTCGAACCCCCTATTATAAAACTTAAAAACATTGCAGGCATAACAACTCTTGCAAACGGAGAAGTCTGTCTTATATTAAATCTGACAGAATTGTATAAATCCACATATACTCCTGTCGAAAAACCGTTAATGCCGGTACACAAACATAAAATTAACACAAAAACAAACAAAGATTTTAAAATATTGATAGTAGACGACTCTATTACTACAAGAGAGCTTCTAAAAAATATTCTTGTACACTGGGGATACAGTTTTGAAATAGTTAAAAATCCTAAAGAAGCATTTGACGTTCTTTACAAAAGTGATTTTGATCTGATTCTCTCCGATATGGAAATGCCGGAGATGGACGGAGCAATGTTTGTAAAAGAATTAAAAAATCATCAAAAATTTAAAGATATCCCGGTTATAATAATTTCTTCTTATGATACTGACAACCTCACAGAGTCTATGCCGGATGTGGATGCATTTATTAAAAAATCCAATTTCAATCAGGATTACCTGCTTGATACAATAGAAAAACTTTTAAAATATGATTAAATCAAATAATAATTCAAAAATTTTTGATAAATACTGTAAAGACAAAGATCATGCTTATGAAGTGGAAAAGTATGCATTAATGATTTTTGATGCTTTTAACAACAGTATTTTGAATTTTGAACCGCAAGCACGGGGTTATCTTTCGCACGCAGCAAAATTGCACGATATAGGATATACAATAGAAAAAAAATCTCATCATAAACACGCAATGAAAATAATAATTGATGAAGGAATAGACGGTTTCAACGATGAGGAGAATCTTATCATTGCGAATATTGCAAGATACCACAGAGGCAGCACGCCTGATGAAACAAGGCATGATATGTATAAAAAACTGTCAAATGATAATAAACAACTCGTAAAACAACTTTCATCATTTTTAAGAATTGCTGATGGATTAGATAAACCTCATAAGAATCTTGTATTGAGAATGCGGGTTCAGGAAACTCCGGAATGTTTTAACCTGTATATAAAAACAGTCGGCTTTAAACCTAATTTAAAAATGGCTGAAAAGAAAAAAGATTTGTTTGAACATACTTTTGGCAAACCGCTTAATTTTATTTTTGAATAATCTAATCCGGTGTCGCAGGATTGTTTTGTTCGGCAGAG
The DNA here is from genome assembly GCA_944326115.1 of Candidatus Gastranaerophilales bacterium. Lineage (GTDB taxonomy): Bacteria > Cyanobacteriota > Vampirovibrionia > Gastranaerophilales > Gastranaerophilaceae > Limenecus. The sequence continues at coordinate 56,358 of CALVCQ010000005.1, read as the reverse complement.
ATAAATTACATTTTCTAAAAATTTTCATATTGTCAACTGACTCCGACTACTTGTTGAACCTGTGCAATAAGCAAGTTCAATATTTAACAATAAGTCCGGCACAGTCAACAAGCGCATGGGGTCACTTCCGTAAAATGCTAGACTCGGCGCCACTCGCACTCCGTGTACCACTCCTACAAGCGAGGTCCCACTCAGACAATTACTGCAATTGAAAAAATGAGAAAAATATGCTATTTAATATTTAGAAAATAACAGGAGGAAAATATGTTTAAAAGTTCAAATCCTATCTTGACGAGAATGGATAATACAAATAATGAAGTAGTGCTTGATTCCAATCCAATGACTGTATCAGGTACTATAAGCAAAGTTTTTGTTCTGCTTTTGATTGCATCAATTTCCGGTGCAGCAGTGATATATGAAGCAATGATGGGCTATGCAGATAAAGTTATGATGATTATGAGCATTGCTCTGGTTGTCGGTCTGATAACAGGTCTTGTCACATCATTTGTCCCGAAACTGGCAAAATTTCTTTCTCCTGTATATGCATTTGCAGAAGGAGCATTGCTTGCTGCAATTTCTTTGTTTGCGGAAACACAATTCCCCGGGATTGCATTACAGGCTGTATCGGGTACATTTATTGCTTTTTTTGTTGTTTTGTTTTTATACAGAGCCGGAGCAATTCGTGCTACCGAAAAATTTAGAGCAACAATAATGTCAGCTTTACTTACAATTTTAATTTTATACTTAGCAGAAATGATAGGCTCATTTTTCAATTTTAATATACCGTTTTTAAACGGTTCAGGACCGGTAAGTATTGTTGCAAGCTGTATTGTTGTTGTTATTGCGTCTTTGAGTTTAATACTTGATTTTGATTTTATAGAACAGGGCGCAAAAAATCTTTTGCCTAAAGATTTTGAATGGTATGCCTCTTTCGGGCTGTTAGTCACACTCGTATGGTTATATATAGAAATTCTTAATCTGCTTGCAAAACTTAGAGACAACTGATGTAATTTATCTGAGCATAACCATGCCTGTACCCTGGCGTATATCCGATATGTACGGCACATATTAATCATTATGCTGCACACAGAAACTGCGTTTCTGACTTAGCTCCTCTCATAAAAGCAACATTTAGTTTTCTTTTATTCGGCAGAGTCACTATCTTAAATTGACATTTAGTCAATTCCCGACAGAGAGCCTTTTTACTGCGAATATTTCCGGTACAAAATAATAAGCAAATAAAAACCTCTGTTTATATAAAACAGAGGTTTTTTAGTGAAGAATTAAAAGTTATTTTTCTTCATCCGTTAATGCTTTATGTATTGTTTTACCGAGCTCTAACCCCGGATTCAAAGACCATTTTACTGCATCAGGAACATTTTCATCATAAAATTCAGCAGCAGCTTTGACACCATCAGCAACTTGTTGCCCTAATCCCAGTGTAGCTGCGCCAATACCGGTTTTAACTTCATCAGGTACAACCTTGGCAACTCCGGGCATTACTGTTTTAACAATAGTATCGCCGGCTGTTTTTAATTTATCTGTTTTGTCAACTTCTTTATTAATTTCCTTAGGATTTTTTTCTTCTCCTTGAGCTTGTAAACGATTATCTATGTCTTTTTTTGTCTCGGCAGCAGAACGTTCTTCTGAATCATGATGAATTGCTGTCGGATCATCATCAATAATTTTATTACCGTAAATTGATGTGTCTTTATTATCAGACGTGAATTGTACCGGACTGTTACCCTGCCCGTCCGTATTAATCGGTCTGCTTTCTGCTCTGCCTACGTTTACGTTGAATTCTGCCATAAAATTCTCCTATTCTTTTTTATTGTTACACTACACTGTTTTGTTATCGGTTTGTATTCTTCCAAACTTTAATATTAAAAAAATGGCAAGCAATCATTGAATCGCTAAATGTCAGATATAATATAACATTTAGCGATTGTAACATATTGTTAACAGATAAGAATTGCTTAATATTTTTTAATACAGCCGGAATCAAATTTATCTATATTTCCGTCAAAATCGTTATCTATTCCGTCATAGCAAGAGTTTATAGAATTAATCGATTCTGCTCCGGGGTTTTTATACAACCATTTTTGGGGTATATCATTATAAAAATATAAAAATTTATTTTTAAATTTTGCTGCAAGTTTAGGGTTTTTTATAATCAATACGTTTTCATCATTATATCTTTCACCGCTTTTTGTAAAATTCATTGAACCGGTAACAATATACTCATCATCAATTATTATTGATTTCATGTGCATTTTACCTGCACGATTTTCTGTTTTTACCTTTACACCGTTTTGTCTTAAAAATCTGACAGAGGAATATCTTGATGCAGCGGAAGTCGCATCTACAATCAGTCTTACATCCACTCCTCTATTTTTTGCGTCAACCAATGCATTATAAAAATCCTTGTGTGTCACAACAAAGACAGGAACATAGATATATTTTTTTGCATTATCAATCAGCGGAAGAATATGTCTGTTTATAATATCATCCTGCGGAGAAAAATATACGGAAATTAAGGAATTTGAGACAGTGTTTAAATTTTTAGGTGTAGCTGTTTTCATCAGGTGAAATTTGCCGGAATACATTTGTTCGAATTCTTGTTCGTATAATGAGGCAATTGCTTTAGAATTTATAAGCAAAGCGGAGTTAGCATTGAAGCCGGACAAATCAGTATGAGAAATATTTGCAGAGCCCGTCCATACCTTTTGTTTATCAAAAATAAAAAATTTATTATGCATAATTGAATCACGCATTTTCCGTCCGTCGGAGAGAATTGTGCCGGCAGCAGAAGAATCAGTTACCGTATTTGTAAGATATTTTTTCAATTTTAAAGAATCGCTGTATATTGTGGTTCCTCTCTTGTCCGTATCATATACCCAGCGGATTTTCACACCACGTTTTTGTGCCGTTAGTAATGCATTTACTACAACAGGCTGTTTATCTATTCCGTAAATTGCAAAATCTATTGTGTTTTTTGCATTATTAATCTCTTTTACAAGTGACATACAAGCCGTTGTCAGGCATTTTTGCGACGGATAATAATATTTTGTATAATCGGTGATATAAAACTCCAAAGACCCGTCTTTATATACAGGAGAGTATTTTTCATATACATCTTTTGGAAATTTGTTTGGTGTTTTATTATTAATTTCTTTAGATTTATTTAAAATACACAATTTGCACGGAACAGCTTTTTTGTCGAGATTTGAGAATTCTACAATTTCTATAACGGGCGATTCTAAGGCATATTTACAATCAAGCTTATGGTATTTATTTGTATTTTTGTTATAAACAACAAGATTCAGTTTTTTGGATTTGGCAATATTTTCTTTGACCTGCTTTATATTAGTTTTTGTTAAAATATATCCGTTTTTTTCAACAAGCGTTTTGTAGTCGGAGTTATCCTCCAAAATAAGTTTGTTAGAGAGGGAGCTTGTTTGCAAAAGTTTTACACACTCAGCCGAATAAATCGATTGAGCATCGTTTTTCGAAAAACGGCGAGAGCAAATAGAATGACCGTATCGGGCGGTAAGCAAATCCGGGAGCGTTTTTTGTGCGGGGCTGGGCGCTAATGAATGCCCCGTGTAAAGGCGATAAACAAAATGAAAAAATTTTTGAATAAAAATTTGAAATGAAGTTCTTAACCTTGTGAATGTCAATAATCCGGCAGCATAGTCAGAGTCAGTTGATGATATGAAGATAACATTTTGGTTTAACAATATTTTTTCTGCATATTTTTTGGCAAGATAATTTAGTCTTACTGTTTCAATTTTATTTAACAAAAGCGGTTCTGTATCAATATTATCAAGCACCACAAGTTCATCATCATCTGCTGTTTTATTGTCATTAAAATCTATATAAAATTCATTTGCAGAAACTACTTTTAAAACTTTATGAAACTTATTTTTGTGTAAAAAACAAATACATATTAACAGAAATATAATTATTAAGGAAAATGCCGTAAGATGTTTCATAACAGCATTATAAGTTTATATTACATAGATGTAAAACAAAAAAATACTATACAATAAACTAATTGCAAAACAGGCTTAGTTTTGTAAAATAGTTGTATGCAAATATTTGTTTATATTGTTAAAAGATTATTGCAGGCAATCCCTTTATTGTTTCTGGTGTCTGTTATAAGTTTTTTTATAATACGTTTGAGTCCTGTTGATCCTCTTGGAGAATTAAGGCTTAATCCTTCTATTTCTCAAGAAACCCTGAAAGCCGAACAGCAAAGACTCGGGCTGGATAAACCAAAGATTGTTCAATACGGTTTGTGGCTTAAAAGTTTTTTAAAGGGAGATCTGGGTGTTACTGTAACAGGAGAAAAAGTCAGCACAAAGCTGATGGAAAGAATTCCAAACACGCTTCTTTTGACTGTGGTTGTTATTTTTCTAACATGGATGGTCGGGATACCTCTCGGGATTTATGCCGCATTGAATTGGAAAAAGCCTGTAGATAGAATTTTGACTGTAATAACCAGTATCGGTATGGCTATTCCGTCTTTCTTTTTTGCTCTGCTGCTGCTTATTTTTGCTGTAAAAACAGGATGGTTTCCGACCGGCGGGCTGACATCTTTTGATTTTTCCGGTCTTTCTGCCGGCAGTAAAATTCTTGATATAATTCATCATCTTGTACTGCCTGTTATTGTTCTTTTTACTATTTCTCTATCAGGGCTTCAAAGACAGATGAGAGGCAATTTACTGGATGTTTTAGGTTCCGATTATGTAAAATTTGCAAGAGCAAAAGGCTTGAGTGAAAACAAAGTGGTTTATAAACATGCGCTCAGAAATGCGATAAATCCTATGGTTACGCTTCTCGGGTTTGAGTTTGCTTCACTTTTAAGCGGTGCTGCTTTAACGGAGTATGTTTTTCAGTATCCCGGACTCGGACGCTTGATTCTTGAAGCTGTTATGAAATCCGATATAAACCTTGTCATGGCTTCACTGATGATGGGGACTTTGATGCTTATACTCGGTAATTTGCTTGCTGATATACTGTTAAAGTTTGTTGATCCGAGAGTGAGTGTAAACTGATGAACAAAAATTCGATTCTTACTCAAATTTTTAAGGATAAATATGCAGCAACGGCATTTGTTGTTTTATTGATATTGTATCTTATGATATTGTTTGCGGATTTTCTGGCTCCGTATTCAAAGGAGTTTTCCGACCGCCACAGAGCTTATGTTCCGCCTTCAAAAGTCTTTACCATTGACGAAAACGGTAAGTTTTCCAGACCGTATACTTACAATTACAAAAGATATTTTAACCCCGAAGAATTAAAAATAACTTATAAATTAGACCGAAGTAAAAAATATTATCTGAAATTTTTTGCAAAAGGTGAAAGATATAAATTTCTGGGTCTTATCCCTATGGAAAGACATCTTGTCACAGTAGATAAAGGCGGACGATTATTTTTGCTCGGAACAGATATAAACGGCAGAGATATATTTTCACGAATACTGTTTGGAGGAAGAATCTCATTAACAATAGGTTTTCTTGCCCTGTTTATTTCTTTTCCTCTCGGGATGTTATACGGAGGCATCTCCGGTTATTTCGGAGGAATAACCGATAATCTCATGATGAGACTTTCCGAGGCAATAATGTCTATACCGAGTTTTTATCTGTTGATTATACTTGCTGCTATACTACCAACAAATATGACAAGTATTCAGCGTTTTACACTAATTACAGTAATTCTTGCTTTAATCGGCTGGGCAGGATTTTCCCGTGTTGTAAGAGGTATGGTTCTATCAATAAAAAATCAGGAGTTTGTGCAGGCTGCAGAGTCAATAGGAGCATCAAAGCTGCGTATTATTATAAAACATCTTCTTCCGCAAACTTTGAGTTATGTAATAGTTGCTATGACACTTTCCGTACCTTCATATATTCTTGCGGAATCAGGATTGAGTTTTCTGGGACTGGGGATACAACAGCCGGATGCAAGCTGGGGCAATATGCTGAAAGAGGCTCAGGAGTATGTAAATATAATTTATCGTCCGTGGCTTTTGACTCCTGGATTCTTAATTTTTATTGCGGTATTATCTTTTAACCTCATAGGTGATACAATAAGAGACATATTGGATCCTAAAAGCAATGTAAGATAAAATAACCGTAAATATAATAAAGGATAGTACACAGTTGTATGGAAAATATAATTTTTAATAATCTGGTAATAGAAAAAAGCATGCTTTTGGACATACTGCTTGCAATAGTTCTGGGGTTTGCAATCGGATTTGAACGTGAAATTACAAATAAATGGGCAGGACTGCGGACTCACATGCTTGTGTGTCTCGGTTCTTGTATTTTTACACTGCTTTCAATACATGCTTTTCCCGTTTATGCACACAGCCCGCAGGCAGATCCGGCAAGAATTGCGGCACAGATATTGACAGGTATAGGTTTTATCGGCGGGGGTACTGTCTTAAGGCACGGTTATTCCATATACGGACTCACTACCGCAGCGACTTTGTGGATTACTGCAAGTATCGGTATGGCATGCGGCTGCGGATTTACTTCTCTTGCAATAGTTTGTACGGTTCTTGCAGTCGGTACACTTGTCTTAATAAGGATTTTTGAAAAACAGTATATACATAAAGGCAGAAAAATTTTAAGAAAGTTTAAAGTAAGTTTTTATTCTCCGGCTGGTATTGCAGAGAGTGTTTATACAAAAATAGTTGAAAGATTTGCTTCTATATTTGAAATAAGCAAGACCGTATCTTCTTCAGATGAAAATCTTATGAAAATAAGTTTTAAACTGGATATAGCGGAAAAAAATCCGGTACAGACACTGCATAATGAGTTAAATACAATCGAAGGAATCGAATCTGTAGCAATACAAGAGTTATATGAATAAGGTAGAAATTCTTGAATATTTACGAACAATCTTTATAGCATTGCTGGTGGCATTATTTTTGGCGGCAGTAGCAACGGGTTGTTCAAATATTGTTGCGGAGCATCATGCAAGAATGCTTGCCAAAATTTCTAATACGGCAAAAGATAATGAAATTATAGGATACTTAATTACGGTTTATCTGCAAAAAGCAAAAGAAAATCCCGGAGATTATTCCATAAACGTAAAACTCGGCAATTTATATGAACTTATGTTCAGCTATAAACAGGCAGAAGAACAGTATGTAAAAGCTATAAATAAATCTCCGTACGGGGTTTACAGTTCTTATCTCGGACTGGCAAATCTGTATATAAAACAGGGTAAATATGCAAAAGCGCTAAATATTGTAAAACAGCTTAAAAACACCGATCACAAGCCATTGCTTATTGCAAAAGGTGATTTCTATATGAATCTGGGTGATGCATTGTGGCAGAAAAATAAATATGAGTCGGCTGTAAAACAGTATAAAATAGCATTTTTCTATTATAAAAAAGTGGATTCCCAGAAGAAAGATATGGCAATAACGGGTATTCTGGACTGTTACAATAAAATTGCCGATAAAAATTTTAAACGGCACAGGATAGATAAAGCTATAGAAAATCTGGAAACAGCGCTTTTGTATAAAGAAACTCCGGTAATTTTGTACAAGCTGGCGATTTTATACAAAAATTTTGATCCGGTCATGGCTAATAAATATATTGAACAAACTTATAAAGAAGATCCCGGTCTTATAAATTATGATTTGTATGAAGAATTATTGATTAATCTTATAAAATATTATTATCAGAATGGTGATGATTTAAAAACAGAACTCTACAAACATAAACTCAAATCAATTAAGAATTTTGAAAAAAGATATGTAATTACGGATAAAGATGTTACCGTAAAAATAGATAAAATAAAAATCACAAGTAATTTATTTAAAACAAAACATAAAATAAGGGTAAAGTTCAGAATCGAAAATACTTCAAAATATGACTTTAATACACTGTTTCTTATAGTTAAGCTTAGATATGACGATAAAACAACAACATTATTTGACGAAAAACTGTTTTCTAAAAAACATCCTCTAAAATCAAGAAAAACATCTGATATATATGAAATAACTTATTCTTACACTGACAAAGATGAAGTCTATGCGGCAAAAAGTCTCTGGCTTGACTATTACGCAGGCAAGAAAGATAATATGAGAAAAATACCCGTATTTTCTATGAAACTCCGTCAGGAATTGTAAAAAAAATATTAAAATACTTCAAAATTTTGTGTTTACAATGTAGAATTACAATTAAGGAGTTGTAAAAGTTGGGAACTTTACTACATAAAGACAATCAGCAATTATATTCGGATGTACCGCCTACAAAACTTAGAAATAAAGACGAAAAATTCAGGGCGGCTAAACCCACACGTTTCTGGCGATGGGTTGCAGACCAATTTTTTTATAAAATGCTGGAACACAGATTTTTCTCTTTAAAAATAAAAAATGAAGAAAATTACAATAAGCGTAATACAGATTTTGCAAATATAATTTATGCACCGCACAACAACTGGTGGGACGGTATAGTCGGATACAATCTTTGCCGCAGAATTTTCAAAACCGATATCAGGATGATGATAGAGGAGATGAATAGATTTCCTATTCTCGGTAAAGCAGGTGCTTTTCCCGTTAATAAAAAATCTGCACAGGCATCTATGAAAGCTTTACAGTATTCTGTTGAGCAATTGTGTGATAAAGATATATCTCTGTGGCTTTTCCCTCAGGGAATTATAAGACCGCCGATGTACAGACCGATTGAATTTCAAACAGGAATGGCGTATATTGCAAAAAATGTTGTTAAAAAAGCAGGCGGTATAAACCTTATTCCGGTTGCTGTTAATTATCCGTTTTTGCGTGAAGATAAACCGGAAGTGCTCTGCGAGGTAGGTGAACCCGTGATTATTACGGATCCGAATTTTGACAGAAAAGAACTTACCCACAGACTTGAACATGAGTTTGAAGTTTTATGCGATCGGCAGTTTAATGAAATCAGACACGGTCATATTGAAGAGTATGAATATTTGTACAAGCAAAAGCTTAAATGGTATAAAAAGCTCGAAAAACGTTTGAAAAAAATCGATGTACAGCCTTCTTCCGGTGTTTAATTATATCTGCGCAGGCTTTGTGAGTATTCAATATCAATTTTAATTAGATTCGATATAGTTAATAACAGCCTGGATACCGAGTCTATAGCTATCCAAGCCGAATCCTGCAATCTGCCCTATGCACACAGGTGCAATAAACGAATGTCTGCGAAATTCTTCACGTCTGTGAATATTTGAAATATGAATTTCCACACATGGCAAACCAACCGCTGATATTGCATCTCTTATAGCAACACTTGTATGAGTATATGCGGCGGGATTTATAACGATTCCGTCACAATTGTTTTTTGCCTGCTGGATTTTGTCTACAATTTCGCCTTCAATATTGCTTTGAAATGTTTCAAGTTCAATACCTTTATCGTTTGCATAAGAACGAAGTTTTTCATTAATCTCCTCCAGTGTCAAAGTTCCGTATATTTCAGGTTCTCTTGTGCCCAGAAGATTTATATTTGGTCCGTTTATAATCAAGATTTTCATATACTTAATTTACACGAGAATTTTCTTTTAGTCTACAAGTTTATATCTTTGTCTAATTTTAATTTTGCATTATAATATCATTATGATAGAAATGAAAGTAATGGGAATAGCACTGGATACAAGAACGGGTTCGCCCATTGTTGTGCTGCATGATATAAATAACAGAAAAGCTCTGCCAATCTGGATAGGCTCGGCAGAGGCAAGTGCAATAATCCGTAAAATAGAAAATATATCTGTAAGCCGTCCGATGACACATGATTTGATTGTTGAAATTGTTGAAAAAACAGGCGGAACTATAGACCGTATTGAAATCAATGATGTCGAAAAAGAGACTTATTACGCAATTATTTATATTACTGACAAAGAGGGCAAACAGATAGAAATCGATGCACGTCCGTCTGATGCCATTGCTGTAGCGATAAGAGTTGATGCACCGATTTTTGTTACAGCCAATGTTCTTGCAAACGGCTCTGTATCGTGCGATACAGCAAAAGACGAAGAAGAAGCTCAAGAATTCAGAGAATTTATACAGTCTATAAAACCGTCTGATTTTGAAAAACTGATTAAACACGACAAAGAATCGGATCAATAACTTTTAAATTAGATTAATTTTTTAAATTGCCGTTCTGTTTACAGATATTTTTGTAGTCTTTTATAAATCTTTTTTGAGCGGGGCTGTATCTGTAAATTGTGTAATTATTTCCGTCAGAATCTATTTTGATTGCATTATTTACATCTGTTCTGTAAATTTTCACGCTGTTTTTTGTTAAAGTTTTCAGTGTTTCTTTTGACGGATGTCCGTAGTTGTTTTGACCGGTGGATATTATAGCTGCGTCAGAATTAATCGTTTTCAGCATGTTTGCTGTCACTGTATTTTTTGCACCATGATGACCGGATTTTAATATTTCTATATAATTGTTATTTAAATCTTTTTTTATTTTATTGAAAGTGCGTGTTCCTCCGTCAGCCATAAACAACATATCGAAATTTCGGTATGACAGCAGTGCTGCAGTCGAATTATCGTTATCATTTTTATTTTCAGTAAAGTTTGCATTGAAGGTTTTTAATGTAAAATCGTCTTTTGCGTATACAACCGTGTTATTTTGTGAGTCTTCTGACGGGATATTTCGTGTTTTTATATAATTCAATACTGCTTTTGTTGTTTTTGAATCATCTTTGTCTTTATTTAATATAACTTTTTTTACGTTAACTGTTTTCATGACGTCAACGGCACCGCCTGAATGATCTGAATCAAAATGTGTCAGTATAAGCAAATCCAGAGTTTTTATTCCGTTATCCTTAAAATATTTGTTCATTATGGCATTTGCCTGAGAATATGAGGATTTAGAACCTTCGTATAAGCCGTGAGCTGTGTCAATCATTATGTATTTTTTCTGCGGTGTTCTTATGAGAAAGCTGTCCGCATTGCCGACATCAAAGATTATTATCTCACAATTTTCAGGTGTTACTTTTATAAAAGATAACGCCAATAAAATACAAAATACACCTGTTGTTAATAAAAGTTTTTTATTCTGAAATTTTTCTCTTAAAGCAAAACCAAAAAACAGCAGTGTGCTGTAATAAAGTATCATCTGCAGTGCATGCGGATGAATTGTCGTAACAAGTGAATTCGGCAGACCGGAAAAAAAGTTTGATATATTGATAACAATGGATACAACAGGATTCAAAATATATGAAAAAATCATACATACTTTATCGGCAAAAGCTTCAACAGGAACCATTGCAAAAATTGAACATAAAAACCCGAGAAAGCTTATCACCATAACAAAAAACGTAATAGCAAAATTTGCAAAAACCGAATAAAGTGCATAAGTGTTAAAATAAAACATCTGGATAGGACTTGCCCACAGTTGTGCAACAAAAGGTATAAACACGGCACCGGCAACAAATTCCAGAAATTTGTTTTTTATACCCTCAAGAACCGGAGGACAGTAAAACATTAAGGCAAAAGTAACAACAAAAGAAAGCTGGAAGCCGACATCATTAATCATCGCAGGATTATATAGAAGCATTAAAAACGCAACAAAAAATACCAGTGCAATGCTGTCAGTGTTCCTGTTTATAAGTTTGCCGAGAAGAACAAATTCAATCATCAAAGCTGCTCTCAAGACAGAAGGTCCCATACCTGTCATAAGCGTATAAAAAGCTACAAGCAGTGCGCCTGTAATTATATTAATACGATAATTAATACGGAGTCTTGTTCCTATAAAAAACCATATTCCGAAAATAATTGAAACATTCATCCCCGATGCGGCAAGTATATGCAAAAGACCCGAGTTTATAAAAGAATTTTTTATGTGTTCAGGCGGATTTATTGCATCATCGCCAAAAACCATTCCTCCTAAAACTTCCAGATTATCAGGTTTCATATATCTTTTTTGAAGGTTGATAATTCTAGTTCTTGTATCGTTAAGTTTCTGTAAAAAAATTCCCCAATGGTTAGCAGGTCTGTCAGTTATCTTCCATTTCGAATTTTTTACATAAAAGGTCGAAAAAGTTTTGTTATTTTTTAAATAAGCTGCATAGTCAAATTGCGAAGGATTTTTTGCCTTCATTGGACTGTAGAGCTTTCCTTGCAGTGTTATTTTATCAGCAATTTTTATCCTGGAAATATTTTCCGGTTTGTCATACAACGTTACTATTGTTCTTGCGTTCAGATTTTCCGCTTTTGTTCCGTCAAAAATACCTGAGTCTGCTTTTAGATAAAATTTTGTTTTATAAGGATTTGCGCCGGATGGTATTGTTTCTACAGTACCGGTGATTATTGCATTTGACGGAATAAATTGTGAAAGGTTATCAAAATTCTTTATCTGGAGTTTGCAATTGACCAGAGCAAGAGAAAATGCAAGATAATAAACAACCGCATGTTTATTGGAAATTTTGCTGCTGTAAAGCGCCCATATTGTTAAAATAAGCAAGAATAACGCCAGAACAATAACGGTATGGGTAAAAAATGATACAATACCGAGTATATAAAAAGATGAAAATACTATTAACGGGTTTATTTTAATCAACTGTAAATGTCTTTCAAACTATTTGAATCTCGATTTTAAAAATATAATATACAAAAATACAGTTGAATTAAATATTAAAACTTTGGAACATATATAGCAAATCCCGCAGATACTACTAAAAATCCGTCATTATATAAAAAACAATGTGTCATCCTGAAGCCTGAATTGGAATTTTGTTTTCAATCGTTTGTATTCAACATCTTATCAGACTTGTTTGCAATTTTTTATACCGGTAAATTATTTTAAACAGGTCAGTATGTACATAAGATTCTTAAAAGAGCAGGCAAACCATAAGTGCGCCGTATGCATCAGGATGCCCTCGGGGACAAGAGGGGTCTCACTCAGACATTTTTTTGTTTTTACAGTACTTATATTTATGAATAACAAAAATATAATTACAAAATTTTAACTAAAATTATTTTTTTAAAAAAGGAGCTAATATACTTGCAATCATGGTTTCAAGTTATTTTTAAGAAATATAAAAAAAATTATGTAAAAGTTTTGAATACCCACTTGAAATCGTTGTATATATAGGGTTTTACCTGCTATTACAAAAGTAAAATTGTAAAATAAATAGCATGGCAGAAATAAAAATTGCCACCTTTTGGAAAATTTGTTTTAATATAATGTATACAAGTTCGGAAAATTAATCAAAATTTTATTTCATATAAAATAAAGATTTAGGGGATAATCGATATTATGTTGAATTATGCAGATTCGGCATATTTTTGTTGGGTTATTTTAAAGTTCCGCACTAGCTAATAAAAAAGTGAGTATTAATACTCCATTTAATCGACGAAAAACAGTAGAAAAGTATTTATAATGATAAATGAGATAAGAATCTCATTTTATCAAACGGAGGATAAGCTTTGTTAGAGCACGGTTACATTCAAATTTACACTGGCGACGGAAAAGGAAAAACAACAGCATCATTGGGACTGGCATTACGTGCTCTCGGTCATGGCTGGAAAGTACTCGTTATACAGTTTACAAAAGGCGACTCCGGAACAACTTACGGAGAAATAGCTTCTGCCGGTCAGTTTTTACCGAATCTGGAAGTTCATCAGTTCGGGATGGATAGAGTTGTTTATAAACACAATGTATGCATGGAAGATTACAAAGAAGCTAAAAAAGGCTGGGAACTTGCCAAAAAAGCTATTCAAAGCGGCGAGTATCAGCTTATCATACTTGATGAATTAAATATTTGCGTAGCAATGAATATGATTAAAGTGTCAGAGGTAAAGGATGTATTGTTGAACAAACCGGAAAATCTGGAAATTGTTCTTACAGGCAGATATGCACATCCTGAGCTTGTTGCACTTGCTCATCTGGTTACGGAAATGAAGCCTATTAAGCACTACTTTGATATGGGTGTTATGGCAAGACAAGGTATTGAATATTGACGCTTGGGTATTTATAAATTAAAATGAAAGCGTAAATATACGGAGAAATGGGGAAATATGGGAGGTTTGAAAAAAGCTCCCTTTTTTTTATTAATTCCAAAATATATACAACATTTTATATATTGCTGTTTTTATACGAATAGCAGGGAATCAAAATTATCAAAATGCAGAATAAATAACCTTCCGGTAATAATAGCGGAAGGTTATTTATCCAATAGACTTTGTATCGTTTAATATGCTAATTTTTAGTTATCCAATTTCGGAAAGAGTATAATTCTCCCGTCAGACTCTCGCCACTGAATATATCCGATTTTCGGAAGTTTATCAAGGTCAATAACCGTTACCAACACCCAGTTGCCGCTGAGTTTATTCAGTCTTATGGATTTAATCAGAGTAAAGCCGCCTAATTTTTGCGATTCTTCATAAGCTCCGCTATATATACCTCTTTGCCTGTAGTCTATATCCTTCATATAATAAAGACCGTATTTTCTTCCGTAATAAGAATAAAAGTCTTTTAACCCCCAGAATGCTCCTTCAGAATCAGATTTTATCCAGGCAGATTTATTGTTTACTCTGTCATAAATAATCTTGTACCAGTCATCCTGCACGTCTATAACCGAACAAAATGCAAGCTTTTTATCTGTAACTTCGGCAACAAAAAGATTTGAAGGCTCAGCAGAACTATTTTTATAATGAACCTCGGTAGTTGTCCATTTAACAGAATCTACAATATGTGAATCAAATCTCGGATATAGATAAAGATTAAAACTTTCCGGCATTTGCAGAAAGCCTATGGTTTCTTTACTTACTGAACCTGTATATCTGGGCATTACATCTGCAAAAACAGGCATACATGCCGCAAATAAAAATAATATTAAACATAAAAAACAAATCTTTTTCATAACAAGTTTATATTCTTAAAATTAATATTTTTCAAGCAATTTTAAGTTCATTTTCCTTACACAAACAAATTTGTAACCTCAAATTTGTTTACATCAATCAATCCTTTATCCGTAATTTTTAACTCCGGAATAACAGACAAAGACAAAAATGCCATACTCATAAAAGGTTCATCAATTTTACAGCCTACTTTTTTTGCGGCAGTATCAAGTTCTTTGATTTTATCCTGCACCTCTTGCGCCGGTCTGTCTGACATAAGCCCTGCTATCGGCAGTTTCAGGTGGGCAAGAGTCTTTCCGTTTTCCACAACAATTTTTCCGCCCTGCGATTTTACAAGCTCGACTGCTGCATAGTACATATCTTCATCATTTGTTCCGATGATAACCATATTATGTGAATCATGTGCAACAGTCGAAGCAATAGCACCGGATTTTAGCCCAAAACCTTTTACAAATCCGAGGCCTATATTGCCTGTTGCCTTATGACGTTCGATTACTGCAATTTTTAAGATATCATTTTCCGTATCAGAAACGGCAAATCCGCTTTCTGATTTTATTTTTTCAACAGTCTCCTCTGTAATAAGACTGTTTTTAAAAACATTTATTACTTTTGCCGTATCAGAAACAACTTTTATTTTTAAATCTTCTCTGTATAAATATTTAATATTTACCGAACCTCTTAAAACAGGAGCTTTAAAAGAATCGGTATCAATAAGCATTTTTCCGTCTTTTGCAACCATTTCTCCATTTTTAAAAACCATTAGCGGTTCGAAACTTTCTAAATCTTTAAACACCGCTATATCAGCCATATATCCGGGAGCAATTGCACCGAGATTCGGCAGATTAAAATATTCAGCCGTATTTAAGCTTGCCATCTGTATTGCTTTTATAGGATCTACTCCGTATTGAACAGCTTTTTTGACCATTCTCGAAATATGTTTTGCAAGATGTTTCGGATGTCTGTCATCAGTAACAAACAAACATTTTCTTGTATTATGCGATTTTAACACCGGCAAAAGCGGCTTCAAATCTCTTGCGCCTGTTGCCTCTCTAACCATTATATACATACCCAGCCGGAGTTTTTCAATTGCCTCTTCGATTGTTGTGCACTCATGATCAGACTTTATACCTGCTGCGGCATAAGCATTTAAATCTTTTCCACCGAGATGAGGAGCATGCCCGTCTACACGTTTATTTTTTGATAAACCAAGTTTAATTTTGCTTAAAACACTCTCATCACAATTTATTACACCGGGAAAATTCATCATCTCCGCTATACCGAGAACCCACGGTGCATCTATAAGCAATGCAAGATCATAACTGTTCAAATCAACACCGGAAGTCTCAAGAGATGTGGCAGGAACGCATGACGGCAGCATCATATAAACATCCAGAGGAAGATTTTTTGTAGCTTCTCTCATAAAGCTTATACCCTGCAGCCCCATTACGTTTGAAATTTCATGAGGATCAGCAATAACAGTTGTTGTACCTGACGGAACAACAAGTTTTGCAAATTCGGAAGGCATCAACATTGAACTTTCAAGATGTACATGCCCGTCTATGAAAGATGGAGAAACATAAGAACCATTAAGGTCAATTTCGGTTTTGCCTTTATATCCGACTGCAACACCGGCAATTACTCCGCTTACAATTGCAACATCAGCTTCGTAAATCTCTTCGGAGAGAACATTTATGACTTTTGCATTTTTTAAAACTAAATCTGCATCTATCTCGCCTTTTGCTGCTTTTATTATTTTTTCTGTTTCATTTAAATTTTCTATATCAAAAATACCCACAATATTACCTTTATTTTTTAAATTTATTATACTATACTCAACATGATTAAGAAATGTATACACAATATATATGATTTTTTTATAAAAATAGTGCTTTTTAAAACTTGTATGCTATAATAGTAGTAGAATTACTGCAAAATAATTTTACTTAAGTGTGTTTACGACGAAACAGGTAACGAAATGAAATTGATAAAATACAGTTTTATTTTCGGTATATGCATCCTGACATTAATAACAACAGGGTGCCATAAAAAATCTGCGCCCGTTGTAAATACAAACAGCGGTATCATTATACACAGCAGTGATTTTACGGGCGGTTTAGAACAAAAGGTTGCGTCCTCAAAAGCCCGTATCGAACAAATAAGCGCTCCTACGGCAAAAAGTACCGGTACAGTTATTCACCTCGGTGACGGTTACGAAAAAATCGAAATGGGACCGCTTTTTGATTAAGAAAATATAATTTAAGATATTTTATATAAACAATTTTAATAATTCTGCTTACAAAATTTTTCAGCAAAATTATGTCTAAAATGTTTTAATTTATTTTCTTTTGTATTACTATAGACGTAATTCTGTAAATAATTAAATAAAGGAATAAAAATGAATTATACACACGGCAGTTTAGAAAATGAAATTTTAAAAACAATATGGATGTTAGAAGAAATCGAAGAAGCTGATGTTTCCGTAAATGAAGTACAGGAAATAATAAACAGAAATTCTTCTTCCAAAAGAGCTTATACAACCGTTAAAACTGTCATGGACAGACTTGTTGAAAAAAATATGTTAGTAAGATACAAACAGGGTAAGAAATTTTTCTACAAAACAGTTTCATCACGTGATGAAATGGCTCAGCAGGCAATTAAAAAACTTGCCAACCAGTATTTTAATAACGATATGAATTCGCTTGCTGATGCGGTTAAAAGCATGAGTACAATTCAAAAAGAATGCAAAACTCCGGAATTAGTATAATAATTAAAAAATTAGAAAAGATAAAATCCGCTTTTAAAGAAAAAATACAAAAATCCTCTGCTGCCAGTTTAGAACTCCAAAAGGTTGAGACAGAAAAACAAAGACAGCTTGTGGGGAATATTATTATCGCAGTGTTAACGGAAAGAATGCCCGTAAGAAAAGCTCTGCTGCTTTTTCCAAAAGGTTTTACCGATCCTTCAATACATGCTGCGTGGCATGCTTTGTGTCATTATGAAGCTGATGAAGATATAAAAGTACAAGATATCGAATTTAATAACCAGCAGGTAGAATTGTTGGAATTAATTGCTTTTACTTTTAAAGACGGAAATCCTCTTGCGCAAAATATAATAGACGCATACAAGCCGTATTATCAAGATGACCCCGTATCCTATGAAAACGGAATAAACGGAATAATAAAAAAACTTTTCAGGTTTTTAAATTTTTAGTCTGCTTAATAAATTGTAACTTACCGTACAAAACATCTAAGCATTTTCCGGCAATCGGACAGTTTAAAATTTTAAGAAATACGGCTCACCGACCGGATTAAGCAAATCGGTATAAAAACGATTTGTACTGTAATTAAAACTGTTTACTTTATCAAGATATTTTGACTTTATTCCCATGGCTCTGAGCCCGACAGGCGCCTGCGGAATACAAAATAATTCTTTAAGTTTATTGAAAAATTTTTTTAAAAATAACACGATACACTCCATACGCAAATTTTTAATGTATAATCTTATTAATGAAATTTATACAAGAGTCAATTTCGGATTAAGAAAGGATATAAATAGTATGGCAGGTAAAGTTACAAAAGACATGGGACTAATTGAGATAGTTCAAAATCATCCGGAAGCATTAGAAGTTTTTGCAAAATACGGGCTTGGTTGTATAGGATGTGCAGCAGCAAGATTTGAAAATCTTGAAGCGGGCGCAAAAGTCCACGGAGTAGATCCTGATGTTATGGTGGATGAAATTAACGCTTTAATAGAAGCTAACGCATAAAACAAAAAGAATTGGTTTTTAA
The DNA here is from genome assembly GCA_944326115.1 of Candidatus Gastranaerophilales bacterium. Taxonomy (GTDB): domain Bacteria; phylum Cyanobacteriota; class Vampirovibrionia; order Gastranaerophilales; family Gastranaerophilaceae; genus Limenecus. The sequence goes on along the minus strand of CALVCQ010000005.1, from coordinate 37,701 downwards.
CCAATTCTTTTTTTATATACCTGTAATTACATTTTCAACTGCGGAGTAAGTGATATATCTTTTACAGGGAAAAATTTCAAAAATTTATCAGTAAAAATTTGTATTTCTGGTTACAAATTCGACAACATCAAAATCTTTAATTTTTTCACCAAGCATTTTAACAACATCAGGTAATATCTTTATGTTGTCTTTGACCTGCTGTATCGGAGTAGAAGAGTTAACATATTCGTTAACTTGAATAATAAAATTGTGAGACATACTGTCTACAGTTTTTGTCAAATCTTTAAACAGAGATACTATTTTGTCAGGTTTTGCATTCCGGTTTACAAAAGTTTTTATCATATTCATAAAATTTTCTTGCTTTGAATAATCCATTGTATACCCGCCGCTGAGAGTTTCTCTTGCAATATCAGGAACGATTTCCGCAGTAGCCTTCATTTGTTTGGCAAGCTCTCTGTCTTTTAAAATTCCGGACATCATACCGAGTGCATATTTTGCTGTTGTTGAGTCAGTATTGTTAATTATTGCATCGGCAAGTTCCATTGCTTCGGGGTTTGTTTCGGAAGCTTCTATCATATCTTTAACGATTGCCTCTCTGTAACTTATACCGTTTTGGTTTTTTGCAGCAAGATTAACGAAATTAGGCAGCATTTCATGATGAGCAGACAGTTCCAACGTATCAGCAATAGTCCCCATGTGTTTCTTGTCTAATTTTTTAATATCCTTTGCAAACTGTTGAATTTCAGGAATTTTCTGTGCATAATAATCTATTGTTTGTTGAATTTCTTCGACAGTTCTTGTATCGGGCTTTCTTGTTATAACACCCATTTTGTCTATACCTGTAAATAAACGATTTACCGGTTTTGCTGCAATTGTTTTTCCGATTTTTTCAAAAATTGACATTTTAAAGTCCTTTCTCTGTAGATTTTTTGCTGGATGTATGTATAAAACAAGTGAAGAAAAAAATTGCGCAAAAAAGAAATTTATTGCTTAGTTGCAATAAATTTCTTTTTATCTATGAAAATGTAAATCAACACAGATTTTTATTTTTGACCGGCTGCTTTTAGTCTTGCCATCGCTTTTGCAAGAGCAATTTGAGCACGTGCTGTATCCACTTCAACTTCGTGAGAGCCAAGTCTTGCTTCTGCTCTATCCTTAGCTGATTTTGCACGTGTAACATCTATATCAGACCCGCTTTCAGCCAAATCTGTCAGTATGAGAGCCTCATTGTCTTTGAATTGGAAGATTCCGCCCATGGTAGTGAAAGACTGCATTTTGCCTTCATTTTCCGCTCTTGTAACACCGATATCCAGTGCAGCCATAAAAGGCTGGTGGTCAGGCAGAATACCGAATTCACCTTCTACGCTTTTTGAGTAAATTGCATCTACCTTGTCATTATAGAGCTCTTTTTCATGTGTAATAATTTTCAAGTTTATTTTTTTTGACATATTTTTTACCTTGTCATTGAATACCCGAGCTTACGCTTTTTGCTCCTGTAAAATTAAAGATTTTCTCACTTCGGAAATCTCGTTTTCTCTGTAACGCCGCCATTGTTTAGTTTTGGTGTTACGCCGGTCAACTTTGTGACCTTTATCACACTTTTACTCCGGCTTAGGCATTCTTCATTTCTTCAGCTTTTTTCATGGCTTCTTCAATTGTACCAACCATATAGAAAGCCTGTTCCGGAAGATCGTCGTGTTTGCCTTCGAGAATTTCTTTAAAGCCTTTGATTGAATCTTCGAGTTTTACATATTTACCGGGGATACCTGAGAACTGTTCCGCTACATAGAACGGCTGCGACAGGAATCTCTGGATTTTTCTTGCTCTGTTAACAGTTTCTTTATCTTCTTCAGAGAGTTCATCCATACCGAGAATTGCGATAATATCCTGCAAATCTTTATATTTTTGAAGAACTTCAAGAACCTGTCTTGCAACAGAATAGTGTTCTTCGCCGATAATAACAGGGTCTAATACTCTTGAACTTGATGCAAGCGGGTCAACTGCCGGATAAATACCGAGAGATGCAATTTGTCTCGATAATACCGTTGAAGCATCAAGGTGGGAGAATGTTGTAGCCGGTGCAGGGTCTGTCAGGTCATCAGCAGGCACATAAATAGCCTGTACTGATGTGATAGAACCATCTTTTGTAGAAGTAATACGTTCTTGTAATTCACCCATTTCCGTAGCAAGTGTAGGCTGATAGCCTACAGCGGACGGCATACGACCGAGAAGCGCCGATACTTCGGAACCTGCCTGTACAAATCTGAAGATGTTATCAATAAATAACAATACGTCCTGTTTTGAAAAATCACGGAAATATTCCGCAGCGGTCAAAGCAGAAAGACCTACTCTCATTCTGGCTCCCGGAGGTTCGTTCATCTGACCGTAAATCAAAGCTACTTTATCAAGTACGCCTGATTCTTTCATTTCGTTCCACAGGTCGTTACCTTCACGTGTTCTTTCACCTACACCGCCGAATACTGATACACCGGAATGCTCCATTGCGATGTTGTGGATAAGTTCCATAATCAATACGGTTTTACCTACACCCGCACCGCCGAACAAACCGATTTTACCGCCTTTTTGATAAGGTTGTAAAAGGTCGATTGCTTTAATACCTGTTTCAAAAATTTCTACATTTGTATTCTGGTCAACGAGCTTTGGCGACGGTCTGTGAATCGGAAGTCTGTTTTCAGTATTAACAGGACCCATTTCATCAACAGGTTCACCGAGAACGTTCATGATTCTGCCCAAAGTTGCCTGACCTACAGGAATTGAGATAGGTGCTTTTGTATTTATAACTTTCATGCCTCTTTGCAAACCGTCTGTAGAAGACATGGCAACTGAACGGACTTTATTTTCGCCCAGCAGCTGTTGTACTTCGGCTACTGTTTTTTGACCGTCCTGTGAGTAAATTTCTAATGCGTCATAAATTTCGGGCAAATTACCGTTTGAAAACTCAACGTCTATTACAGGCCCGATAATCTGGGTGATTAAACCCTCATTCTCTGCTAATACTGTCATATTTATCCACCTTTATTAATTGAATATGTATCTATTATACATTTTTAATCATCATTATACAAATATGAAAAATTGCAATGATTCAAAAAGAGGAAAAATATTTATATATACCTTTATTTTTGCAGCAGAGTTATGCTGTATAAAGAAATCTTCAAATCCAAGAATTTATTATGAGAATAAATTAGTTATCGGACAAAGAATATTAACAACTGTTTTAAGGTTTTTCATATTTTCATATTGTCAACTGACTCCGACTACTTGTTGAACCTGTGCAATAAGCAAGTTCAATATTTAACAATAAGTCCGGCACAGTCAACAAGCGCATGGGGTCTACCTCTCAGAAACAATACTTAATTGTTTCTTCGGCAGAGTCGTAAAATGCTAGACTCGGCGCCACTCGCACTCCGTGTACCACTCCTACAAGCGAGGTCCCACTCAGACAAATTCGTAATAAGACTCCGGGGAACAAAACTGTTTAATTACAGTATAATAATTAATACGAGCACATGTTATCAGGATATCTCAGGTGCAAGCGAAGTATCGCCCGGACGATGTTACATAAAGCTTTATTTCACACAGCTTTGTTTTTACGGTTAATTTTTTCTTTTAGCTGTTTATATTTGATAAAGTCTGTTCCCCAATCAGCCATGGTATCAATAACCGGAGCCAGAGAATAACCTATGTCAGTAAGCGAATACTCAACTCTGGGCGGTATTTCAGGATATGATTTTCTTACAACTATATCATCATCCTCAAGTTCTCTCAATGCAGAGGTCAGAGATTTTTGAGAAGAGCCCGTGCTTCTTTTTAATTCGCCGAATCTTCTTTTTCCGTCAAGCAAATCTCTTATTATAAAAATTTTCCATTTATTTGAAAGCAATTTTAAAACTTCATTTACAGCTTCCGGGTTATGTTTTATTATTTTTTTCATATACTAAACCTGCATAAATTCAGCTATATACTATTATAGTATCATTATGAAACCGTTATTTTTTCTTATACAGGACCATATTAACAGGTCCTTTTGCGGAAATTTGCGGAATATATTCATTTGTAACAAAATCACAAATTTTGTCAGCATAATTACAAAAGTTTCCGTTTGCATAAACCCCGTAGATCATATCATTTAATAAAATATAATCCGGAGGGTTTTTAACAAGGTCTTTTAAAATATTATCAAGACCAAAAATCTCTACATTAACCGGTATAAGGTAATAATATCTGTTATCTGAATCTCGTTGAGAAAGAAAATTTATCATTGCACCTTCCGGCATTGTCAAAATTTTTGCATTTTCCGGTGTATTTTCTCTTATATATTTTATAAGCTCATTCTGATAAGTATATATATCTCTTATCGTAATACTCCCCTGAGGCGTATTGAGAGTATAATTGCCTGTTGTAACGACTCTGTAGACATTGTAAAACAGGCTCGCCGCCATTGCCATAATGCAAAAATAAAATACGGTTGAACGCCATGCCTGTTTTGTTTTTTCAGACATTTTGGCAGGGAAATAAACAACAAGAAATATAATAAAAGGCATTAACAATGCAGTAAGAGTAAATGTTCCGTAACACGTTATTACAACATCAAACAAACCTTTTAAAGAAACGCACAGCGCCGATAAAAGCAAAAACATATACATTTTGTCAAAAGCAGGGATTTGTTCAAACTTTATTTTTTGTTTAAAAATTCTGTATGCATAATAAACAAACAATATACCGAATATTGCAAGACACGCAATGCCTATCCAGCAAAAAATACTGTGATAATATTTTTCGGTAACAGGAAAAGTCTTTATAACCACATAAAAAGATATACACAGCAAAAGAAAATTAACCGCATATTTTAAAATTCTCCTGTTGACATATCTAAAATTCAGGTAGCTGAAAGCAAATAAAATAATAAACGGCAGCCAAAGTATTTTTATTGCTTTTAGAAGCATTAACAAAACCATTTTTACAGCCTCGGGATTGAAATAAAGCCCGTATGCATAATAAAAATATTGAGTTGCCGGTGCATTTATAAGTTTTTTTATTAATACAGCCGCATTAAAAAAATCGTTAAAACCGGCACCCTGCAACAACAAAATTCCGAATGACAAAACAGGAAAAAACAAAAAAGCCCCGATAGAATACAAATATTTTTTCCAATATTTCTTAAGCAGGAAAGGCAGCAATAAAAATAACAAAACAAAATAAGGCAAATCTTCTATTTTGTTTGCAAAAGAAAATCCGGCAAATAAAAATGCAAGGATAAGGTTTTTTGTCTTGTTTTCTTTTATATATAAAAGTGCAAAATATAAAGACAGCAAAAATCCCGATAAGGAATAAAGCGCATTGTAAGAGTACGAAAATATAAAATTAAAAAAGTTTCTTGCATATACGCAGACAAACATTACAACCCCGCAAACCGAAAAAGCAGTCTTTTTGTCTGCAAAAAGCTTTACCGTATAAAAAATCGTAAATAATATAATAAGAGAATTTATAAAACCCGCAAAATATAGTGTGTTAAGATTTACACCGAACAAAAAATACAACATTGCGTTAATCTGATAACCAAGAGGTCCGTATACATTAAAAATATCTTTGTATAACACCTGACCTTTTAACACCTGCCAGGGAAGGTAAGCTTCTCTGCTGACATCTACCAGATAGACATCCTGCTTTCCGTAAAAAAGAAAAAACAGAAATGCAGAAACCGCAAAAATCAAAAATAGTTCCGCAATACAATATTTTTTTGCAAAATTTATCAACTTTTCCATAAAAATTGTGTTCCCCCTCTATTTTGATTATACTATGAACAGTATTTCATATTGTCAACAGCCGTGTTAAAAACTTATTACGGTCAGGACAAATACAGAGGATAGAGATTATGCTTAATAATAAAAAAATTGTAGTTATCATGCCTGCTTACAATGCAGAAAAGACGCTTGAACAGACTTACAATGAACTTTATAAAGATATAGTGGATGAGATAATTCTTGTAGATGACAACTCTTCCGATAAAACAAAAGAAGTTGCAAAAAAACTGGGCATAACAACTATCGTGCATGACAAAAATAAAGGATACGGAGGCAACCAAAAAACCTGTTATACAGCAGCTCTGAAAACAGATGCGGATATAGTCATTATGGTTCATCCGGATTACCAGTACACACCGAAACTTGTACCGGCAATGGCTGCAATGCTTGCTTTTGACGAATATGATGCCTGTATTGCCTCCAGATTTATCGGTAAAGGTGCACTGGAAGGCGGAATGCCCCTGTACAAATTTATTGCAAATAAATTTCTTACATACTTTCAAAATATCACAATGGGAGAACGTTTGACTGAATACCACACAGGATTCCGTGCCTTTACAAAAGAAGTACTGGAAAAATGCCCGTTAAAAGATTGTGATGACGATTTTGTATTTGACAATGAAATGCTCGCTCTTATTTTTTACAAAGGTTACACAATAGGACAAATAAGCTGTCCTACAAAATATTTTCCGGATGCATCCTCTATAAACTTTATGAGAAGCTGTAAATACGGCTTTGGAGTACTAAAAACGAGTGTTCTGTATGCTCTTGCCAAGTCCGGTATATACAAATCAAAAATATTTAAAAAGAATGCAAAAACTCTTGATAAAAACGAAGAATTACCATATATAAACTAATAGATTAATATATCTGATACAGAAAAATTACATTATTTTTTTTAAATCTTCAAGAATGCTTCTTGCTCTGGCTGTATAGCTATGTTTTTTCACAATATTTGCATAACCGAGAAGTGCAATTTTCTGCCCTATATCCGGATGTTTTAAATAAAATTCGGTTTTGTCAAGCAAATCATCCGTATTTTTGTATACTTCAAGCTCTTTTGATACATCGAAATTGCGTGATATATCCTCCATATCGTCGGTTAACAAAAAACCCTGTGAGGCAAGCACCTCAAAAACACGATAATTCATACCGGATTTGCCCTGTAATGTAATATTTATATTGACTTTTGAGTTAAAATATACTCTGGCTATTTCCTGTTCAGTTTTTAAAAAGCCCCGATATGCACTTTTGTATATATCAAGCTCTCTGTCTGTCAAAAATTGTTTGTCTTTCATATCATCAAGACTTTGAAGAAAATGTTTTTCATAACAAAATATATTTAACTTTTTGCCGAATTTCTTTACAAGAGCAGCAAGCAGTGTCTGTCTTCTTTCTGTCAGAGGTCTGCCGGCAAAAGAAATATCATAGATTTTGCCCTCCTGCGGGCGATATGCCTTATAATTTACGGCAAGCGGAAGATATCTGCAGTTTTGTAAATCAGAAACAAAATCCCTGTCCCACATATAAGAAATTGCGTTGATTTTTTTAAACTCTTCATATAAATAAGGCTTGTTTACTACAGCATATTTGCCTTTCGGCTCATCGGCAAAATAATGTACCAGCTTGTAACGAGAATTATCAGAAAGGATATAATCCGTCAGGTTTTTATTATCCCCGAACAAAAAACCGTAATCATAACCAAAGATTATATCCGGTTTGAAACGTTTTATATCATCAATTTCCAATTCTCTTAAATCTTTTGAAAAGACAAAACATCCGTTCGATTTAAACCCCTGTTTATATCCGTTTAAAATAAGCGTACCTGCAATGCTATTAGGTAATGTAATTAAAACTTTTTTCATATTTCTATTTTATCGTGATTATACTTTTTAATCCAGATTGCAGCAGTGTTTGATTATAATGACACATATTGAGAATAAAAAGAACCGCTTTGGTATTTCAAAGCGGTTAATAAGTGTTCTTTTCCCCTGTTTAAAAACTTTTATATTTTTTATTCTTTCTTACAGGGAAAGAAAGAATAAATTAAGCCTGTGCTTCCTCAGCAGGAGCTTCTTCTGCCGGTGCAGCCGCCGCTTCTTCAGCAGCCTGTGCAGCTTCTGCTTCTGCCTGAGCTTTAGCTTCTTTTTCAGCTTCGAGTTTTGCCAGAGCTTTTTTGGAAAGTTTTTTCTCTGTTTTTTGTTTATAAATCAGTTTACCTTCGTCATCACAGTTGTTAATGAGGTATTGAACTGTTTCTGAAGGTTTAGCACCTTTGGAAATCCATTCCAGAGCTGTAGCTTTATCGAGCTTCATTTCTTTTGTTTTAGGGTTATAATGACCTAATTCGCATATAGGTTTACCCTCTCTTTTTTGTAAATCATTGATAACAACAATTCTATATGTCGGGTTCTTTTTATAGCCCAGTCTTTTTAATCTGATTTTAACCATACGGTTCAATTCTCCTGTATTTAATTTTAATCCTGTTATAGCGCGTGTCTTCAGCCGTAAGACAAATTTCAGAGGATTAAATCGCGCCGGCAAATGCCCTTCTTGCTTATATCAAAGCACAAGGAAAATTAATAATCAAGTAAATACGCACTCTTTTTTATAATTCGTATTAACTTTTGTAACATTATATAGAATTGGTGAAATTTCTTTTTTTGTAAATTTTTTATATACATGTAGTGGTGCAGTAAAAAGGTAATTGTAAGTCATGGGGTCTTATTTTTCCGAACAACCTGAATTTTTCAAATTTGAACTTATTAACACAGAGGAATCTCAAATAATAAGAGATATAGATGACATTCTGTTTGCTATTAAATCTTGTAAAAGAAAAATTCTTGAACGCATAGAATATCTGGAAAAACAAATATCAAATTCTGTTGAAGTCGATAAAGAAATTGCTGTTTTAATCCGGCAAAATCAGTATTTTAATGCGCTTGAACAAAAAGAAAAACGGGAACTTGAAGAAATATTTTTCCCTAACGGAAAAGCTAACTGCATTATTCCTGATGTGTTTTTGTGGTATCAGGAGCCTGAGAGCTGATTTGTTTAATTTCGTGATATAAAGCTGCAGTATTTTCAACAATAACCCTTGCATTATTTTTAATCAGAAAATCAATATCCTTGTATCCCCACGTAACACTTATGCAGGGGATTTTTGCATTTTGTGCGGTTTGTATATCAACTTCGGAATCTCCAACGTACACAACATTTTTTGTATTTAGCTTTTTCATCACCATCAAAACACTGTCAGGTGCAGGTTTTTTCCTGACAGAATCGCTTTCGCCGACAGCTATCGTTATTCTGCTGCCAAAATATTTTTTACAGAGTTCTTTTACAGCTGAATCGTATTTATTTGATACAACAGCACATTTTATACCTTCTGCATTTAACCTGTCTAACAGTTCAACTATCCCGTCATAAGGATGAGCATCATTACACATAGTAGCACTGTAGTGCTCTTTAAATAGAGACAAACATTTCTCAAACAACGGATTTTTTTCGCCTTCGGGGACACACCTTTCGATAAGCTTTTTTACTCCGTTGCCGACAAAATTTCTTACTTCATTAATTGTTTTTTCCTGTAAGCCGCACTTTTTTAATGCATAATTTGTACTCTTATACAAATTTTCCAGTGTGTACAAAAGTGTTCCGTCCAGATCAAATATTACAGTATCTATCATTAAACATCTGCCGTTTTTAATATACCTTATTTTTCAAGCGGTCTCATCGTAGGAAATGCAATTACATCTCTGATAGTTTGAGAATTTGTCAAAAGCATAACAAGCCTGTCAATGCCCATTCCCATACCGCCTGTCGGAGGCATACCGTATTCGAGTGAAGTAATAAAGTCTTCGTCCAGCTCCATTGCTTCTTCATCACCGTTAGCTTTAGCGAGAGCCTGTGCTTCGAATCTGCTTCTTTGATCAATAGGATCAGTAAGCTCTGAAAATGCGTTTGCAAGCTCCCATCCGTTGATTCTGGTTTCGAAACGTTCTGTTAATCTGGAATCATCTCTGTGAACCTTTGCCAGGGGAGAAATCTCTCTCGGGTAATCAATAATATGGCAAGGCTGAATCAAAGAAGGCTCAATCTTATCTTCAAAAACAGCTTCTACCACCTGCCCCCAGTTCATGTCATCTTCTACCTGAACATTTAGTTTTTTAGCAGCCTCTATTGCCAGTTTTGCATCATAAATTTCCATAAAATCAATACCGGTTGCTTCTTTGATAGAACCAAGCATAGTTTTTCTGTCCCATGGAGGAGTAAGGTCTATTTCGTGTTCTCCGTAAGTAATCTTTGTAGTTCCCAGAACTTCCTGTGCTACATAAGCGACCATGTTTTCAGTTAGCGTCATCATATCATTGTAATCAGCATAAGCCTGATACAGCTCTATCATTGTAAATTCCGGATTGTGACGGGTATCAATGCCTTCGTTTCGGAAACATCTTCCTATTTCGTAAACCCTTTCGGACACACCGCCCACAATAAGTCTTTTCAAATACAATTCAAGCGCAATTCTCAAAGTCAAATCCATATCAAGCGCATTATGATGGGTTGTAAAAGGTCTGGCGTTTGCACCCGATGCCGTAGTTTGAAGAATAGGTGTTTCCACTTCCAAAAAACCTGCTTTGGCAAGATACTCTCTTATTTTTTGTATAATAAGACTCCTTTTTCTGAAAGTATTTCTGACATCTTCATTCATAATTAGGTCAACGTAACGCTGTCTGTAACGTGTATCAACATCCGTCAAACCGTGGAATTTCTCCGGCAGCGGCAAAAGAGCCTTTGATAAAAGTTTGTAATCAGTAGCTTTTATGGAGAGTTCGCCTCTGGGAGTTCTTCTGATTGTTCCTTGAAATCCGACTATATCACCTATATCAATAAGTTTCATTGCTTTTATTTTTTCAATATCCATATTTTCTTTGTGTGAAAATATTTGAATTTTTCCGGAGGCATCCTGCAAATCGATAAACATGCCGGTATTACGCATTGCCATAACCCTTCCGGCAACTTTATATTCATCCTCAGTTTCTTCTCCTGCAGGCAGATCTTTATATTTTTCCTGCAAAGATTTTGCCGAAGCATTTTTGTCATAAGAGTACGGATATGGATTTACGCCTCTGTCTGCAAGTTCGGTTAATTTTTGAATTCTTGTATTTCTGATTGCATTTAATGTAGGTGCATTTGCCGCAGGTGTATGATTATTTTCTGACATTCTCAATTCCTTTTTTAATTATTCTTTAAGATTATTTTATCATCAAAAAAATTTTTATAAAATAATGCACTGTTGGAATTTATATCGCAGTATACACTAAAAAATGTATTGTATTTCGGGTAAAAAAGGTTATAATATGCTTATTAAACAAGGAGTTTTAATATGTTAAAATTTATATTTTTAGTAATAGCAGCAGCATTAATCTGGGTAGCATACACAAACTGGGGAACTCCTCTAAACGTTGATAAAGCTGTCAAGGACGGTACTTCTGCTATCAAAACGGAAAAAAGTATTAACAGAGTTATTGATACAAGAAACAATACCGCAAAAGATAATCAGGAAGCTCTGGACCGAATCTAAATTTTACTTTTTATCAATATCTCTGTAGTTCGCTTCGCAATTCTCTTTTTGCTGACAATTCCAATCCAGTGCGGCACCTGCGCACCTTTGATGACAAACAAAAGTTGACTAAATGTCGAGTTTTGTGAACGGGTTTTTATTCAGCGCAAAATGTCTTCACGAACAGCGAACAAATGACACTCACCTGCACTTAACTTCGTTAAGTTTTGCAGAATGCTCACTACTGCTTACTTCGTTGAACATGTTCGCTTTGTCAAAAAATTTGTTCACTTCATTCCCTCTCACAAAATAATTCACAGAATTCTTTTGTTCGGCAGAATCTTATCACAAATTTTTCTCGGACGAATTTTAATCGGGCAGAATTAGTTGCTTTGACCTGCACGATATCCGCACCATGCAAAAATAACAGGCATTAATTTTTCAAGATGCATACTTTGAACAAAAGGTATTTTTGCCACAACAAGAGCACCTAAAGCATCATCCATATTAACTATAGAATCTTTAAGAGTAAGCTTTCTGTCCGGTTCCTTGTCTTTAGGATCATTGATAATGTTTGAGATAAAAGCGGCAAGAGGCATGCCTGCTATCAAAGATGTAACTATTGCCGCAACTTTTACAGGTTTTGATTCTTTGTATTTTACATTATCTTCTATAAGTTTCATTGCCCCGCCCACAAGCAGAGTAGGTATAGTCGCATTCATAAACTGAAAAACCCCTTCATGGATTTTATGCTTTTTATTTGTTTTTTTATCTGCGATAATACCGGAGGCAACGCCGCCGAATATGCTTGCCGTGCTGAGAGCAAGAACTTCTTTTAATTCATACTTCACTTTAAATAAATCAAGAAGATTTTTTAGCCCGTGTTGTTTTTTTGCAAAATAAATCATAGGCAAAAGAGTCGCAATCACGGATCCTGATGCTATTTTTATTTTGGTTTTTGTATCAGCTTCTTCCACCCTGTGATTTCTTTTGTAACGCAAAGTAGAATAGACATTTTTTGTATGTGCAGTAGCCTGAAAAGCACTAAAAACATTTGTATTTGAGGTGTTTATTTTATTATTAACAGATAACGGCATAGCATTTCCAATCTCTAGAAATAATAAAAGCACAGAAGTAAAAAATTTGCTATAATCTTTGTAAATAAAAATTAAGGGAGTATGGCATGATTCAAGATAATATTAAAAATGCAAGCAGTTATTATTATCTAGGAGAAAGGTTTGAAAAAGGTTTTGAATACCTTCAACGTACAGATATTTTGGAGCTTAAAAACGGCAGGTACGAAATAGACGGTACCGATGTTTTTGTAAATATACAGGATTATCAAACTAAATCTTTAGAAGATGGAAGATTTGAAGCTCACAAAAAATATGCGGATATTCAGTATATTGTAAAAGGTTCGGAAAAGATGGGTTACGGGCTTATGAAAGATTTTAAGCCGGTAACATTTTATGATGAAACAAATGATATTATGTTTTTAGAGGGATCGGGAGAGTTTATACAGGCAAATAGCGGAGATTTTATAATATTTATGCCTCAGGAAGCACACATGCCCTGTATCTCGGTACAAGAATCGTCTTATGTAAAAAAAGCAGTTGTAAAGGTAAAGATATAGCTTTTTGGTTGGTGAAATTCTTGTAAAAGAAATTTTTTGCATGTAAAATATTAAACAGTTAAGACTTGTGGATTAATAATAATAATGGAATTTTTTAGAAAAAATCAAAAAATTATAGTTGGCTTAATTGCCGTATCGTTCTTGTTGTTTATGTTTGCGCCGATATTAATTGCATTTATAGCAAAATAAATACGGAATTGATTTAAGGATAGTTGTTTACCCTTAAAAAACGGGTAAGAATCGGGATAAAATTAAATGCCTCATAAAACAAGCATTTTTACATATAAAAGCTTTAGCCATATTATAAAAGCTTTATTTATATTCATTTTAATATTTTCTTTTTCGCAAAATGCATTTTGTACACAAAATCATATTGAAAAAAAGAGAAAAGAAACACATGCTAAAGTGTTAAGGCTAAAAAGGCTTGAATCTATTGAAACAAACAAATTATACAAAAATCAACAGCGGCTTGAAACAGCAACTAAAAATTTAAATACATCTAAAAAACAATATAAATCGGCAGAGACACAGCTTGCTGAAGCCGAAAAAAATCTTAATCAAACAATGCAGGAATATTCTTCAACGGAACAGCAAGCCCAAAACCGTATAAGACAAATTTTTAAAAAGCAGAGAAAAGGAATGTTTCAGCTGCTTCTTGCAACTACCGACATCAATACTTTTCTGGACAGAATTTACTATCAGAATATTCTGACTAAAAAAGATAAAAAGAAAATGGCTTATCTTAAAGAAAAATCACGCAGAATTGCTTTGCTGAGAAGCCAGATTGAACAGCAAAAGACAATAATTGCTTATTCTATAAAAAATATAAATGCACAGCAGCAGTATATTCAAGGTGCAATAAATAAAAATGAAATATCTATACAAAAATACAGAACAGATCGTGCATACTATGAAAAAGCAGAAAGAGAACTGGCAAAACAATCAGAAGCGTTAAGCAGAATGATAAGCAAGAATACAAAAGGCACGACGGTAAAAGTCGTTTCCGGTTTTATGAAACCGATAGCAGGACCCATTACATCCCCGTTCGGTTACAGGACCCATCCTATATTTAAAAGAACTATTTTTCATTCCGGTATAGACATTGGCGGTATAAACGGCGGAAAAATCAGAGCCTCAAACTCCGGAAAAGTAATTTATGCGGGGTGGTACGGCGGATACGGAAAAGTTGTGATTATAGATCATGGTATAATAAATGGCAAGCCTATTACTACACTTTATGCACATATGTCGGGTTATATAGTGAGTCCGGGACAGAATGTTCTAAAAGGTCAGGTAGTAGGTTATGAAGGTTCTACCGGATACAGTACCGGACCGCATTGCCACTTTGAGGTAAGGGTGAACGGCAAACCTCAAAATCCGTTGAATTACATATAAAATAAGCAAAAGGTGTTTTTGTGAAAAAACAATTTATAACAGTTTTAATATGCATAATATCTCTGATGACCGGCATGCAGGTTTATGCGGCAGAGACTCTTGATATTCCTCAAAATACAGGTATAGAAGAATCTGCTGTAAAAGAACCGCCGGAAGAAGATAGAGCTGCTGAAAAACAAGAAATTAAAAATGAAAAAGACGACGTATCTTTGACAGAAAATTCTCCGGATAAAAAAACAGAAGAGAAAAAGGAAAAGACTAAAAAATTCTTCTCAAGAGCAGAGAAAGAAAAGAAATCTCCCAAACAGGAAGAAAACACACAGCAGGAGCCCGCAACGGAAGTCTTTGTAGACAGTGAGACTATAGAGTATTTTCCGGAACGCCATGAATTTGAGGCTGTAGGGAATGCAAAGGTTACTTTCCCCCAAGAAGATTCTACATTGCTCGCTGACAGAATTATATTTAACCATGATACAAATTTTATAAAAGGATACGGAAATGTTGTTCTTATAAAAGAAGGACAGAAAGTCAACGGTGACTATATTCAGGTTGATTTAAACGAAAATAATGCAATGATGACACACCCCGTGCTTAATCACATGGCAATTAAAATCAGAGCCAAAAATGTTGAGGTCAGTGATGTAAAAACAGAAGCAATGGATGGTATTGTCACCTTTAATGACAAAGTTACTTATAAATTCACTTCAAGACCTGTTATGGGATTTGATAACCCTATGATGGATGAAGCAATACCTAAAAATTTCTATTTTAAAGAAAAATATGACAACAAATGGAGCCTTAAAGCCAAAACAATAGTTATTGACAGCTATAAAGACAGAGATATAGCTACTTTAAAAAATGCTGATATGTATCTGAAAAATACAAAACTTGCATCAGCCGGAAAAATAAAGCTGTATACGGATAAAGATCAGGGTTATATAGAAACAAATATGCTTGAACTCGGATCTTTAAGAAACTTTGGTGCTTTTATTTCTCCTGGTATTGTCTTGCAAACTCCTAACGCATCAACTTTAAAAATAGGACCCGCTGTTACATATAAAAGTGATTTCGGGGTTGGTGCACTGGGTCGGTTTTTGACTGACAAAAACAGGACTGACTTTGGCTGGTCAAGTTCAAAAGATAAGTTTGTAGTTCGAGGCGAACAGGAAATTACCGATGATTTGCATTTGGAATACGGCATAAACAGTTATATGAATAACTTTTTCCTCGGAGGCAGAATGCCTAAATACGGGGTACAGCTTATTCATCACAAATCTTATGATATAGATGATCTCGGCGTTAATTTCCAGAACAGATTTGTAGGCGGTTTGTACAGAGACTGGGGAGACAGATCTTTTTCAACAACGAAATTTGCTTGGCAAACTGCAACAACAAAATCATTGTTTAAATATGTAAATAACGAATCTAAATTTGCAATGGATTTCGGATTGAGTGTACAGACTCATGCAGCTGTATACGGCAACGGAGATACAATGGGACTTTTAAGAGCAGGTCCGTATCTCAGGACACAATATAAAGCATGGCAGCAGTATATTGCATACTATCAGGGCGGTCAGGCAGGAAATACTCCCTTCTACTTTGACCAGAACTTTTACGGAAAGTCTAATATAATGCTGGGTGAATCTTTGAGACTCAGCAAATATTTGACACTTATGTATGCCGGTACACTAGTTCTTTCAAATGATACACCTGACGGTAATATGCTGCAGGAAAACAGGGTTTATTTTGCGATAGGACCGGATGATTTGAAATTTTTGATAGGTTATGATATTTACCGTCAAAATGCTGCTCTTGGTGTAAGTATGAATGTCGGTGCGGAAAATGCTGATGTAGAATTTAATCGTTTGATACTAAATGACCCGCAGGCTATAGGCAGACATGATAAAGAAGAAAGACGCCGTGAAGCAGCACAGAGCAGAAAAGCTGCAGAAGTAAAGAAAAAACAAAAAGAGTCTGATCCGATGAATCGTTCGGTTAAGGATTATCAAGATTACATGCCCGGCTTTAACATGATGCCGGGAGGAACAATGCTTACTCCTTCTATGATAAGACCTCCGGGAATGTAATACGTTAATCTAAAGAAGAGTAAAATTCTACGCATTTTCTTCATATAATTCTTGTAAATCTTACATCTTATTGTTTTTTATATCATTTAACCGTGTAGAATTTCTACTAATTTGTACCGGACAATTTATAAACTTGTTATTGATTTGAATCTGTTTGCAAAAGTTCTTTTTTAATATAATTTAATCTTCTCCAAACAGTAATTATACAGCCCAAAGAAACAACAAGAAGTACAGAAGGGTATAATATTTCATTTAAAGACGGTAATAAAGGCTGAAAGAGGCTGATAAGTGCGGCAGCAGTCAATAATGCCATCCTGTGCTGTTTTGCCATAGGACCTATAAAATACTGATTTGCTCCAAGTGTTCCGCCCAGCAGCCTTGTATATGCAGTCAATACAGCAAGTAATGCAGCAATGATGCCCAGCATAAGAGAATACATGCTCATTCCGGCAATACCTGCGCCGATTAGAATTAAAGTATCCGAAATTCTGTCCGGAAATTCATTATATATTCCGCCGATTACTGAATGTTTTCCGCCTTCAATTGCAACCATCCCGTCTATAAGATTGCATATTAATCTCATTTGAATACCGAATATAATTAAAATCGGTATAAAAAATCGCAGACGGTCTGAAGCAACCGGTGTAAGATAAAGACAATATGCGCATAAAGCAATAACGCCAAAAAATACACTCATGACAGAAATTGCATTTGGTGTAATGTTTGTCTTTTGTGCAACAAATTTTGCAAGAGCTTGTGCCCATTTTGTATCACGTGATTTAATTTCCCTTCTTGGAGCAGACATTATTTTTTCCTTTCAATTTTGCTAAATATTTATAAGAATTTGAATTATGTTATTTATACTACTGTTTAAAATATTATTTAAATTGCCGTATATAGGAGTATTAGGCTGATAATAATTTATCTGCCTTTCAACAGGATAAATAACAATGTCATTACCTATTGACTGAATTTTTCCGTCGCTGTTGTACAAAACTTCTTCAATGCCTACAGATTTAATTTTTCCGTTTTGGTTGTAGCTTACCTGTTTGTTTCCGATTGATACTATTCTATCATTCAGATACATTACGGATTCATTTCCGATGTGTCCCATAGAACCGTTAAGATTGTATGAAACAGGTTTATTTCCTACAGAAGTTATTCTTTCTTGTAAATATTCTACGGATTTGTTTCCTATCGATGAAATTGCGCCGTTGTTGTAAAAATGAACTCTTTTTTCTCCGATTGAGGTGATTTGTCCTGAAGAATTGTATCTTACGGGTTTACGACCGATAGATTTGATTTTACCGTCAATACCATATTCAACTTTTTTTTGTCCGATAGTATCTATTTGTCCGGAAATATTGTAAGTTACCTCTTCATTGCCGACAGATAATAAACGGCTGCAGAAAAAAGAATCACTGTCTGCCAGTGCAGGAGAATATATAATTGGAATTATTGTAAAGATAATAATTATTATTAAAACTAATTTTTTCATACAACAGATTCTTTTTCAGAATTACCGGTTTATGAGAGATTGTTTTGTTTTTACTAAAGTATTTTGTCATCTGATTTTGACATATTATTTGTATATATATTATAAAAATTCAAATTTACTGAAATCATACTATTGCTGTATAAAAGGTATTTATCTAAAATCTTACAACAATATCATTTTGATTTAATTTTTGTTTTAATTCAGGTACCGGAAGTGTTCCAAAATGAAATATTGATGCAGCCAGAGCAGCATCTGCATTTGCTTTTTTAAATACGTCAACAAAATGTGCTGCATCAGCACCGGCTCCTCCTGATGCAATGACCGGAATATTTGAATTGTCTGCGGCAAGCTTTGTCATCTCTATATCAAAACCTTTTTGAGTGCCGTCAGCATCCATTGATGTCAGCAAAATCTCTCCCGCCCCAAGCTTTTGTACTTCTTTTACCCAGTCCAAAAGTTTTATACCCGTATTTTTTTTACCTGCGTTTATAAAAACATAAAAATCATTGTCCGTACGTTTTGCATCTATTGCAACAACTATACACTGCGAGCCAAAATAAGACGAAGCATCTTTTATAATTTGCGGATTTTTAACAGCCTGAGAATTAACGGCAATTTTGTCCGCACCCGCAAGCAGTATAGAACGCATATCTTCGATTGTTTTTATTCCTCCGCCAACTGTGAAAGGAATAAAAACCTGTTTTGCAACACGTTCGACCATATCAAGTGTGGTTTTTCTGCCTTCATTTGTTGCCGTTATATCTAAAAATACCAACTCATCGGCTCCTTCATCGCTGTATTTTTTAGCAAGCGAGACAGGATCACCGGCATATTTTAAATTTTCAAAATTAATGCCTTTGACGGTCTGTCCGTTTTTTACATCAAGGCAGGGAATTATTCTTTTTGCAAGCATTTTACAAGTCTACATCTTCATTCCGCAATATGTCAAGTAATATATTAAAAGTCCGTCCTTATATAAAAAATGCTATATAAATCCCTAAAAACCCGTTATACATATTAAAAATTGTTACCGGATTTTTATCCATAGTTGATTTTAAATTTTTTTTTTTTTATTATAATTTATACGAACCGCAGACAACAGGCGGGGGAATAGCGTAAAGTCTGTATATGACAGGTGCTTGTCAAAACGGACACTATCAGAACAACAATAGCTTGTCGATATGTCAAATACGCTGACTCTCTTAAAATACAAGCCTGTCGAGGATCAGAAAAGACACAATGGTTAGACTTGTGTCAATAAAACAAAAATGTTTGTCTGATGATTTTGCGGTTTTACGTGAAATCATTTTTTGTTATGAAATGATTTTAATATCGTTCTGAACTTGTTTCAGATTCTCCGGCAAAGCCCGTCAAAATTCGAAAGGTCGATATAAAATAACATAAAAGGAGCAAATCATGGCAACAAAAGCCTTTAAAGAACAAAAAATCGCACATATTAAAGATTATGCACAAAAGGCTAAAGTAGCAATTGTAACTAATTACAAAGGTTTGAGCGTTGAAGAAATCACAAATTTAAGAAGAGCTCTTCAAAAAGAAGGCGCAGACTACACTGTTACAAAAAATACATTAGCTAAAATTGCAATGAAAGACACAGATTTTGCAGTTCTTGCTGATTCAATGAAAGAATCAACAGCTATTGCTTTTGGTTTTGATGATGAAGTTTCTGCAGCAAAAGTACTTGCAAAATTCATCAAAGATACTAAAAAAACAGAAATTATCTGCGGCGCATTAGACGGACAGCTGCTTGATGCTAAACAAGTTGAAGCACTTGCTAAAACACCGTCTAAAGAAGAACTTTACGCAAAAATGCTTGGCTGCATAAATTCACCTGCAACAGGTATCGCCGGTTCTATCAATGCTGTAATGAGCAGCCTTGTAAGAGCTATCGATGCTGTAGCAAAACAGAAAAGTGCGTAGCGGTGTGAAGGTGTGACGGAGGTCACGCAGATGACCGACACAACACTGTAACATTATATCAGCGACATTGTGAAGAGAACGAAGTTCTCGAATCGAACAAATTTCTGAAAGAAATTTAACAGGAGCCATAGGCTCTTAAAAACCTAAGTACAAAATACTCAACAATATAAAAAGGAGAAAATCATGAGTGTAGAATCTATTTTAGAATCAATTGAAAAATTAACTTTGTTAGAAGCAGCTGAATTAGTAAAAGCTATGGAAGAAAAATTCGGTGTATCTGCTGCTGCTCCCGTAGCTGTAGCTGCTGCTCCGGCTGCTGCAGGTGCTGCTGAAGGCGGTGCTGAAGAAGCTTCTGAAGTAAACGTAGTTTTAACTTCAGCAGGCGCTAACAAAATCGCTGTATTGAAAGAAGTAAGAGCTATCACAGGTCTTGGTTTGAAAGAAGCTAAAGACTTAGTTGATGCCGCACCTAAAGCTATTAAAGAAGGCGTTAAAAAAGAAGATGCTGAAGCTATTAAAAAACAACTCGAAGCAGCTGGTGCTACTGTTGAATTGAAATAGTTTCACTGTTTACAAAGAAATAAAAAGCCGTTTTTTAAACGGCTTTTTATTTTACATTTTTTATACAAAAATACCCTGAATATCAGGGTATTTTTGTGAATTTTTAAATTGCTAAAGTTAAAACAAAAAGTTACAATACTATTTTTGTTCGTATCTTTTTTTGAATCTTTCAACTCTACCTTCAGTATCCATAATTTTCTGGTTACCTGTGTAGAACGGATGGCATTTGTTGCAGATTTCAACAGTGATATTTTCTTCAATTGAACCTGTTTCAATTTCATTTCCGCAAACACATTTGATTTTCATTTTTTTATATTCCGGATGAATACCTTGTTTCATTTTTTTCATTCCCTTCATTAAAAATTAGCTTAGTAGTTAAATTTTAGACTGCTGAAAAATTATTATCAAGTTTTTTTGTGATAATATTAAAGAAAAATTAAGTAAAAGGTACCAAAACTATGAAAATGTCACGTCTTTTTGTACAAACACTGAGAGAATTCCCTTCCGACGCAGAAGTTATCAGCCACAAACTTCTTGTCAGAGCAGGATATATAAGAAAACTCGCACAGGGCGTTTACAACTATATGCCTTTGATGTGGAGAGTTTTAAAAAAGGTTGAAAACATTGTAAGAGAAGAAATGGACGCAGCAGGCGCACAGGAAATGCTTATGCCTTTTGTACAGCCTGAAGAACTCTGGCAGGAATCCGGCAGATGGAATGTATACGGAAAAGAGCTTATGCGTCTTAAAGACCGCCACGGACGCGGTATGTGCCTCGGGCCCACTCACGAAGAAGTTATAACAGCTGTTGCAAGAGAAGGTATAAAGTCTTACAAACAGCTGCCGGTGAACTTATACCAGATACAGTCAAAATTTCGTGACGAAGTCCGCCCCAGATACGGACTTTTAAGAGGACGTGAATTCATTATGAAAGACGCTTACAGCTTTGATTCTTCTCAAGAAGGGCTGGAAAAATCTTATGCTGATATGGCAAAAGCTTATTACAAAATCTTTGAACGCTGCGGACTGGAAACAAAAGCCGTTCAGTCAGATTCAGGAGCAATAGGCGGTGCAGTATCACACGAATACATGGTTTTAATCGATGATACAGAAAACAATGCAGGAGAAAACGATGTATTCTTCTGTAAAAACAAAAACTGCGGCTACGCAGCAAACGCAAACCATGCTGTTTCCGTGCTCGAGCCGGTCGAAGTTGACGGGGCAAAATATTTCAGCGGATTCAAAAAAGTTGATACGCCAAACACAACAACTATTGAAGAGCTTGCGGAATTTTTAAAAATCCCGCAAACAATTATTCTAAAATCAATGATTTATGTTGCAGATAACAGAATCGTTATGGCATTAATCAGGGCTGACAAGACTTTTGAAGAAACAAAAGTTATGAATGCAGTTAAAGCCAACGAAATAAGAAGTGCCGCTCCATCTGAACTCGAGGCAATTTTTGGCGCAAGCAAAGGATTTGTCGGACCGAAGGACATTGAAAAAGTAAAAATCCCGGAAGAATACGAAGGCGAAAAAATCACTGTAGTAGCTGATTTAACTGTAAAAGAAATGAAAAACTTTGTCATCGGTGCAAACGAAACAGACAAACACTTTGTCGGTGTAAATCTTTCTGATTTTGAAGAACCGATATTTGCTGACATAAGACTTGTTGAAAAAGGTGAAAAATGTCCTGACTGCGGTGAGCCTTTGTTTGTGACAAAAGGCATTGAAGTCGGAAACATTTTCCAACTCGGAACAAAATATTCCAAAGCAATGAATGCTGTTTATCTTGACGAAAACGGGAAAACACAGCCGTTTATTATGGGCTGCTACGGCATAGGTATTTCAAGAACCGCTGCAGCTGCGGTAGAACGTCATCACGATGAACACGGAATCAAATGGCCGATTGCAATTGCGCCATATCACGTTGACATTGTGCCTGTAAATATTCAAGATGAATTACAGATGAAAGTTGCGCAAGAACTATACGAAACACTTTCCTCTGCAGGAGTTGAGGTTGTCTTTGATGACAGAGATGAAAGAGCAGGCGTAAAATTTAAAGACGCTGACTTAATAGGTTTCCCTTTCAGAATCACTGTCGGAAAAACTATAACAGAAGGGCTTGTTGAATTTAAGGTAAGAGAAACAGATGAGGTGTTCAAGGTTAAGCCGCAGGAAGCTGCTCAAAAAATTATAGAACTTGTTAAGCCTTATATTTGATGCGGTTTAATTATAAACTGTTTTAGGACAAACGGTTTATTGCGGGAGACTGCAATTTAATAGTATAATTGTTTTTGCAAAGGGAGTTTTATGACAGAAGAAAATTTGCAAAACAAAACTGATGTAATAGTAGTCGGAGCAGGCCCTGCGGGCGTTAGTGCCGCAATTACCGTTGCAAGAGGCGGAAAAAATGTTATACTTGTTGAACGGGCGCCTTTTGCCGGTGCAAAAAACATGTACGGCGGAGTTATCTATACCCATGCGGCAAAAGAAATTTTCCCGAATTTTGAAGAAGCACCAATAGAAAGATATATTGCAAAGCACAGCTATGTGCTTTTGTCTGAAAAAGACTCAACACAGATTTCTTATAAAAATCCTGAACATGAAAAAAAAGCGTTTGTTGCAATCCGTGCAAAATGGGACAAATGGTGTGTTGAGCAGGCAATGAAAGAGGGCGTTTATTTTGCTCCCAATACTCTTGTCAGAGAGCTTATTGTAAAAGAAGGAAAAGTCTGCGGTATAAAAACGGATATTGAAGAATATTATGCAGATATTGTGATAGTTGCAGACGGTGTAAATTCTCTTCTGGCAAAACAAATCGGGCTTAGAAAAAACATAAAGCCCAAAAATGTTGCACTGGGAGTAAAAGAAGTTATAAAGCTTTCGAAGGAGGCTATCAACAAAAGATTTGCACTGGAAGATGATAAAGGCTGTGCAATGGAGATTGCGGGCGAACCTTTAAAGAACATGCTTGCAATGGGTATAGTTTATACAAACAAAGATTCTGTTGCACTCGGAATAGGTGTTTCACTTGAAGATTTAAAAAAACAAAAAATGAAGCCTTATGAACTTTTAGACAAATTAAAAGAACATCCTTTTGTTGCTGATTTAATTGAAGGCGGAGAGCTTGTTGAATATTCCGCACACCTTATACCGGAAGGCGGATACAATGCAATACCGGAGCTTTATACGGATGGAGCCATGATAACCGGCGATGCGGCGGGGCTTGTGAACAATGTTCATTTTGAAGGAACAAATCTTGCTATGATGAGCGGCAAGCTTGCCGGAGAAACAGCACTTGCCGCATTTGAACACAATGATTTTTCTTCAAATATGCTGTGTTTGTATGCCAAAAAGCTTGAAAACAGTTTTGTATTAAAAGATATGAAAACGTATAAAGATGTTGTTCACCTGCTGTCAGGACGTTGTTCATCTTTTTTGAATTACTATCCTGACAATATAAATAAGTTCTTCAATATATTCACCTGCGCGGACGGAGAACCCAAAAAACAAAAATTTCAAAAATTTACAAAAGACTTTTTTGTCAAAAGAAGTCTTTCAGAGTTATTTAAAGACGCAATTGCAGGTATAAAAATAATATTCGGGATTTTAAAATAAAATGGATAAAAAAATCGAAGATAAACTTTTTACATTAAAATACAAAACGGATTCAAAATGCCACTTGCATCCTGATGAAGCAAAATGCTTGCAATGTCTTGAAAAAACCTGTACAATTGTATGTCCGGCGAATGTATACAGTTACAATGAAACTGATAAAAAGCTCACCGTAAGCTACGAAAAGTGCCTTGAATGCGGCGCATGCAGAATTGCCTGTAAATATATTAACTGGGAATATCCGCACAGCGGCAAAGGAGTAATATTTAAAAAAAGTTAAACTGCATTTATAAGAACAAAAGGAGAGAGGTATGAAAGAAGAATACAGCCACAATTACCGCAGATGGTATGACAAAGACCCTATTTTATCAAAATCAATGAGCACACTTGAAAAATCCGATGACGAAACCCAGATTAAAGTTGCCCTGAACCTGATAAAAATCATTATTGAGCACAATATCTCCGAACACACTTTTACAAGTGTTGAAGATATGATGGAATCAGTTGAAGAAGGTCTTGTGGAAAAAGGCAAAAGCAGATGGTATGATCTTGATACAACGGTAAGAACAGCTATTAACATGCTTGAAAACAGCCCAGTTCCGGTGCAAAAAGCCGTTGCAAAAGAAATGGCAAAAATGGTTGTCGACAAAATTAAAGAAGACAAAGATGAAGAAGACGACGAAGAAAACGAAGTATAAGACAACACTCAGCCGCTACTATGCATAAATTATGGAAAATTAAAGAGCATAAAGAAATCTCGCAGGAACTTATACAGGCTGCCGGCAGCAAACTCGCAGCACAGCTTCTTGTGCAGCGGGGCATAGACACAGTGCAAAAAATTCAGGATTTTTTGCATCCAGAAAACATGAAGATATCCTCTCCTTTTGTTTTTTCTGACATGCAAAAAACCGTTGAAAGAATTTTTAGAGCAATAGAAACTCAGGAAAAAATTGTCATATACGGTGACTTTGACTGTGACGGAGTTACTTCAACAGCTCTTTTGTATAAAACCTTAAAACATCTGGGTGCAAATACAGAGTACTATATCCCGAACAGAGAAAAAGAAAACCACGGGCTTAATACAAAAGCGCTTGTACAGCTTATCGCAAAACACAAAACAAAACTTATTATTACAGTGGATTGCGGTGTTAGTGATGTTGAGCAGGTAAATTTTGCTAACGGATTTAAGATAGATGTAATTATTACAGACCACCATGAAGCACCGGAAGAATTACCCAAAGCTTATGCAATAATAAACCCTAAAGCAATGAATGCACTTCAAAAAGATTTGCCTTTGGAACAAATCGAAGCACTGAACGAACTTGCCGGAGTCGGCGTGGCTTTTAAACTTGCATGTGCTTTGCTTGAACAAAAAAAAGACTACGATTTTGCGGACGAACTTCTCCCGTTTGTTGCAGTCGGCACCATAGCCGATGTTGTGCCTGTGTTGTTTGAAAACCGTTCTTTTGTCAAAGCCGGTTTAAAACTAATCGAAGCAGGAAAACATTACGGACTGGCGAAACTTCTTGAATCCTGCGGATATGATACGGCAAACGGCATAACCTCCGAAAACATTGCTTTTGGCGTTGCACCGAGAATCAATGCAGCAGGCAGACTGGATACGACAGAAAGCGCTATTAAACTGCTCATATCTGACAATAAGACAGAAATCAATGTTTGTATCGAAGAGCTAAACAACTTTAACAGTATAAGACAGGATATTTGCGAAAATATTTTTAATGAAGCAGTTGAAATGCTTCAAAATGAACCGCCTCAGGAGAGCATAATACTCTTTAAACAGGGCTGGCATATAGGCATAATCGGTATTGTTGCATCAAAGCTTGTGGAAAAATTCTACAAACCCGTATTTTTAATGACACAGGATGAAAATAC
This sequence comes from Candidatus Gastranaerophilales bacterium, assembly GCA_944326115.1. GTDB lineage: Bacteria > Cyanobacteriota > Vampirovibrionia > Gastranaerophilales > Gastranaerophilaceae > Limenecus. Next base: position 11,691 of record CALVCQ010000005.1, on the reverse strand, counting down.
CGGTCTTGTCCGCTGTTCATCGAGAAGCATTCCCGAGGTTCACATAAGAAATGTTATAGCGGAAAATGAAGAATTATTCGAGTATTTCGGCGGGCATTCCCAGGCAGCAGGGCTTGTTTTTGACCCTAAAAAAACAACATTTGAAAAGGTAAAAACCGCATTGAATGAATCCGTAAAAAATCAACTGGACGGAAAAAATGTTGTTCCCACGATTTTTGCTGATGTGCTGTTAGACGCATCTGATATAACAGTTGATTTTATAAACGATTTAAATAAACTTGAACCCTTTGCAGAAGGGAACAAAACACCTTTATTTATGGCAGAAAATCTGGTTTTGAATTCTTTTAAAACAGTAGGTCAAAAGAACAATCATCTGAAAATCTTTTGCGAGTCCAAAGACGGCAAGCCGTTTGAATGTGTATACTGGAACCATAATTCATTGAATATTCCTCAGGGCAAAGAGTTTGATGTAATGTTTTATCCGAAACTCAATACCTTTAACGGTGTAACCACAATACAGCTGGATATTCAGGATATTAAATCCGAATTTGAAATAAAAGAAGAAAAAACAGAGTTTAAGCTTTATGACCACAGAAAAAAAACGAATATTTTCAGACAAATTTGCGATTATCTTTTGACTACAAAAATACCCACGGAAATTTTTGCACAGAACAAAAATATCTGTGACAATCTCAAACAGTATAATGAAATTTCTCCAAAATTGAGAAACAGAAAAAATCTCACAAAATGCTCGCAGATAATGTTTTTTGATTATCCGGCAAGCGAAAATATCATGCATACCCTCCTTAAAAAATCAGGGGCAAAAGTTTTTCATTTTATGAACTATAACAACAAAAAAATTGATGCGCAGGAGCTTATAAAAAATATTTCCGGCATGCTTAAATATGTGTGCAATCCGCAGAGCGGCAAAAACGGAGAAGTGAATCTGTGCGATATTTCGGATTTTCTCGCCGTATCGGATGAGGTTACGGAGCTTTGTTTTGACATGCTGGAAAATCTCGGAATGTTTGAAACTTTAGAAAAAAATGCAAATATCTGTAAGATAAAATTTCTGCATGCGGTTGAATTTTCCGGAGTGAAAGAGTCGGAAATGTATGAAGAACTGGAAACAGAACTTTTAAAAATATATGAATACCGCCAAAAACTCTGCACCTTGCCGCTGGAAAATATTATTTTAAAATAAAATATTTTAATTTGTACTGTATATATAAATTATAATTTTGAACATGTATAATTGTCTTTGTAAGAATATTTAATATTTGCATTATGGAGTTTAGAAAATGAGTAATGTGTTAAAATGGAGCTTAAAAAAAGCAATTATTGCATTTGCTGCAATGTTTTGCGTAGCGGTTATTATAAGTGCATTTCTTGCACCGGCTTTGTCAGGAGGCTTTAATGCTGCGTCAAATTTTTTGTATGAATTTTTACATCATCTGTGCAAAGTTCACGGATCAGACAGATTTTTAATTTTGTCTCACCCGATTGCAATATGCGCAAGATGCATGGGTGCATATATTACTGCTGCAATAACGCTCTATCTTTACATTCACAAATTCAAAATGAATAAAGTCGTTTACATCATAATAGGTGCACTTGCAATAGGAGAGATTGCTGCAGAGTATTTTAATTTATTTGTAACAAATGATTTCATAATGCTGATAAGCGGCTTATTTCTCGGGGCATTTCTTGGTATGACGCTTATAAAAATACTTGATTGGCTGGAAGGTAAAAGAGGCTGGTAGAGAAGTTTTTGAAGTGTATAAGCAAAATTTTATTTGATATCTGCACAAAAATAAAACATTTCAATTTTGTTAAAAAATTGTTACAATTTGAATCTGAAATTTATTTGTTAATCTTGCAATAACAACTTCAATTTTAAAAAAACAATTTCATATTTTTATACTAATTAAACTTTAGAAGTATTCCATAGCATAAAAAAAATGTTATAATAGAAAAACAGAGAAGAATAAGTGTTCTGTTTACCCTTATTAAATTATGTAAAGATTTTCTTTACAAGTATCGTGAATAAGTCAATTAAATAAAATAAATTGTTTTAAATATATTAGTAGGAATTATTTTGAAGTAGGTAATGTCGGAGGAAAGACATGACAATTAGTGTGAACTCAAGAAAAAAACAGGCTAAAAAATCATTTGAAGAATTGCTTAATGATTTAAGAACAAGTAATTCAGAAAAAGTCAGATACAATGCGGCTCGTGTTCTTGGTGAAATCGGTGATTCCCAGGCTGTAGAACCGCTTATTGACGTGTTGAAAAATGATAAAAACGGTTCTGTTCGCTTATATGCCGCAAGAGCACTGGGCGAATTGGGTGATGTTTCTGCAACCACTCCTCTTATTGAATCTTTAAGGGAAGACAGAAACGTTGATGTAAGAGTTCGTGCTGCCCGTGCTTTAGGTCGTTTGGGCGGCAAAGAAGTTGTTGAACCGCTGGTTGAAGCGCTCAACGATGAAAACCCTCAGGTTTGTATCACTGCTACCGATGCTTTAATCGAAATAGGCGATGTTGCTACAGACGCACTTATGGAATCTCTTGATCACGAAAAAGTTAATGTAAGATGCGATGCAACAAGAGCACTGGGTGAAATCGGAAACCCGAAGGCAGTTGATAAAATTATCACTATGCTGAAAGATGAATGGGTAAATGTCAGAATTTACGCAGTTACTTCACTCGGCAAATTGAATGATACAAAAGCTGTTCCAGCATTGATTGAAGTAATGCAGGACAAAAAAGAAAATGATCTTGTAAGAGCCGGTGCGGCAGCTGCTCTTGGTGTTTTGAGAGACCAAAGAGCGTTAATGCCGTTAAGAGAACTTATCATGGCAGCTGATGAACTCGGTGAACTTGAAGATACAGCTTTAAAATCATTCAAAAAAATCATGGCTGCAAACTGGCAGGCTATACCGGGTGCTGCTCCTCAAAAGAAAACAGCAAACGTATAAACTGACAACCACCCTATTAAAGATTAAAAGCTCCTTAAATAATTAAGGAGCTTTTATTTGTTGAATAAGTTTAGTTTAATTATAAACTTTTAATTCTTTCTTCGGGGTCTGTAATGCTTGTGATACGAAGACCAAAGTTGTCTTCTATTACAACAACTTCTCCGTTTGCTACGTGTTTGCCGTTTGCATAAAGCTCTACTGACTCACCCGCAACTTTATCAAGCTCAATAATAGAACCTCTTGTAAGTTCAAGTACTTTTTTTACAGGAAGCTGGCAGCGTCCGAGTTCAACAGTTAACTCCAATTTGATATCCATCAAAAGTTCAAGGTTTTTGTTGGTGTCAGTATTTGTCGGAGTATAACTGTCAAACGGCGTAAATTCTACCGGTCTGACGGTAACAGGTCCGTTATCAGGCTCAGGGTTGTCTAAATGAATCTCTTCATTAATGCTGTTACCCTGCATTTCGTTAAAATTATAATTAACAGCATTATCAGCAGCATTGTCAACAGTTTCATGATTTTGAAGATTATCTGCAGCCGAAATGCCTGTATTTCCACCCTGGATATCAGGATTTATATCGCTGTTATCGTTATCTTGAGGCGGAATTCCCTCAGGATTAAAATCATTATTCTGTATATTATCTTCTGACATGGAAAATCCTTTCTAAAAATAACGTTTGAGAGCATCTACATAATAATCATATCTGTCCGTAATTTTGACACAAATTTTGTCTTTTATTCGTCCTGCACGTGCATAAAATTTTCTTTCGCCGTTTACTTTTACTATCAAATCTTCAGTGGCGGCATTATCTAATTTTAATACATCTCCTTCTTTTAAATCAAGAAATTCCTGCATGGTTATATCTGTCTGTCCAAACAATACATTGATATCAACTAGAGAAGTATCAAGTTTTTCTATCATTTTCTGGCGTTCTTCACTTGTCGCAATGATACCTTTTGTCTGAAAAATATGCTGGGTTGTCAATTGCGACAAAATATTTTCCAGAACAGGATAAGGAAAACATAAACTTATAAGACCGTAATGTTTGCCGGAAATATGCACTTCCAGAGTAATGAGAGCAACGATTTCACCAGGTGTTGCCACTTGAATTCCTGAATAGTTGTTATCAAGTCCGATTAAATTGGATTCAACCGGTATGATATGAGACCAGGCATCGGCAAGAGTTTGTATGGTTCGTTCTATCATTTTTTTTACAAGCGATTCTTCTACATCCGTGAGTTCTCTGGGTTTAAATTCGACTGTACCTACTCCCCCGAGCATTCTGTCAACAATGCTTGATAAAACTTCAAAACTTATACCAAGAAGTATCTGCCCCGGCAGAGGGTTCAGTTCAAAAATTGCAATTGATATAGGATTCGGAACGGAACGCATAAATTCGTCATAAGTCAGCTGGTCAACGGAAACTACATCAACTTCCAGATGCATACGTAAATAAGCGGTAAGAACAAGTGCAAGCTGCCTTGAAAATTCTCTGTGAATATCCTGTAATCCTCTCAGGTGGTCTTTGGAAAATTTATCCGGACGTCTGAAATTGTAAAGTTTATAGCCTTTTTTGTGTTCGTCGCCTTCGTCCAGAGAATTGACAAAAATACTTTTTTCCTCATATTGCTGAGGAAAAGTATCATTATTTTTTTCTGTTTTAGAATGTCCTTCCGGAGCAGACATTTTGTTTCCCCTTGTTTTTATTGCATGATAAACTGACCGAAGCTTACTCTTATAACTTCTCTTTCACCGTCAAATATCCCGTTAACAGCTTCCGCTATCTGCTGCTTTGCAAGTTCTTTTCCTGCTGTTGTCGACAACTCATCTGAAGTTTTACTTGTTAAAACTGTTATAACAGCATCTCTTATCGCAGGTTTGTACTGTTCCATTTCCGCTACAATTGCGGCTTTAGGATCAGGAGCTGCTTCCCCGTGACCGCCATGACCGCCTGATTTTTTAGGTTCTTCTGCGGCGGCTTCCGGTTCAGGGTTAGTTATTTCTACAGCCACATTAGCTTTCAAATATCGTCTGGGATCAATATCACTAAGGTTCATAGTAAAATCTCCCAGATCAAGAACAATACCTTTTTCAGGTTTATCAAGTTCTTCTTCAGTCTCATTTTGTTCCGTAGTAACAGACTGCAGCTGTGTTGTCAATAGATTTGACTGCAGAAAATAGTTTACCCCGATAAAAATTATACAAACTATTGTTGTTGTAATTATATTAATCAGTATCGAGTTTCCGCCGCCGGATTTTTGTTCTTTATCTTTTATTTCCGGTTCTTTTACCTGTGTCGGTTTTGCCATTTTATATCTCCAAAGCTTTAGTTATTTTTTTCTGAGCTTAATACTATTATATCCACTCTTCTGTTTTTTGCACGTCCTTGAGGTGTAGTATTTTCTTCAACAGGCATGTATTCTCCATAACCAACCGCAGAAAGTCTGCCCGGAGGGAATTTACGAATATCAGTCAAATATTTAATAATATTTGTTGCTCTTGCCGTAGATAATTCCCAGTTTGAAGGATATTTTTCGCTTCTTATAGGCATAGAATCCGTATGTCCTTCTATCAAAACAGGATTTTGGAATTTCTCCAGTGACAGCGAAATTTTATCCAGTGTAGCTTTTGCCTGTGGTTTTATTATAGCAGAACCGGGGTCAAAAAGCATAGTATCATTAAGTCTGATTACAACCCCTCTGTCTGTTTTTATTACTTTGACAGATGTATTTACGTCTATATCTTTTTGTATTTGTTCTACGATTTTTTGAGCATCCAGTATACCGTCGCCGCCGTCTAAAATGGTTTTTCCTGTGTTATCAAACTGACTTTCGGGAGTTTTTTGTATTTCAATATTCTTAACATTTTCAGTTTCTTTAACATTTGTTTCAACAGAAGATGATGCAAAAACTTTTTGTATTGAATTTTTAACATCTTTAACTTTTAAATCCCCCATGGAACTTGTTGCAAACATTACCATAAAAAGGGCAAGCAGCATTGTTACAAAGTCCGCATAAGAAATTACCCAGCGGTTTATATAATCATTGGAATTTGAATAATAATCGTTTCTCATTTATCTTGGTCCGTATGCTCCGGCTGTTTTCCTGTTTTCGATAGAGTGATTTCTGTTGTGATATTTTAAATACGCAAGCAGTTTTTCTTCAATAACCATGGGTGATTCTTCCATTTGTATGGATACAATACCCTGCAAAACAACTTCTTTTAGAAGAATTTTTTCTCTTGTGTTCATTTTCAGTTTTCCTGCAACAGGAAGAAACAGAAGATTAGCAAACCCTACACCGTATAATGTTGATACAAACGCAACGGCAATGCCCTGTGCAAGTATATCAGGCTGCTGAATGTAGCCCATAATCTGTATCAGTCCGAATACGGCGCCTACAATTCCAAATGTTGGTGCATATCCGCCCAGTGCTTCAAATACACGGGAATTTATCAGTTCTTCTTCTTCATCATAAGAAATTTCCGCTTTTAATATGTCATATATCATCTGCGGGTTGTTGAAATCTATGGAAAGCTGGATTCCTCTTTTTAAAAAAGGATCCTGAATATTATCTAAAAGAGAGTTTAAAGCAAATAAACCCTTAGACCTTGCCTGATGCGAAAGATAAATGATTTCATCAATAACCTTCATGTGAGAAGGCTGTTTATCCAAAAATACATCAACAGAAGATTTTAGCGCATTCATTAATGTGGAAGGCTTAAAATTAACTATTGCAGCACAAAATGTTCCGCCCAGTACTATCATAACCGCCGAAGGCTGTAATAGTGATACCATAGACGCTCCGTCAGCTTTGTGTGATGCGAGTATTAAAAATACTGCTGCAAAAATAGCTATTATTGCCGAAAAATTCAAAACCTGCCTCTCAATTATTAACATCCCAACAGTTTATCAGTCATACAAAATACATGACAGTAATATCATTTCACATTTTTTATACAGGGAATATCCATCAAATAATGTATTTTTTAAGCTTGATTTTTAATGACAATACCCGTAAAAAAAGATATAATAATCTAAAAATTACTTTTTAATAAGGAGAATTATATGTTAAAAAATAAAAAATCAGCTTTTTCGCTGGCAGAAGTACTTGTAACCCTTATCATTATAGGAGTTATTGCAGCAATGACAGTTCCGGGGCTTAAGAGGAACTCTGATATGGAGGAATATGCAGTAGGCTGCAAAAAAGCATACTCTACCATCTCCAATGCAACCAGATTAATTGAAACCAACCATGGAGATGTAAAAAGATGGGGAAAGGTTAGCGAAAATCCTGAAAGTTTGCAAAAAATTTATGATTATTACAGTGAAGTTATGAATGTTATAAAATCCTGCCCTGCCAATACAACTGGCTGCTGGGAACAATCGACTGCATTAAACGGACAAAATGCCGGAAATGAGTATGGCATAGAATCAAATTCTGTTTCTTTTGCTACCGCAGACGGTATGTTCTGGACAATATCAGGAGGCGACCCCGCTACAGTAGGTGTGGACAATGCACCGGAAGGCAGTATCATTGTATGGGCAGATATTAACGGAAAGAAAAAACCTAACCAGATAGGCTCGGATGTCTTTTCTTTTGTAATTGACCCGACAAGAGGTGTTTTACCCGGTGGATCTGACAATAATTTTGTTAACTGTACATCAACAGGTGAAGGAAAAGATTGTACGGCAAGAGTAATTAAAGAAGGTAAAATCACATATTAATACAAATAATATCCAATCTTCGTTCATGTTATTTCCCTATCACAAAACAATTCACCGGATTGTTTTGTTCGACAGAGTTTTATCACGAATTTTTCTCGGACAGTCTAAGACAGCCTCGCTTGCACGCAGAACACCGGTTTGTACGGCATGATTTAATCTTTCTTTGGCACGCAGAAATTTCATTTCTAAATTAGCTCATCTCATAAAATATAACATTTAGCCAACTCAAAACAGTGTTCTTATCTCAAGTAAGAATCTAAGAAAAACACTGAACTTTTTTCATCACAACAAAAAGAAAAGCAAAATCCTTTTCAGGATTTTGCTGAAAATAGCGTCACTAAGGAGTTTAAGATGTCCAAAGAAGACCTGCGCTCAAGTCGTATGCCTTCTAAGCTTCAGAAATTTTTATCTAATTTAAATATTCTTTCAGATGAATTATTTCATTTTTTTCTTTTAATTTTCGAAGGGCAATATTTTCTATCTGCCTTATTCTTTCTTTAGAAAAGCCCAGATTTTTGCCGATTTCTTCCAGAGTTTTTTTATTGGTGCCGTTTAGACCGAATCTGTTAATTAAAATCGTTTTTTCTCTTCTGTTTAAAAAATCCAGCATAGACATCACATCTTTGTTTAAAAAGTCATTTTGTGTAATTGCATCAGGCGAGCAATACGTATTGTCAGCTATATAATCCTCAAGCACCAGATCTTCTGCTATAGGGGTATCAAGACTCACAGGATCTTTAAAAATAGCGTTCTTAATATTAGTAAGTTTTTTTACTGAAATTCCGAGTTTTTGACTCATTTCTTCATCATTTGGCTCACGCCCGAGTTTTGCTGTAAGATTTGCGGAAATCTTTTTATAAAGTCGTATTTTATCGGTCATGTGTACGGGTATTCTGATTGTACGGGAATGATTTGAAATTGCACGTACTATAGACTGTTTTATCCACCATGTGGCATAAGTACTGAATTTGAAGCCTTTTGTATAGTCAAATTTTTCTGCTGCTTTAATTAACCCCACAGATCCTTCCTGCACAAGATCCATAAATAAAACACCCTGACCGACATATTTTTTTGCAATACTTACAACCAGCCGCAAATTTGCCTGTACAAGTTTTTTCTTTGCTGTTTGGGCTTCTTTTGATTTACCTTCTTTAATTGTTTTGCCCAGTTCTTTTTCTTCGGAGGTTTTTAAAAGCTTTATCCTTCCTATGTCTTTTAAATAATTTTGTAAGATATCATTTTTTTGAACAATAGTGCTGAAAGTTTCGATAGTCTCAATGCTCGCCTCTTTCGCAGATTCTTCAAACAAATTTTCCTCAACTTCTTCATTAAGTATTTTTTCTTTTACATCAATATTTTCGAGCACAATATCATGTGTCAAATTATTCATCCTCTGATTCCTCATTCCGTTTGGCTGATTAAATTGATTAATGAGCAGATCTGCAGTTTTTCTGTCTACAGCAAGTTAAATCTCTCTTTATTTTTATGACGGGGGTGCACAAAAAAAGTTTCCGTAAACTTTACAATTTGTTTCTTTTTTGGCTCAAATATATTATTATATTTAAGTACATGTATTACGGGCTGAGGTTTTAATGTACAGTAAAGAACAAATTATAGAAATTTTAAATACCGAAGATTGTTATATAGATAGATTTATTCTGGATGCTTTTATAAAAAACTGGAAAATTGAGTCTATATACGAAGACGCACAGGGTGTTGAATTTTTTGATGAAATGGCTGTTGAAAAAATTCGCAACGCTGTTAAGCAAAAACAACCCCGGTGTGAAATAAATATCATGGATAAAGATGACATAAAACCCGTTGAAATATCTGTAGAAATTTCCGGTGAACATATACCGGCAGAAAATGAAAACGGTGAAATAACTCCTCAAGAAGAATTATCTTGCAATACACAAGAAAATATTGAGAAAAAAGACGAGGAGCAAACTTCTGTTTGTGAAACTCCGGAAAATAATGAAGTTCATGAACTGCCGGTTGCTATTCTGGATGAAGTAAATAAAGAAGTAGAAAATGAACTCAAAAATGTTACTTTAGATATTTCAAACCAGACACTTGCAGTTCTGGCAGAATCAATTGCCCGGAAAATTACTTATGATGTGGCTGATTTTATAAAGAAAACAGACTTTATAGAAGATGCAATACAGCTTGGGGAATATAAAAAAGACAATAAGGTTTTGCTGGACAAAATAGAAGAGGTTATCTCGGACAACAAAATTCTTATTCAAAGGATAGAAGAACTTGAAAAAGAAAATCGTTCTTTTATAAAATTATTCGGTAATATATATGTAAAAAACCGGTAAATTAAAATGGATTCTACACTAAACCTTGTCAATCAACTGGAGACACAGCTTTCAAAAAGCGTTATAAACGCACTTTTATTATGCTCAAAAACGGCTTTTGAAGCTGAATACAAAATTTTTCTTATAGGCGGTGTTGTTAGAGATTTAATTTTAAACAAAAAAATTAAAGATATAGATGTTACTGTAGAAGGTGATGCTATAAAATTCTGCCACATACTTGCCGACAAAAAACACTGCAAAATTCTGCAGGTGCAAAATGACCTTAAAACAGCGAAAGCTTGTTTTAAAAATAATGTTATTATAGATTTTGCATCAACAAGACAGGAGTTTTACCCAAGACGGGGGCATCTTCCTGTAGTTGTCAGAATAGGCTGTTCGCTTCAAGAAGATGTGTACAGACGTGATTTTACCGTTAATGCGCTGGCAATGTCCTTAAATGAAAAGAATTACGGTGATGTAATAGACTATACAGGCGGGGTAAAAGATATAGAAAATAAAACTCTAAGGGTGCTGCATGACAACAGTTTTAATGAAGATCCATCAAGAATAATCCGTGCGTTAAAATTTGCTGCACGATTGAATTTTCACAGAGATGAGTACACAAAAGAGCAACAGCAAAAGTATTTGACTACCCAGATACACAACAATATCTCATGGACACGCATAAAATCAGAATTGAAACAGACATTTTCTCTAAATATCCCGAGAGCCTATGATATGTTTCTCGTGAATGACACCTATAAACTTGTTTACGGAGAAAAACCGGATATTAAAGGATTGGAAATCAAAACACTTGTGGATAAATATTCTCCTGATTATCCATGGCTTGTATATCTGGGTACAGTTCTTGATAATCCCAAAATCATAGATGCATTTTGTTTTACAAGAGCAGAAAAAAAGATTTTTACGGATAAAAAAATATTGTTAAACAACAATTTAAACCTGCACAGTACAAATTATGAAATATATAAATGTTTTGAAAAATGTTCAATGGAAGCTGTTTTAATTTATTATTTGCTTACAAAAAGAAAAGAGGCGCTTATTTATCTTGAAAGGCTCAAAGATATAAGAGTAGAATTAACCGGTCATGATTTGAAAAACATGGGCATACTGGAAGGCAAGAAAATCGGTGCAATGCTGGATGAAATACTGAAGAAAAAACTGTCCGGCAAAATCATAACAAAAGCAGATGAGGAAAGGTTTGTAAAGCAACAGATAAAAAGTAAGCATTTGTAATTATTTTTAACAAATATAAAACTAATTTTTACAATATGACAAAAAAAATTTGTTCTTGTATATAGTAAGTCAAGATGACCAAATTAGGAAAATGATTGACGATGAATTGATTAGAAGATGCATTCGCAAATCCGGAAGTATTATTTTGGATAAAGATACGATAAAATTACTGAAAGCCTTATATAATGAAACAACTCCAAAATTAATTGAAATAATAAAGACAAAAGGAGTCAAAGGTGAGCAGGTGCCGCCTGCTGTCAGCGGAATCAGACTGGCACGCCGTGTGCACAGCACCCAGTGCCAGAGCGAAGGAAAACGATGAGTTTTCCGCAGCGTCTGATTTCAAGAGGCGGAATTCCGGACGGGTGAAACCCGGGGAGCGAGGTGCAAAGCTGACGGCAGCGGAGCGTAGTCAGCGGCTGCAAC
>CALVCQ010000004.1 GCA_944326115.1 Candidatus Gastranaerophilales bacterium | reverse complement strand
ATAAAATTCATAAATTAGGACTTAAAATCCGATTGGGCTCACCCCCAGTGCCAGTTCAAGTCTGGCTCAGGGCACCATCCAAAGAACTCTTTTTCAAGAGTTCTTTTTTTATTGTTATATCCGGACTTTCACTTCGCATTTCTAGGCACTTCGTGCCAGAACTGCGGTTTACCGAACAATTTCCTTTGGAAATTGCCGGCATCCACGGGTGTAACATTCGGCTTCGCCTCATTAACACCCGTAGACAAGTCTGGCTCTTAAAATGAGATAAAAACTTTTACTGTATTTATATTGCTTTGCAATATTTAAAAAAAAAGTTAAAATCTAGTTATGGAAAATACAGAAAACAATATACAAAAAATAACAGAATTAAATGCAAAAATAGAACATGATCCTACTGATTTTAATGTCAGAAGAGAACTGGCTGCGGAACTTATGGAAAACGGTTATAACGAAGAAGCTCTGAAACATCTTTATTATCTTCTGAAAAGATTTCCTGAAGATTCCCGTCTTCATTACAATGCAGGCATAGTTCTGGAAAATTTAAAAGAATTTGACAGGGCAATTATATCTTATCAAAATGCTTTAAATATTAATCCTGATGAGCCTGATTTTTTATACAATCTTGGTTATGTGTATTTGCAAACACAGCAGTTTGACAAGGCTATTCCTTTTTTTAAACGTGTTTTGCAGATTGAAGAAGATGATGCAAACAGCTATTTTAATCTGGGTTATTTGTATTCCAAAACACTTGAACATGACCTTTCGATTACCTGTCTTAAAGCTGCTATAGAACTAAATCCGAATGATTATCTTGCGCATTTTTATCTTGCTTATGAGTATGATAAAACCGGACAAAGAGAACTGTGCAAACAGTATTATTCAAAAGTCATAGATATGTCTCCCGATTACAGCTGGGCATATTTTAATCTCGGTGCAATATCGTTTGATGAAGGAGACAGAGAAAAAGCTAAAGAATATTTGATAAAGACACTGGAGTTGAATCCGAAAGACAATAATGCCTCGATAATTTTGGCTAAAATATATATGCAGGAAGATGATAAGAATAATGCAATTAATCTGCTTCAAAAAGCATTGAAAAATAATCCTTACAATGGTGAAGTGTACTACACACTTGCTCATATACACAAAGAATCCGGTGATATTGACAAGTATAGAGAATATCTCAAAGAAGCACTAAATAATCATGATACGCTTTCAACGAACATTAAGCAACTGCAGGCTGAGCTGAAAAACCTTGAATAGGATTTGTTGTTCTTTGCTTTTTTCCGTATTTTTCGTCTAAAGCTTCGAGTATATTTTGAGGAACTCTGGCTGATTTTAAAACTTCCATTGCTTCTTCATGTGTTTTTGCTTTTTTATAAGAACGTTCTTCTCTCATTGCAGAATAGATATCCGCAGCTCTTACAATTTGTGCCATAGGATTTTTAGACAACGGATTGTGATGATCTCTTGCTATTTCTGCAACATTAACACCGTAACCGGCTGATTTTAAAATTTCGTATCCGATTACCGCATGGAAATTAATAATTTCTCGTTCTTCTTTTGTTAATCTTCCTTTTTTATTTAATATTGCCGGCGGGATAAATGATTTGCCTATATCATGCAAAGAAGCTCCAACTTCCAGAACATGAATCTGTTCTTTTGAATAGCCGAGAAACTCTGCTATAGCACGGGCATAAACAATTGTTGTTGCCAGATGCGTATATTTTATAGTTTTCAAATTTTCATAATGTAATACATCTTTGGTTTTCATTCCGAATATCCCTTATTATTCTCTTATTTCATTATGCTGTCTGTATACCGTAATTTTCTCCTGTTTGCAGCATTTGATATACTATAGCCTGTAATCTTGGATTGGACTCATAAATTGTTTTTAATTCTGATTCGGGTATTCCGTATTTCTGTAATACATAAAGTGCTCCGTCATCAATAGCCGTATCTAACCTGTCGACGCCGTATCGCAGACGATTAAAGTAATTGCTTATTTTTGATAAGGCTCCCGTCCTTACAGAAATATTTAAGTCTTCTGATTTTTGCAAAGAAGTCTTTTGGGATTCTTTTTTGATTTCATTTTTAAACAGCGGGTCTTTAACATTGCTGTTAGCCGCAGCATTGTTTTTTGTATTTGCCGGATATAACTGTTCTTCAGATAACTCTGTGTTAAACAGAAGGAAATTTGTACCTGTACTGTTGTTGTTTGACGATATACTGTCTGTTTGTACAAGTTTTGTTATATCAATATTCGATTGTGCGACTTTGATTGAATTTTCGCCACTCAAAACAATATTCCTTTTTACCTTCGATTTCCTATATAATAATAAAAAACATTTTTTTCAATGGATTTACCGAATTTTAGGAATTGTTAATAAATTTTTACATTATTTTATTAGATATTTTAGTTAAAAATTATGCAAAATATTTTTCTAATGCCTTTTTATCAAAGACTTCAATACTGTCTTTATTGTGAATAAATATTAAGCAAGTTAGTAAAGATTTGAATACGGAAAACTCGCCCAAAGCTAATTTTTTCATTAAATCAGCAATGTTTTCAGCTGAAAATTCCGTTATAAGAGTTTTGTCTTTAAATACAAGCGAAGAAAAATAGTCAACACCTTCTTTTGTATTAAGTCCTTCAAAGTACAAAATATCCGGTGATTGGAATTCAATAAACCTCATTGCTTTATCAAGATTAAAGCCTATGTGTTCATTCAATTCACATTGATTAATATTTTCAAGATTATACTTGGTGATTGATTCAATTGTCATTATATTTTTATTGGAATCTGCAATTTCAGATAATATTGAATATATTAAATGAGTTTTTCCGCACAATGAAGAACCGCAGACAAGTATTACCCCGGGATATTGCAATGCTTTTTTTATAATATTAATTTTTTTTGTATCAATAGAATTTTCTGATAATTTTTTAGGCGGCTTGTATATTTTTATAGATATTCGCTCACCGTGTATTGTCGGAAATGCAGAAATACTTGCTATTAACGACATTTCATCAACTTTGAAACTCAGTTTTCCTAGCTGGGGCAATTCAGAAACTGTAGGATCTAAATTAGACAGAGTTTTTAATCTTGCTATAAATGATGCAACAAGTATTGGAGGAATTTCTCCCGTTGTTGTATTTTGAGAATCTTTTCTGAAAGAAACACTCAGTCCGTTTGGTACGTGTTCAAAAAACAGTTCATGTACATCATCGGAAATAGCCTGTTTCAGTATTGCCCTTATTAGTTTTTGTATATGTTCATCAGACATATCAGTTAACAGGGTTTCATCATTTAAAACTTCTCTCCAGTCATACTTCGGACGGTTTTCGTCAATAAAAATCTGTCCGACAGAGCTGCTGCTTGTATAGTACTCTTCTATTTTTTTTAAAATAGCATTTTCTGAAGAAATAACCGGCTCTATTTCACATTTTGCATCTTCAACAATTCTGTCTATTGCAAATAAATCCAATGGGTCAGACATAGCAACAGTCAGGATTCCTTCTATCATAAAAAGCGGGATTACTTTATACTTTTGTGCATTGTTTAAATTAATGAAGTTTAAGCATTTTTTATCAATAGAATAGTCTTCCAGATTGACATAAGGAATATGAAGCTTGCTTTCCAAAAATTTCAGTAGCGTATTTTCTTCAATTAATCCCGAGGAGATTAATACCTGTCCTAAATTAACATGCTGAGCATCGGCGACCTGCTGTGCAGTTTCCAAATCTTCATATTTTATAAGATTATCTCTGACAAGGTCATATTTTAATTTTTCTAAGGTTTTGTTTCTTACAAACTCCATTATTTTAAACCACCCTAAATACCTACGAAAGGTATTCTTTCACTTTTGCGATTACATCATCTAATTCAAAAGGCTTTGTTATATACTCATTAACACCGGTTTCTTCTCCGATAGCCCTGTCATCATCCTGAGAACGGGCTGTAACCATAATTATCGGAATATCTTTATATTTTGTGTCATATTTTAGAAGTCTGCTGATTTTGTAACCGTTAATTTTAGGCATCATAACATCAAGTATCATTAAATCCGGCAAAAGTTCTTTTGCCATATTCAGACCGGTTTCTCCGTCATAGGCACAGAAACAGACATACCCCTGTGCTTCAAGCATAAATTTTAGCGTTTCTACAATATCCTGTTCATCATCTACTATTAAAATTTTTTTGTTATCATTCATTTGTATATTAAACCTCCGCAAAATTTCTATGTACTAATGACCTTTTTAAATTGTCAATAAGCTCTTCGGTTGTTGTTCCGTTATCGGGAGAAATGGCTGTTGAAAACAATATATCATATCTTTTGTTATTTTCTTCATTGGATGATTGCAGCGCACTTTCTATCTTTTTTTCAATAAATCCCTGTGCAAATTTGTCTGCCTCGGGTATCATAATCAACAAATATTGTTTTTCCCTGTCGTCATAATACACATATTTTGTATTTGATGTTTTCCTGATTATTGAAATCTTATCTTCTTTAACTGCAGAAATAAAAGAGTCTTTTTGCTCCTTGGTTTCTTCTATCATAACAAGTAAAACATTTTGATTATTAATTTTTGCTTTTGATAGTTCTTTGTCCAGATCAGACAGGAACCGGTCTTTTTCTGTTAAAACCGGTATGATAAAAGAAAATACGGTTCCTGAATTTACTTCACTTTCTACCCAGATAAAGCCTTTATGTGCTTCAATTAATTGTTTTGCAATCGGCAGCCCGAGCCCTGTTCCACCGTTTTGACGGTTAAGAGAATTTTCTATCTGCTGGAATTGATCAAATACCTTTTTTTGATCTTCCGGAGCTATACCTATTCCGTTGTCAGTTACAGAAATTTTAATGTAATTTTCATAAAGTAATTGTTTGTTGTCTGTATTGAGTTTTTTTACATCTAAATCACTTTTTTTCACTATTTCTGTCTTAATGATTATTTTTCCGCCTTCATCTGTAAATTTTATTGCATTTGACACAAGGTTTGAAACAACCTGTTCTATCCTCTGGTTGTCAAAGTAGGTGCCCGGAAGATTCAAGTCTTTTTCTGATATTAATGATATATTTTTTTCTTTTGCAAGATTTTCAAAGGTATTTTTAATAAATTCTACAGGGGTATTTATATCACCCATTTCAAATTTAAAATCCATTTTACCGGCTTCAATTTTAGAAAGGTCAAGTAAATCATTAATTATACCGGAAAGTCTCATTACATTACGTTTTGCCATATTTAAAAATTTATCCATTATGGTGCTAATATCACCGGCTTTGCCGCTCAAACATATTTCCAATGAGTTTTTAATAGCAGTCAGCGGTGTTCTTAGTTCATGAGAAACAATAGAGATAAACTCTGATTTTAGTCTTTCCAGTTTTTCCAGTTTTGTGTTCGTATTCTTGATTTCTTCATATAATGACGCATTTTCCAATGGCAGTGACACCTGTCTTGCCAGCGTCTGAAAACATGTAGTGTCCTCCTGAGAAAACTCAGTTTCTCTAAATACTTCAATAAGCCCGAAGAATTTTTCACCAACATTTATAGGTGCAAAAAGGTTATCAAACTTTAATATATTTAAATCATACTCTTCTATGGGGTGTTTAATATTTTGTGTAACTTTAATATCTTTGACATTTATGTCATAAGGTACTTTTTTCTTATCGAATAGGGCTTTATAGCTTAGTATTGCTCTCAATTTTAAAGAATGTTCCAATCTTGGAGATATTCCGTACAATGAGTTTATAATAAGTTCTATGTCTTGCTCCTCATTAAAAACAAGAGTTGAAGAAAGAGAAAAGCTTAAACTTTTTTCAAGACCGTCTATCATAATACTTATAAGTTTTTGCTTGTCCAGTGACCCTGCAAGACGGGTTGAAGTGTTATACAAAACATCAAGCTGATAGAGACTTTTTGCAAGCTCACTGTTATTTGAAGATAACGTGTCTATTGTCTTTTTTAGTTTTAAATTTGACGTTATACATGCATTTAAAATAGTGCTGTTGATTGGTTTTGTTAAATAAGAATTTGTTTGTTTTAAAAATTCTGTATTGGTTGTGTCCTGTTCAATAAGTGCAATTACCGGTATATTTTCTTTAATAGCAGCAGCTTGCAGCTTTTTACAAAGAATAAGAGGGTCGCAGGATTGTAATTTTTCGTCAATAACAACAAGAGAAACAAGCCCTTTTTGTACATAACTGATTATTGTATCATTGTCAGTTGAAGAAATGCAGGATAAAGCGCTTTTTGACAGACTCTGCGATACAAAATCGTTTATTTTTTTATCATCAGTTACCAGTAACAGTTTTGCCATAATGATATGTTAACATGCTGCAAAAATCAGGGCTAATTCTTAAAATATTTTTAAATTTATCATATAATAAGAGGAAGAATGTCATGAAAAAATTTGTTTTCATGTGGTTGTTGTTAAAATATTACTTGGGATTAGAGGATGTATTATGGGCTACCATTTTGAAATAATAACCGGACCTATGAGCTGCGGGAAAACAGAAGAACTGCTTCGCAGGGTAAAAAGATGTATAATTGCGCAAAAAAAGGTTAAGGTTATTTCTCCTGAGATGGACACCAGAGCAAAAGGTGATTACATTGAATCCCGTAACGGTCTCTGGCTGGATGCAGTAACTGTCAAAACTGCACGTGATATTTTAAACAAAATTACTCCGGAAGATGAAGTAATAGCAATAGATGAAATCCAATTTTTTGATTCAGATATTGTATCTGTTGTAAAAAAACTGATAGAACACAAAAAAAGAGTCATTGCTTCCGGTCTGGATTTGGATTTCAAAGGTGAACCCTTTGGTTCAATGCCTGAACTT
Organism: Candidatus Gastranaerophilales bacterium; assembly: GCA_944326115.1. Taxonomy (GTDB): domain Bacteria; phylum Cyanobacteriota; class Vampirovibrionia; order Gastranaerophilales; family Gastranaerophilaceae; genus Limenecus. The sequence goes on along the minus strand of CALVCQ010000004.1, from coordinate 68,819 downwards.
TTGTGTATAGCTGACAGGGTAGACAAATTGACTGCGGTTTGTATGAAATGCGGTTCAGATCACGCAACGAGAACCCAGCGATTAATAAACGGTTTTCCTGCAGATAAATCTTCACCTCTTATTATGATAGGAGGAGATGAAACTTATGAAGCAAGATGTCTTGATTGTTATGAATTGCCTGACAAAGAATCTGAAAACAAGAAAAAAACATTCAGATTGTTAAATTTTACTAAATAATTAATTATTGAAATAATCACAAATTAGTTTTTCATCTCTGTTGTTTTTAGAAAACTTTTTTAAGATTTTATGAACTATAGAAGTATTTGATTCTTCCAGCTCTTTTTTGCAAACAGCTTTTTTTATCAAAATTTTATTGTATTTAACATTTGCTTCGTTTGATTCCATTAAATGAGTTTTTAATTTCAAAAGTTCTGTATTGTACTTTAAAATTGATTGACGGAGATTAAGGACTTTTCTGCTACTCATTATTAAGTGACCTTCCTGTTTATATTATGTAGTTGGGTATAAATTTTATTCGACGATTTTCAACTTTCCTATGATAATAAATTTATAAAATTCATGACTCCACCAAAAAGTCTAAAAAACATTAAGAAGAGTAAATCTTTCGTATGGTTCTTAATTTTTTTATATAATTATGGAGAAATGAAGAATATACCTAAAAAAGTTCTAATATTACGTTTGAGTGCTCTTGGCGATACTATACATACTCTGCCGGTTGCTTATGCAATAAAACATACCTGGCCTGAGTGTAAAATCGGCTGGGTTGTGGAGGATAAAGCACAGCTTTTTATAAAGGACAATCCTCTTATTGACTATTGTTATGTATTACCTAAAAAAGATTGGAAAAAGAGAGGGCTATTTAGTTTACAAAATATAAAAGAATTTAAAAATATCATTGACTCAATAAACAGAGAAAATTATGAAATAGTACTTGATACGCAGCAGCTTATGAAAAGTGCGTTTCTTTTACCGTTTTTAAATATAAAAAGAAAAGTTACCTTAACAGGAGGAAGGGAGTTCTACAGTATCTTTTCTAACGAGATTTATCCGGAGTCTCATAAACTATTTGATCCTGATTATCATGTTGTCAAAAGGAATCTTGAATTTGCGCAGCATATAGGAGCAGATACAAGTGAAATAAAAATTATATTAAGAGATTCTAATGAAACAATAAAACAAAAAATAGACAATCTTTTGCGGAGTACGGATAAAACAAAGAAAACAGTTGGTCTGTCTCCTGCTACGACATGGCAGAACAAACACTGGTATGAGCCGTACTGGTCGCAGGTGATTGAATATTTTAAAGACAGGGTTAATATTGTGTTTACCGGTACAGAATCGGATCAGGAATTGATAAAAAGGATTCTTTCCGGCACAGATTGTAAAAATTATATAAATCTTGCAGGTAAAACTAATCTAGAAGAACTGGCTGAAGTTTTTAGACGCTGTGATGCGGTAGTTTCTCCTGATTCAGGCAGTGCTCATATAGCCTGGGCTGTTTCTAAACCGGCAATTGTAACATTATTCAGCGCAACGGCAGAAAAGAGAAGCGCACCTTTCGGTGATAATTGCTATGTACTTGCCCCGGAGATTGATTGCCGTCCATGTCTGAAAAAGAAATGTAAACGAAAGGATGAGAAAAATAAGTGTTGTAAGTTGATAAAACCTGAGGATTTGATTGATATTTTAAATAAGATTTTGATATAAAGTCTTACATTTGTATAAAAAAAGTAGTATAATAAACTCCACGGTACACCAGATAATAAGCAGTACAAAGTATGGATTTATTTAAAAAATTCAAAGAATATACACAAAAAGTTAATGATATAGAATACAGTATTTCGAATAACAAAAAAGAGTTTATTGAAATATATGAAAGAAATCTTGCATTAGAAAAAGAAATTGTTCAACGTACACAGGAGCTGGATCAGGCAAATAAAGCTTTTTTAACATTGAAACATGTATGGGAGCTTATGAACTCATCTGAACCATTATCCAGCGTGTTGCAAAAACTTGTCAATTCTCTTCACGGAGAGATGGGCTATATTAACAGCACCATACTGCAGGTTTGTGATGATGATAAAGGCAAATACTATAAAATAAAAGCTTTTTCTGAAAGTCCGATATTAAAAAAAATTATCGGGTATTTGCAGGCAAAAAATCTTGATATCCATGATTATCATTTAAAATATGATTCAAGGATGCTTATTACAAAGGCAATTGAAGAAAAAAATATACTGCATACAAGAGATTATCTTGAGGTTATAAATAGCCTATTGTATGATTTTAGGCCTGAGGACAGAGAAAGTATAAATAAACTGGGTGTAAGTAAAAGTGTTATTTGTATTCCCCTGCACCCGTCAAATAAACCGTTCGGTGTAATGATGGTATTTTCACCAAGAGAAGATGTTACGGATAAAGAACTGAATTTTTTAACACTTTTTGGTAATCAGGTTGAAATGGCAATTACTATAGCAAATCTGTTTGAAAATTTGAAGAAAGAAGCTGTCACGGATTCTCTGACGGAATTATATAACAGAAGATATTTTAATCAGGCGCTGCAAAAAGAAGCGGAACGTGCAATGCGTTTACATCAGCCGTTTTCTGTAATAAGTCTTGATTTAGACTATTTAAAAAAAATTAACGATACCTACGGACACTTTTTTGGAGATCTTGCAATAAAAACAATTGCAGATATATTAAAGAAAAATGCACGTTCGATTGATGTGCCTGCCCGTCTCGGCGGTGAAGAATTTTCTGTATTACTGCCAGGTGTTGATTCATCCGGTGCGATGATTGCGGCAGAAAGAATTCGTGCTGCAATAGAAGCTCAGGAACTTGATACTATAGGTCATATTACGGCAAGTCTCGGAGTTGGAACTTTTCCCGAGCATTCTATCAAAACAGATGAGCTCCTTGATATGACGGATCAGGCTATGTATAAGTCAAAAATAAACGGCAGAAACAGAGTGACTCTTGCAAAATCTTCACAGGATGAGTCAGAATGGCATGAAGTTGCTTTTGGGGCTTTTATGGACATACTTACAAAACAAAAAGTACCTATACCTGATCGGGTGGCAAAAGAAGTTACATCAAAGTTAAAAGCAATTAATGCAATAGATTCAAAAGATACAATATTTTCCGTTGCGGATACTCTTGCTCAGACTTATAACAGCCACTATAAAAGGGGGCTGTCAAAAGAAAAAGTTTCTCTGGCTATAGAACTCGGCAAAAAAATGGAACTTTCCAAAGAAGATATTGACAGGCTAAAAATTGCTATGCTCTTGTATGATATAGGAAAATTAATGATTCCTGAAGAGATTTTGAATAAAAAAGAACCTCTTACTTATGAAGAGAAACAGAAAATAAAAGAGCATCCTCTTATTGCAGCAAGAAAAATCTTAAAACCTATAAGCTCAATTGCAGACATTATACCGATAATCGAAGCTCACCATGAAAATTGGGATGGTACGGGTTATCCCCAAAAGCTCAGCGGTGAGTCTATTCCGCTTTCATCTCAGATAATTTTGCTGATTGATGCTTATTTTGCGCTTATACAAAGTCGTCCTTACAGAATAGCAAGAACAAAAGAGGAGGCACTGGAGATAATAAGGCTTGAAGCCGGCAAAAAATGGAACGGAAAACTCGTTGAGGAATTTATAGGTCTTATGAATGAACAAAAATAATATTGATGATATTATAACCGGTCTTTATAAATGGTGTACAACATACAAAGACCAATCTGTTTTAAAAGATACGACAAAACTGCGTAATACAATGTTTGATGCATATATTGACAGTAATTTGTCGGCACCTTTATCTTTTACAATTTTTGAATTGTCTGACAATGGTGAACTTATTATAGATAAAGCACAGCGCATTCTGGAAAGTAAAGCAGCATTTTTTCTTTTTGTAAATCCCAAAACAGGCTGGATATTTGCAATAAAAAATACTCTGGAAAATCAAAAGAAGATTTTGACAAACCAGAGTATTCAAAATTTTAAAATAAAAGTTGTATTATAATCAGTCTTCTAAATCATACCCGATGCTGTCATCATCTTTCGCTGCCATTTCCAGCAGAATATATGTCATATATGCACCAAGTGCTACAGCTTTGGGGTCGAGATCCGTATTGTTTGCCGCCTCTATAATTGCACTGTTTATTTCAGGATTTTCATCTTTTATGTAATGTATCATCTTTTTGCGCCATCCGTGTACATCTTGAAAAATTTCGGCAAACGCAAGTGATGCATGTTCTTCTGATACGATTGGCAGCATATAGTCTCCTTATATCAAATGTGTATGTCTATTATTATATATTAATTAAAAAACAAAATATCCACTATTTCCAGTATATATTAAAATTTTGCCATAAATTAGTATATATTTTGTATATATTTCTTAACAATTATTAAACAAAAGGCAATTTTTATAATCAAAATTACTTTATACAAATATAGAGTCTTAGAGGAATACCTATTATGCAAGAACATGAATTGAATACAATAATGGATGTAGTATCAGATCCTATAAATAATGTTTATGATATAACTTCTCGTAAAAATGTAGAAGAAATCCAGCGTATTATAAGAATATTTAAGATTAATGAAGAACAGAATATGAAAACTAAGTTGTTTGCAATTAAAAATCTTGCAACTTTCAAGCTCGTATTAAGCAATAATTAGTCTTCTGTGTCTTCTTCGTCGAAGTACCCGCTATCTTCTTCGTCATCAATGTATTCAGTTATTGCAGTAACATTTTTATCAATTCTTTTAATCTGCTTTTCAATGTCTGCAATTTTTTGTGAAAGTTTTTCATTTTCAACAATTTTTTCATTAGTAATGCTTATCTGAGAAGTAATATATTCCAGCAAAGATTTTATTTCTTTTGATTCTTGCTGTTGAGAAATAATTTGATTCAATTTTTCATCAAGCATTTCTATTTTTGTATCCTGTGCTGCAATTTTTTGTGTCAAATCATTGACTGTATTTTCGATTTTGTCAGCAAAATTTATATCGTCAGAAAGCAGACTTTTCTTAACTTTTGATACATCTGTTTTTATTTCATCAAACGAGTCACTGGCAGAATCAATCCATTCCCCCATGTACATAAAAGCTTCATTTAAAAGTTGCTCTGATTGTAAAATCGAAGAAACATTCTGAGACATACTTTCGATTCTTGCATGTATTTCTTTCATAAATGCAGAATCATAAAATTCTCTGCTTTGTTTTTCAAATTCATTTATTAAAGAGGTAAATGCAATTATATTTGCTTTCAAAGCTTTGCTTACTTCATCTGAAGCAATAATTAATTTATTTGTTCTTTTGCTTATACTTGAAACATCTTCATTTAAAGAATCAAACAACGCTTTTATTTCTGCAATTTCTGCAGGCAGGGGGTTGTCTTGCAGCTTATCCAATACTTTTTTTATGCTGTTTATTTTAGATGTAAGATCGATACTGTTTTCTCCGGCTTCCTGTTCTGATGGAGCAAGAGTCTTTTGAATATTTCCGATATCCTGCCTTATTTTAGATAAATCTGACTCTATATCAGGAAGAGTATACACATACTCTTTATCTTCATTCATTCCGCTTGTCAAAAGCTTTAATCCGGATAAAAGTGTTTTTAAATCCTGTGAAATATCTGTTTTTACCGCAGAATCAATTGTTGTTAATACATCGAAAATATCTCTGTTTTCTGTTTCCGATGTATCTTTTAATTGCAGTATTTCTTCTTTTATTTCATTTATGTCAGAGGATATTTTTTCTTTTATTTCTTCAGAGCATAAATCAAGACTGTTGCTTATTTCTCCGAGTTCTTCTTCGAAGGAAATATTGTCTGCAATTTGTACAAGCTGTGTAACAAATTTTGTTTGTAATTCTTTAAGTGAGCTGTCAATTTGTTCTTGTTGCTGCTTCAATACAATATCAGCTAAATTATTTTTTAAGGACTCAATAAGCGTGGATATTTCAACCAGTTGTGTAGATGTTGCAACACTCTCTTCTGATATAATATCTGTTAAATCGTCTTTTATTGTGTCATTTTGTTCTTTTAGTGATTCAAATTTTTTGTCTATTTCTTCTTTTGCATTGGTATTTTGTATTTTTATTTCATCAAGTTTCTTTTCAAATTCATCTTTTTTTAAAGATTCTTCATTCAAATTATTTACCTTGTCTTTTATTGACCATATTTCTTCTTTTAGTACTTCTGTTCCTTGAAAGAACATTTTTTCCGTATAATTTTTGATATCTTCCAGTGATGAAAAATCAAGAGAAGATAAAAGTTTTTGACCGAGTTCTTCAATATTTTTTTTAGTATCTAGTTTTATTTCTTCTTTGTTCTTTTCAGAATTGGCAAGGAGTTCTTCTTTTGTTGCCAGTTTTGCTATTGCTTCCGAAATGAATACAGTTTTTGCTATTATATCTGTAATATTTGAACGGACTTCCTGAAAAGCATCATCTTCAAATATATTGCCTATAACCTGCATTAATGTAGTAAAATTATTGTTTAAAGCATTTATAACAGTATCTGCTTCATTTATCTTTGCTGAAATTTGCTCTACTTTGTCATCTACAAATTGTTTGATATCAGTGACATCTTCATTAAATGACTCAAGGAATTCTTTTAATGACGCAATAAGGGTATTTAAATCATCCAGAATCTTTTTATCTGTTTCTTGTAAAGAAGTGTTTAATTTGTCTAAAATATCCAGCTGTTTGTTTACATTTTCATTGATAATCGTATTTTGTTCTTTTACAATAGCAAAATTGGCTCTGATATTTTCATTTGTTTCTTCTAATGTTCCGAATTTTTCTATATGTGAAATTATAGAATTGAAGGCAAATTTCTGGCTTTCCTGCTCTTCTGAAAAATAATGAATCTGATTTTGTATTTTATCAAACGCAGCAATAATTTCAGGAGTTTTTAATGAATTGGATAAAATATCATTTATGTTATCAAATTCTCCTTTTATTGCATTAAATTTTGAATCGACTACTTCCTGACGTTCTCTTATTAGTTTGCCGAGTTCTATTCCGACAAGGTTAATTCTTTCGGTTGTATCATCATTAGAAAATATATCCATTTTCGTATTTATCTTTTCAAGAATTTGAGCATAAGTAATACGAAAATCTTCATCTGAATTTTCTTTCTGAACTATTTTTTCAACCAGTGCATCAAGTTTATTTTGTATTATTTCCAAATAATTAATTTCTGCCATAAAGACTACTCTCTAATTAAAAAGCTCCTATTAAATTTTAGCAAAGACATAGTTTGATGTAAAAAATGTAACTTATTGTTACACCGATAAATTTTAAGACATTTTTTCCTTAAGCATTGCTGCGGATTCTTCATAACCGGCTCTGCCCATAAGTGCATAAGTATAATTTTTTGCCTGTTCGACTCCTGGCTGGTTGAATGTATTTATGTTGTAAAGCTCTCCGATAATTGCTGTTTGGACTTCAAGCATATATAAAAGTTGTCCCATGTTATAAGCATTAACTTTATCTATGCTGATTGTAACATTTGGTCTTTTATAATCAACAAGAGCAACTTTTGTCGCATCTGCTTCTGCGTTAATCAAAGAGTTCACTGTTTTGCCGCCAAGATAGCCGACGCCTGTAAATTCAAATATTTTGGGTATTTCTAAAGTTGTATCAAATTCTTTGACCCTGATAAAGTTTATGATTTTATTATTCGGACCTTCATTATAAAGCTGTATCTGAGAATGCTGATCCGTTGCGCCCAGTGCTTTTAACGGTGTCGGTCCTATATTTACCTTGTTTCCGGAATTATCATATTCTTTACCGAGACTTTCTGCCCATAACTGCACAAACCAATCGGATACATACTTTAGTCTTGATGAATAAGGCATCATAACTACTATATTTTTACCTTTTTTAGTGTCCATTAAATAATGGATTAATGCATTTTGTGCAGCAATATTATGGTGTATGTCAGTGTTTTTCAAAGCCAGATCCATATCTTTTACACCCTGAACCAGATCTTCTATGTCAATTCCTGCCAGAGCAAGAGGCAGCAGCCCTACAGCGGAAAATACAGAAAATCTTCCGCCGACATCGTCAGGTATTACAAAGGTTTTGTAGCCTTCTTCATTTGAAATTTGTCTGAGTATTCCAACATTTTTATCAGTAGTTGCGACAATATGTCTTACATAATTATCACCGAGTTCGGATTCCAACCTGTCTTTTAATATCATAAATTGTGACATGGTCTCTGCTGTTGAACCTGATTTTGTTATTACATTAACAAGAGTTTTCTTTAAATCCAGCAAGTCAAGCAATCCGTTAATTTCATCAGGATCAACGTTGTCCAGAAAGAATATACGGGGATAATTGTTTCTTTTCTCTGCCGGCAGCATATTCCAGTATGGCTTCAAAAGTGCTTCACAAACAGCCATGCCCCCGAGTGCAGAGCCTCCTAAGCCCAGAACCAGTACATTTTCAAACATTCCCTGTGTCATTGCTGCATACTCTTTAACAAGCCATACAGTTTCTTCGCTGTAGCCTAAATTCATCCACTGCAGCCATTGACCCGGTTTGTCTTTTCGGGAATTTAAGTCACTTATAATTTTAGCTATTGTGTCATTATAGTTGTTAAATTCTTCTTCAAGATTTAACCCGTTTTCTTCACCGACGATTTCGGCTTTGACATTTTGGGCGTCAAATTCAAGCATCCGCATCCCCTCTGTTTGTGTACTAATCATATATAAAAATTATAACCTATGTCTATTGTACTTGCTGACAGCTAAAATAATAGAGTTGATTAAGAAACTTGTTTAATATTTCTTAACATTAATTTTGTTTCAAGCAATTTATAAAAACAAATTGTTTTTATAAATATAAGGTTAGATTTATAAAATTAAAGGTAGTTTGGAGATTAGGTCATGGTTATGAATTTTGACAATTACAGCACAAGTTTTCAAAGCTTAATGAGTCCGACTTATAATGTAATGGCGAATTATAATGCTGTTAATAACGGTAATAACGGATACTATGGCGGTTATAGTTCATATGGCTTCGGTAATTATAACGGCTTTGGATACGGTGGATTTATTTCACCTATGAGTAATGTCGGAATCGGGCAATTCACTGCAGATTATTTAATAAAAGACGATGACCGTAACAACAATTATTACACAAGACCGATAGCAGTACACAAAAAGAAAGATGAAACAGGTACAATTCTTGGTATAATAGGTACAGCACTTGGTACGGCTGCATTGCTTTTATCTTTGAGAAAAGGCAGAAGACCGTCAAGAGCTGTAACTAACCCAACAAATCCGGTAAATCCGGTACGTCCGGCAAATCCCGTAAACCCGGTGCATCCAACAAATCCAACAAATCCGGTTAACCCTGGCGGTAATCCTGTAAATCCTCAAGGTACAAATATAAAAGGTTATTTGCCTCCATATACAGGCACAACAACCACAGTAAATACACCTGCAGGCGGAACCCCCGTGGTACCTACAGGCGGAAATCAGGTTAATCCGGGAAACACAATTGTTAAAGGTTTACTGCCGCCGCATGTAGATAGACGTGCAGACGCAATTGCCAAACAGCAGGCAGCAATGAATCAGCCTTCATCCGGCGTTGTATACACACCCCCGGAACCTAAAGCTCCGGCAGGATTATTGCCGCAACATACCGCTACTACACCTGTAAATCCGGCTGTAAGTGCAAAACCTAACATAGGTCCGTTGTCGGATTATTTGCCTAAACCGCAGCAGACATTTAACATTCCTCAACAAGGTATTAAAGGCTGCTTGCCTGCCTCAACCAGCAGCAATCTGCCGGTACATGTACCTTCTAACAGAGCTGATTTAGGTCCTATAGAAAACTATTTGCCAAAACAGCAGCAGACATTTAACATTCCTCAACAAGGTATTAAAGGCTGCTTGCCTGCCTCAACCAGCAGCAATCTGCCGGTACATGTACCTTCTAACAGAGCTGATTTAGGTCCTATAGAAAACTATTTGCCAAAACAGCAGCAGACATTTAATATTCCTCAACAAGGGGGGACAAAAGGTCTACTGCCGCCGCATGAATATACTATTCAAGAATTATATAATAAAGCAAGCGAAAGATTAATGAAATTGGGTTATACATTCAGACCTAAAGCAATCAAACATTTATCAGCAGAACAACGTAAAAAAATATTCTCAACTATCTGCTTTAATAGTGATGATGTTAAGTTAAATTCGAATTTGAATGGACAGCAATGGCAGCGATTAGTTAAAAAAGTTTAAAATGTTCAAATTAAACTAATAACCTATTATAAACTAAAACCTAACCAAATTTCCCGCTAGATTGCGGGATTTTTTTTATTAATTAATCGTTTTAGCGCTCCATATCAGTTACAATTAAGTCTGCATCTGTCAAACTAAGCTATTTTTTCTTTGCTTCAAGTTTTTCACTGAATTTGTTAGCAATAGGTGTCGCTATTACCGGTGATACAAATCTGTAAATTAAAGCAAATATCATCAATGCTTTAGCAGTTTTAAATCCGTTTAACAATTTAGGCAGGTTACCGGACTCAGGCAGTCCTGAATATAATTTGATTGCGTTATTCATTGATTCTCTGTTGTAAGCATTTTTAAGAACTTGGCTTTCTTTCATTTGCTTTAAAAACAGTTCTTTTATTACATCTGCTTTATCTCTGCCGCATGTGTTTATTGATTTAATTTCTTTTAAGAAATTTTTTGCAACAGAATCATTTTTATTTTTTTTCAACTCCTCTTTTATAAAAACAATTGTGTTATTTGTAAACTCAAACTTGTTTTCCAGCTTTTTCAGAATTGTTTTAACTTTTTCATTATTAGACGAAGCTCTGTATATAACATCTGCGTATTGTGAATCTGCTTTGAATTTTAGAAAATGTTCCTGTAGTTTTTTATTTTTTATTTTTGCAATACTGAACAGTTCAGCTATATTATTAATTTTTTTATCAAGATAACTGTTTAAAGTGTAAGCGCCGGCTGTTGAAAAAGCACATACCACACCCTGATTTAATATGAGCGGTAATTTTTGATCTTTTTCTATTGTTTTTGATTTTGCAGTGTCGAGCATATAAAAACCGGAAAGTATACATCCGACAATTGCTGCAAGATGTGCCTGGTAGTTTTTATCTTTAAACCAGTCAACAATTTTTTGTACAGGCTTGTAAGAAGCAATCTCTCCTATACCAAGAGCCATATAGCTTGTTGTTCTGTCAGAACCGTTATATAAAATCTTTTTAGCCTGTTTTATTGTTTTTCTGGCAGATGCTGCATTAAAAGCTTTAAAAGAAGGGGGTTCATATTTTTTAAAACCGGGATTATACGGACTTATAATCATTATTTTATCCCTCCTGTAAAGTTTTGAAAAACTCTGTTTGATTCCTGATTGTTTTTAAAGTTTACAATGTATGAATATTTATATGACGGCATCTGTAATTCTTTTTTTGTTGAAACAGGCTCTTTGGAACCGAAAAGCGGATTTAAAATATACATGTCTATATAAGGAATCATTCCGATTGTTATTGCCGAACGTACACCCGCTGTAAGAACTTCCGTTGTTTTGTTGAACAGCATTGTATATGTCTGCATTCTTTTAGAAGCACTCATTGTCCTGTACAGCGATTTATTTGTATATTTATCGGCATATCTGAAAAATTTTTCTGCTTTATTTGCAAAAACTCCCGGGTGGGCTTTTATTTTATCAATAGCATTTTTTACCGGTGAAAATACAACTTTTGCAAATCCGTAACCTATAATACCGGAAGATATAGAGTGTGAGGCTGCTTTTTTATTTTTGTTTCTGTTTTTATCATTTGCCTGAGCCATAATTGCTGCAGGACGAAGAGCACACGTAAGGAATAATGCAAAGAATGCATCAAACAATGTCTGGCTTGCGTCGGCTTTTGCTATAAATTTTTCAAACCATTTAGCATTCAAAAATTTCCATAAACCGGAAGTCTTAATTTTTTGTATTTGAGAAAAAGAAAGACCGCCAAATGAAATAACATTGGCGGTCTTTTTATTATTTAAAACTTTAATATTGGATTTAGAATCTAATGACTTCTGTAGCATGGAATCATGTAAAAACGGAATGAATGAAGTTGATCTATACTCTGATTCATGCCCGAAATGAGATTTGTAATCTCCGTGTGCAGGAATTTTATTTACCTTTATCGTCTGTAAAATTTTCATTCTTCTCTTTCACAAGTCTTAGGTGAACTAAACAATCATTTCAGAATGTTTATTAATTCCATTACTATTAGATTAGCATATTAAAAAGATAATGCAATCCACCCGATTAATGAAAATAGGCAATGAGTGTTGTATATAGTGTATTTAAGACAATTATTTTATTGTTAACAAAATTTAACAATTTTAAGGCGTCAAAAGTATTTTTACAGCTTCACCTCGTTCATGGGCAAGTATGGCTTCTTTTGCATCAGATAAGTGCATTTTTTTTGTTATAAGTTTTGTTACATCTATATGTCCGTCTGCAATTAAACTTAAAGCCTGTCTGAAATATTGCGGGGTATGGTGAAAAACACTAATTATCTTTACTTCATCATAATGCAGAAGCTTGGTATCAATATTTATTGATGTGCCTGATTTACACCCCCCAAATAAATGAACCTTGCCACCTTTTCTTACAAGGCTGAACATTTTTTCCCAAATTTCAGGCAAACCTACACATTCTACAGCTATATCCAATCCTCTTCCATTGTCCGTAAAGGATTTGAATATTTTTTCAGGATGTTGATATTTTTTTAAATCAATTATTTCATCAGCATGTGCAAATTCATCAGCCAGACGCAGCTTTAATGGATTTCTGCCTGCAGCAATGACACGAGCACCTTTGAGCTTTGCGAGCCTAGCAAACATAAGTCCAATCGGACCTATACCGACAATACCAACTATGTCGCCCGGCTGGATGTCTGTCCTTTCCACTCCGTGAACAACATTTGCAAGAGGTTCTGCGAAAGCTGCTTTTTCAAAACTTAATCCGTCCGGTATTGTTAGAAGGTTTTTTTCTACTATCCGTGCAGGTATATTTATATATTCAGCATAAGCACCGTTTAGCAAATCCAGATTTTCACACAGGTTATACTGCTTTTTTAAACAATAAAAACATTTTCCGCATGGTGCGGAATTTGCCGCTACAACTCTGTCTCCTATTTTGAAATCAAATACATTTTTCCCTGTTTTTACCACAACACCCGCAAATTCGTGTCCAAAACCGGACGGAGTCTTTTTTATCAATACAGGGTGTCCTCTTTTAAATGTTTTTACATCAGTCCCGCATGTAAGAGCAGCTTCTATTCTGACTTGAACCTCATTATCTTTGGGATCTTTTATTTCGACATCTTCATATCTTATATCCAGAGGGGCATAATATCTGATTGCTTTCATTTTCATTGTATATAACCATCCATCCCGGTAAAATTAATCTGCATCTGCAATTTTTATGTATGCTTTAAGCGTTTTGTTTTCAATTGTGTCCTGTATTGCTTCTGCAATGTTTTCAAAAGCATATACTGTTGAAAAATATTTAACTATTACTTTCTTTTTCTTAAGTAAATTTTTTGCAAGTTTCAAATCTGCCGGTGCCGGTGAATAACTTCCCATTATCTTTAATTCACGGTAATATATTTCGTTGTTTATATATCCTGCTGTATCATTAGGCACCGAAGAGAATACAAGTATAGTTCCTCCGTCTCTTACAGATTTTAGAGCAAATTCAATCGTTTTGTCAGACCCAGATGTCATAAAAACTATATCTGCACCGATAGAACATGTCATATCTTTTATTTTTGCAGATGTTTCATCGTTATCTTCAAATTTTATCGAAGCATCAAAATTTAAATTTTTAGCAAGAGCGACTCTCTCGTCTATCAAATCACAGCCTATTACATCCCCTCCAAAAGCTTTAATCGCCTGCCCCATCAAAAGACCAATAGAGCCAAGACCAATAACAAGAGATGATGTTCCTTTTGATACCTGTGCTCTTTCTACAGCTCTTATACAGCAGGCTAAAGGTTCCATAAAAGAGATTTCCATATCATCAAGATTTTTTGGAACTTTAAATACTGTATTTTTAAGGTGCAGAGGTGAAACATAAATGTATTCTGAAAAGCCTCCGGGGTATATGTTTGTTTGTTTAAACTGCCTGCACATTGAATAGTTTTTATTGCAGCAATAATCACATTTCATACAGGGAACGTGATGACCTAAAACGACTTTGTCTCCGGTTTTGAATTTTGAAAATAATCCGTTTTTTATTTCAACTATTTCCCCGACAACTTCATGACCGAGAACCTTTTCTGTTCCGTCATGAAGAAATTTGACAATATCGGAGCCGCATAAACCGCAGCCGAGTACTTTTATTATTGCGCCTTGATTACTATAATCGGATAATTTTGGCTTGTCTGTTTCTGTTATAGTAATTTTTTGATTTTCTGCTATGGCTATTTTCATAATAAGTCTCTGTATCCCTAATATTATAAAAATTTTATCACTAAATTATTCTTTGTGAATATAATTAATTATATGAAAAATTTAATTGACTATAAAGATGATATATACAAATGTTCCCGCTGCGGATTGTGCCAGACAGTATGTCCTGTTTACAAAGCAACTTTGAATGAATGTGCCGTTTCAAGAGGCAAATTTAATTTGCTTAACGGAGTTATAAAGGGGGACTTAATATTAAATAAAAATCTGAAAAAGTATCTTGAGCTTTGCACCGGATGTAATGCCTGTAAAGATTTTTGTCCAAGCAGGATAGATGTCAGGGATATTTTTATTGCGGCAAAGGCGGAATATTATAAGACAAATAAATTGTCATTTAAAGAAAAAGTGTTAAATTCTTATTTTTTATTCAAGCTTGTATTGATAGTTTCTCGATTTTTTCTACCTCTGTACAGATTTTTTAGAGTTAATAAACTTATTAAATATTTTGAAAACAGTATAAAAAAAATGGGGACAGCCGCTAAATGGCTTATCCTTTTAAACTCCGCAGCAGGTAATGGTTACAAACCAAAAATTCGTTCCGGTTCATCCCTAAAAAAAGTTCTTTATTTTGATGGCTGTTTTAATAAGTATATTAATAATGAAACCTTAAACTCGGTAAAAAAAATACTTGCACAATGTAATGTTGAACTTGTTACAAAGAATTTTGAATGCTGCGGCGTGAGTTATCTGAATGACGGGAATATTGATGAGTTCAAAAAAATAATAGAAAAAAATCTCTCAAAATTAGATGATGACTTTGATTGTATAATTACAGATTGCGCCTCGTGTTATGATGTTTTGAAAAAATATAAAGATTACAGCTCTGATCCAAAAGCTGTTAGCTTGTCTGATAATATTAAAATGGCATGGGATTTAATGAAAAATCTTGAATTTGAAGCATTGAAATCCTATAAAATTTCAGTTCATAAACCCTGTCATGACAGTTATGAATTTATTGATCTGGTCAAAAAAATTAAAAGTTGTGAATATATCGAGGTAAAAGATTATGATAAATGCTGCGGTTTTGCCGGTAAGTTTGCGTTGATAAATCAAAATATTTCCGGAAAAATATCAGAACAAAAAGCACAAAATTATATAGATTCAGATGTTGATATAATATTGACCACCTGTCCGGCATGCTTGCTCGGGTTAGAACAGGGGTTTGCTGAACTCAAACTTTCGCAAAACAGACAGAAACCTGAGATAATGAGTCTTTATCAATTTTTGTCATCTGTATGCAAAATATCAGATTAATTTGTAACAATTTTTTATCGTCTCAATCGTACAGCCATCAGAGCCAGTGCTGAAACAATTGTTCCTACTACAGGCCAGGTATAGTTTTCTTTTTCTTCTGTTGTCAAATAACCGTAAGTCTTTGAAATAGAAGGACGCTGTGTATCATAA
Organism: Candidatus Gastranaerophilales bacterium; assembly: GCA_944326115.1. Lineage (GTDB taxonomy): Bacteria > Cyanobacteriota > Vampirovibrionia > Gastranaerophilales > Gastranaerophilaceae > Limenecus. The sequence continues at coordinate 52,870 of CALVCQ010000004.1, read as the reverse complement.
CAATAGCTTGCTATATCTTTTGTTACAGGAGTAGCACCGGTAGCATTTGCCGGAAAACCTGCGTATGGAACATAAGATGAACTGATACCATTTACCATAATAAATTTAACCTTACTTTTCTACCTTATATATATAAAAACATTTTTATAAAAAAAATTGCCTTATTTTGATAACTTTTTTTATTTTTTGCAAATAAGAAAAATATAGAATATAATTTAAAAAAATTAGGAGAAAAGAATTATGAAAAGATATAAAGTATTTGCCTTTACACTTGCTGAAGCACTGCTTACTTTGACTATAGCCGGTGTTTTAATGGCACTGCTTATGAAAGCAGTAAATAAAGTTACTCCGGATAAAGAAAAAATGTTGTTTTTAAAAACGTATCATTCTCTGGAAACTATATTGCATAATACAGTAACCGATCCCGTAAAATATAACCAGAATTATTATTCCGACAGTGATATAAATAAGATGACTGCGGCACAAAAAGAAGATTTACATTTGGATTTCAGTTACCCTCCTATGCCGTCTGCAAAAGTGACGTTTATTTCAAACGGAAAACAAAAAACAGCATGTCCTAAAATAAAATATGCGAACGGTACAGAGAGTAATCAGGGGTGTGACGTTGAACTGACAAAGGACAATGCAATGTGCTTTTTTATAGCAGATCAAATGAATGTAGCGGGAGAAGTTAACTGCGAGACCCAAAACGGCGATAATCAGGTGAATATGAAAACCCCGCAGGGCGCCTGTCTGAGAAATTTTGTAGGTGTCTATGACGGATCTTCAGCAGATAAGCCTGACGGCTTTAATGATCCGGTAATAGATCCTTTATGTAACGGACAGGGATATGTTATTAATATATATAAAGACGGAAAGATGACGGTACCCGAAACAAATGAAAATATCGGAGAACGGCAAAAAAAGGCTTTTGATTGGATTAATGACCAGACAACGGTAAAATAATAGAATTTTTGTATATATCGAAATTTTGAACTTTTTGCAAATCCTGTAAATATCTAATATAATTGTAAAAAATTTAAGGAATAAAAGCTATGAACAGATATAAAATATTTGCATTTACACTTGCGGAAACTCTTCTTACATTAACAGTCGCCGGCGTAATAATGGTTTTGTTATTAAAATCAGTTAATAAAATTAACCCTGATAAAGAAAAAATTCTGTTCTTAAAAACATTTCATGCACTTGAAACAGTTGTGGCAAATACTATTAATGATCCCACAAAATATAATCAAAGTTATTATACTGACAACGAAATAAGTAAAATGACAGAAGATGAAAAATCACAGCTGCATATGAATTTCGATTATTTGCCGCTGGCTTCTGCCAAAATAACATTTGTTTCCAACGGTGTGCAGCAAACAGCCTGTCCTAAAGTAACAAAAGGTGACGGCACGGTGGATACACAGGGCTGTGATAAAGAAATGAATATAAAAAACGCTTTATGCTATTTTATTGCTGATCAAATGAATACCGTAGGCGAAGTTAACTGTGATAATAATAGCGGCATACAAGTTGAGGGTAAAAAGCAGAGTGGTCTGAATATGAGATTTACTAACGGTGCTTGTATAGGATGGGTTCATGGCGGGGCAAACAGTGAAGGCTTGCAAAGTTTTAGTATAGTTCCATCCTGTAACGGCAGCGATAAAAATCTTCGATATGCTGTATATGTTTCTCCGGACGGAAAACTTACTGTGCCGGAAACTAATGAAAATGCAAATCAGGCTAAAGCATGGGCGTGGATGAATGAGCAGACTACAGTTAAGTAAATAATAAGCTTTGCAGGAGTTATAGATGATAGAAAAATTTAAAATTAAAAATGCGTTCAGCCTTGCTGAAGTACTTTTGACAATTGCAGTAATTGCTGTAATTATGTCTTTATTGGTCAGAACTATATTGCGTGCTGATCCTGACAAAGATAAAGTTCTGTTTTTGAAGTCATATCATGCAGTAGAAGAAATAGTTCGCATGTCTATTAATGATGCACGTAAATACGATCAAAACATATATGCTGATAACAATCCTGGCTCGGAAGAGCCTCATCTGGATTTTTCCGACGAACCTTTGCCTACTGCGCAAATCGAATATATGGAAAACGGAAAATTAATAAAAGCCTGTGCAGATAATGCAGATATGCCTGAGGGCTGCAGCAAAACTTTAAATCAAAAGAATGCGATATGTTACTACATTGCAGAACATATAAATACAATAGGAACAATCAATTGTGACAGCAATGAATCTCAAAACATAAAATCTTCTATTGGCGTTTGTTTCTGGGGACTTGTTGATGAATCCGGTAAAGGTACTTATGAAATTGTTGTTGATCCATCTTGTGCCGGTATTAGTAAAGGATATGCCATAAAGATATTTAAAGACGGTAAAGTAACTGTTCCGAAAACATCATCTTTGTATGAAAATTTAAATAATGGAAATCAGGATGATGCCTATCAGTGGCTGAAAAATCCGACAACTATAAAATAATATTTAGTTTAATGCAGATAAGTAAAGGAAAAGATATGATAAACAATATGCAGCTTGCAGATATAGGTGTTTTTGGCGGTTCGGGCTTTTATAAGTTTTTGGATAATATTGAAGAAGTAAAAGTAGAAACACCTTATGGCTCTCCTTCTGATAGCGTTTTTATAGGAACAATAGGACAGCATAAAGTCGCATTTATGCCCAGACACGGAAGAAGCCATACAATTCCTCCTCATCTAATCAACTACAGAGCAAATGTGTGGGCTATGAAGTCAATCGGATGCAGTCGTGTAATATCTCCGTGTGCTGCAGGAAGTTTACAAAAACATGTCGAACCCGGTCATTTTGTAATCTGTGATCAGTTTGTAGACTGGACAGACGGCAGAAAATCCACATTCTTTGACGGACCTGTTGTAACGCATGTCAGTGCGGCTAATCCCTACTGCGAAGAAATGCGACAAGCGGCTGTTGCAACTGCTAAAAAACTGGGTATTACTGTACATGAAACAGGTACTGTTGTTGTAATCAACGGTCCCAGATTTTCTACAAAATCCGAATCAAAATTCTTTACTTCACAAGGATGGGAAGTCATAAATATGACCCAGTTCCCGGAAGCATATTTAGTAAAAGAAATGGATATGTGCCCGTTAAATATTTCATTAATAACGGATTACGATGCAGGACTGGTCGGTGAAGTTCCTCCTGTGCAGCATGCAGAAGTAATAAAAGTCTTTAATGAAAACAATGAAAAACTAAAATCCCTGCTTTTTAATCTTATTGAAAGTTTACCTGTGGAAAGAACGAAATGCAGCTGTGCAAATACAATTTCTGGTTCGAGAGTATAAAGCGGAGACAAAATGAGTATATCATCATTCGTAAATAATTTATTTAATATCTATTTCTGGGTTATTATTGTCAGAATCTTTTTAACTTGGATTCCTTCAATAAACTGGTATTCGCAGCCATTTAAGTTTCTGGCTTTAATATCAGATGTTATTCTTGAACCTTTTCGCAGGATTATACCTGCACTTGGCGGAATAGATTTTTCTCCGATAATTGCACTGCTTTTTTTACAAATTCTTCAGTTCGCTTTTGTCAGAATGCTGTTAATACTAGGTTTGTAATACTTACATCAAAAGACGGATGTAAATAAATGTTAATATAGATTAAAATAATAAAAAAATGTAGCAAAAAATATTTTGTCTGTTTTTATATAATATTAAACTATCCAAAATCTTTAAAAAAAGAGAGAAACACAGGAGATTTAGCAAGTGGTAGATAATCGTTCAGCTGGATTTTTCGGAATCGGTGGCAGCTTTAATTTTAAAAGCGGCGACATATCCGGTACTGCCGCAAAAACTGCAGACGACAGGCAGAGTCCTGGCATGGAATATTTCTTGCAGCAAGGCGAAGAAGCTCAAGAATTTAGCGAATCTCAATTTGTTGACAGAAGCGCACAGCTGAATGCGACATTGAATTCTCTTGCAATGATGAATGTTGCAAACATTATTAAAAAGAGAAAAGAAGAAGAAAAATCAAAACTAACAGATTCGGAAGAAGAACTGGCTGAAAAAAAGAAGAAACTTCTTGAGGAAAAAATTCCTTTGTGGGAAGACTATAAAGATGAAAATGAAGATTTTTTTTATATAGATTAAAAAGAAGAATTAACAATTAAATTCTTCTTTTTTATTTTATGGTACCCTAATATGTATGACAACATTTCTTGATAAAGCTAAAATAAAAATATTATCAGGTCGTGGCGGCAACGGTGCGGTTGCTTGGCGCAGGGAAAAGTACGTGGATAAAGGCGGTCCTGCAGGTGGTGACGGAGGAAGAGGCGGCAGTGTATATTTTATTGCTGATGAATCAATGACCACTCTGATGGATTTTAAATTCCAATCAATTTTTAAAGCGGAAAACGGAGAAAACGGTCGTCCCAAAAATCAGCATGGACACGGAGGCAAAGATTTATATATAAAAGTGCCTGCTGGTACAGTTGTTAAAGATATTGCTAATGATAAAATCATAGCAGATCTCACACACCATGAGCAGACAGTTCTGGTTGCAAAAGGAGGGCGTGGGGGTAGAGGCAATGCAAGGTTTGCTACAGCACAAAAACGTGCCCCCCAGTTTTGTGAACCCGGTGAGCCTGGTATTGAAAGAGAACTTGAGCTGGAGTTAAAACTTATTGCAGATGTCGGGCTTCTAGGTATGCCAAATGCCGGAAAATCTACATTGATTAGTGTAATAAGCGAGGCTAAACCCAAAATTGCCGATTATCCATTTACGACACTTGTGCCGCATCTTGGTGTTGTGAAAAAAATATCCGGCGACGGCTTTGTTGTTGCCGATATTCCAGGGCTAATCGAAGGTGCTAGCGAGGGGATAGGTCTTGGACATGAGTTTTTGCGTCATGTAGAAAGATGCAGATTTTTAATTCATGTTGTTGATATTATGCAGGAAAATCCTGTGCAAAATTATACAAAAATTAATGAGGAACTAAAGAAGCATTCAGAAAGACTGGGCTCTCTTTATCAGGTAATTGCACTCAATAAAATAGACGCAGTAGATGAAGAAACAAGAGTTAAATATTTCAAAATATTTAAGGATTTTTCAGATGATGTTTTTTTAATATCAGCAGCGACAAAAGAAAATCTAAAACAATTTATGGATTTTGTGTCACAAAAAGTAGATGAAATACCAAAACCTGAATTTAAAATAGATATTGATGAAGATCTGGCTGCTTTTGATAATGATGACAGTGATTATGCAATTTATAAAATAGATAAAAATACATACAGTGTCGAAGGCGGAAAACTTTTGAGACTTGCTAATGTCACAGATACAAGAAATATAGATCAGTTGTACAGATTTCAAAATATTCTGGCATCTATGAATGTCTATGAATCTTTAAAACAGGCAGGTATAAAAGACGGCGATGTTGTAAAAATCGGACACATTCAGTTTGATTATTATGAATAGTAAAAGCGATATCTTTATATATGTCTGAGTGGGACCTCGCTTGTAGGAGTGGTACACGGAGTGCGAGTGGCGCCGAGTCTAGCATTTTACGGAAGTGACCCCATGCGCTTGTTGACTGTGCCGGACTTATTGTTAAATATTGAACTTGCTTATTGCACAGGTTCAACAAGTAGTCGGAGTCAGTTGACAATATGAAAATTACCTTTATTTAAATATTTATTTTGTATATTGATAAAACTTTAGCTAAACTGCTGAATAAAATATTAAAATTTGCCTGAATATGTTTCTTGTGATATTGTCGTTTTTAAGGATAATATTATGGGTGAAAATTTAGATATAATTACTATAGGTGAAAGCCTTATAGAACTTTCAAGTTCAGTCAGCCTGGCATACTCGCAGACTCTTGATAAATATTATGGCGGTGACACTCTTTGTACGGCTGTTGCCGCACAAAGGCTTGGCTCTAAAACAGGATATATATCACGTGTTGCAAATGACCCGTTTAGGGAATATCTTCTGGATGCATGGCAATCGGAGGGGCTAGATATATCACAGGTAAAACTTATCGATGGTTTTAACGGTATATATTTTGTTGGTCATCCTGAAGATGGGGAAAAAGAGTTTGTTTATTACAGAAAAAAAACCGCTGCAACAAAGCTTTCTATAGATGATATTTCAAAAGATTACATTTTGAGTGCGGATGTAATATATGCAACCGGAGTAACACAATCACTTTCTTTAAGTGCAAAAGAGGCAGTTAATAAAGCCTTTCAAATTGCAGCAGAGAATAACATGACAACAGCATACGATCCTAATTTTGATTGCAGATTATGGAGCATACAGGACGCAAAAGATGCTTTTGGTGAGATTTCTGATTATCTTAATATAGTGTTTTTAAATTTGGAGCATGATGCTGTTAAGCTTTTTGAAATAGATTCACCTGATAAATGTATAAAATATTTATGGGATAAAGGGATAAAAATTGTAGTTGTTAAATCGGCAAAAGACAGAGGTTATTTTGTCGGTTTTGAAGGTGATATGACATTTATCAAATTTCAAACCGATGAAATTATTGACTCGACCGGTTCCGGTGATGCATTTAACGGTGCTTTTCTTCATGGTATGAATTCAGGAATGACACCTTTTGAAGCTGCAAAGTTAGCTTCTGTCGATGCAGCTATTCAATGCAAAGGCATGGGGGCTATTAAATCAACTCCTTATAAAGAACAGGTCTATCAGGCATACTACGGACAGTAACAGGTAATCAATATGGACAATAAAACAAAAAGGATTGCCGTTTCCGGTTATTATGGATTTGAAAATTTTGGAGATGAAGCGATATTAAGCGTTTTGACTAATGAATTAAAACAGCAAGGTTTTCATGTAACGGTTTTTTCAAAAAATCCCCAAATAACAGGATTTAAGCTCGGTGTGAACACTGTTTATACTTTTGATATAAAAAAAATACTGCATACTTTAAAAAATTCTGATGTTTTAATTAGCGGCGGCGGAAGTCTTTTGCAGGATGCTACAAGTTTAAAGAGCCTTTTATATTATTTATTTATAATCTTGTCTGCAGAATTTTTTAAAAAGGACGTAATAATTTTTGCTCAGGGAATAGGACCAATAAAAAATCCTTTAGGAAGATTTCTTACAAAAACGGCTTTAAAAAAATGTAAATATATAACCGTTCGTGATGAAAAAAGTCTTTTTTTGTTAAGGGGCTGGAAGTTAAATCCTGAGCTTGTCTCTGATCCTGTATGGAATGTAAAAACAGATGAATATAATCCTGGGGGAAAAATCGGCATTCAATTGAGAAGCTGGAAAGGGTTATCACAAAAATATTTATTTAATCTGGCAGGTGAAATTAATAAACATTTTTCAACTAAAGAAATCTGTATATATTCATTTCAGGACGCTCTTGATTTGTCTTTGTGTAAACATTTTGAAGCACATCTAAAATTGTTAAATCCTAATATCAAAACAACTCTTTTCGAGGCAATGAGTACGGAAGCAACAATAAAATCTTTTTCAAGTTTAGACTATTTAATCGGAATGAGATATCATGCCTGTTTGCTGGCTCTTAAGTATGGAATTCCCACACTTGCTTTGAGTTATGATGAAAAAGTTGAAAAGCTGGCAAAAAGATTTTCCCTGCCATGTTCTCATTTAAAAGAAAACGAAGATTTTAATGCATTGTTTGAAAAATTAAAAGCCCTGCAATCTTCTGATATAAAGATAAAAGCACAGGAGTGCATTTTTGATTTTAACAATATATTAAATAACATAAATAGTTGAATGATTTTTTGTTACAATAGACTTAAATACTTGTATAGAGGGATTTTAAACAAATGGAAGAAAGATTTGTATTAAAAGAAGAATTTATAAAACAGGCTCAGGAAATTTCAAGAGGCGCAGAGCTTTTGCCAGGCGGTGTAAAAGAACTTGCCATAAAACTGCAAAAATCAAAAGAATCCGGTATACCGATAAGAGTAAAACTCGGTATGGATCCTACCCGTCCTGATTTGCACCTCGGGCATACAGTTGTAATGAAAAAGCTCAAAAAATTTCAACAACTAGGACATCAAATAGTTCTTCTGGTTGGCGGAGCAACAGCAATGGTAGGAGACCCTTCCGGCAAGTCTGAAACCCGTCCCGCATTAACAAAAGAACAGGTTGAAGAAAACGCAAAAACATACTTTGAACAGATGTCAAAAGTTCTTGACACAACAAAAGCACAAGTCGTAAACAATGCCGATTGGCTGCATAAAATGAATCTTATAGATTTGTTGAAACTTGCGTCAAACGTAACGGTTGCCCAGATGATGACACGTGATGATTTTGCAAAAAGATATGCAGAAGGCAAACCTATTGCTATACACGAATTTTTCTATCCGCTTATGCAGGCTTATGACTCTGTTGCAATAGATGCGGATATTGAGTTGGGCGGTACAGACCAGAGATTTAATGTGTTGTTGGGAAGAGAAATCCAAACAGCTTATGGCAAACCAAATCCGCAGATGGTTATGCTTTTGCCTTTGATTGAAGGTACAGACGGTCTTGTTAAGATGTCTAAAACATATCCGGAACACTGTATTTCTTTAACTGACAGTGCAAAAGATATGTACGGGAAATTAATGTCAATTCCGGATACATTGATTATTAAATATTTTAGTTTATTAACAGATATTTCCGATGAGGATTTAAAACAGATTGAAGAAAGACTGAAAACAGAAAATCCCCGTGATATAAAAATGCAGCTGGCATACACTATTACAAACGAATATCACAGCGATGAGGAAACTAATAAAGCACAGGAAGAGTTTGTAAATGTAGTGCAAAACAAAGGCATTCCGGAGGATATTAGATCTTTTGTTATGAAAGAAGAAAAAAACATTCTTGATTTGCTTCTGGAATTAGGTTTTGTTGCAAGTAAGGGTGAAGCAAAAAGACTGATTGCCGGCGGCGGTGTAAAAATAAACAATGAAAAAGTCTCTGATATAGCTCTTGTGGTGTCTGTACCGGATGAACCCGTAGTGCTGCAAGCAGGAAAAAGGAAATTTATGAGGCTCATTAATGGCTAACATACACAACAATATTTTGGAACTCATCGGCAATACTCCGCTTGTGAGGTTGAATAAAATCAATAAAGGTTTTGCTGATGTAGCCGTAAAATTGGAATACTTTAATCCTGCCAACTCTGTCAAAGACAGACCGGCTTTGTATATGATAGAAAAAGCAGAAAAAGACGGACTAATTGATAAAGATACGGTAATAGTTGAACCTACAAGCGGCAACACAGGCATCGGGCTTGCTCTTGTCTGTGCTGTAAAAGGGTATAAGCTTATACTCACTATGCCGGAAAGTATGAGTGCAGAAAGAAGAAAGATGCTTCTTGCTTACGGGGCTGATATTGTTTTGACTCCCGCAGAGGCAGGCATGAAAGGTGCTGTTAATGAAGCTCTTAAAATAGCAGATACTGTAGGGAACTGTTTTATTCCTTCACAGTTTTCAAACCCCGATAATCCGGAAATTCATGAACTTACAACCGCACAGGAAATTATTAAAGATACGGACGGGAAAGTTGATATCTTTGTAGCATCTTTCGGAACGGGAGGCACTGTTTCTGGAACAGGCAGAGCATTAAAAAAATATAATCCGGATATTAAAGTAATAGGTATAGAGCCTGAAGAAAGCCCGCTTGTTACAAAGGGCATTTCTCGTCCTCACGGACTGCAGGGTATAGGTGCAAATTTTATACCGCAGAATTTAGACACAAAGGTAATTGATGAAATAGTAACTGTGAATGTAAAACAATCAATAGAAACTGCAATTGAAATGTCTAAAAAAGAAGGTATTTGCTGCGGTATTTCTTCCGGTGCTAATGTCTATGCTGCCCTAGAACTTTCTAAAAAAGAAGAAAATAAAGGAAAACTTATTGTTGCAATGACCTGTGATTACGGCGAAAGATATTTGTCCACTCCTCTGTTTGATACAGATATAGCAATATAAAGAAGGATAGAATGCTTTTTACACGTGCAATAAATCAAATAAAAGAAGATATTAAAACAATTTATGACAAAGACCCTGCTGCAGACAATCTTTTGGAGGTTTTGTTATGCTATCCGGGGCTTCATGCTCTTATTGCGCATAGAATTGCCCACAAATTGAGATACTGGGGTATTCCTGTTATACCTCGTATTATTTCATACTGGAGCAGAATATTTACAGGGATAGAAATTCATCCGGGTGCAAGAATCGGAAGAAGGTTTTTTATTGACCACGGCATGGGAGTAGTCATAGGCGAAACAACATATATAGGCGATGACGTATTAATTTATCAAGGAGTCACGCTTGGCGGTACGGGAAAAGAACACGGAAAGCGCCACCCTACACTGGAGGACAATGTAATAGTTGGTGCAGGTGCAAAGATTCTCGGTAATCTTAGAATCGGTAAAAATTCCCGCATCGGTGCCGGTTCTGTTGTTGTTGATGATGTGCCTGCCGATTCTACAGTTGTTGGCATACCGGGCAGAGTTGTACATCAAAGGGTAATGGTAAATGGTCAGCTGCAGCATAACAGGCTCCCCGACCCTGTTAAATGCCAGTTAAACAGGCTTACTTATGAAGTTGCTGAAATAAAAGAGAAATTGAATATCGATACTTCACACAAATTTGATTGTTAGTGATTGTTATTTTTTTCGGCTAATTTTTGTATCTCCTGAACCCAGAGCTTATTATGTGCAGAAATATCGGTATGAACAGCCATTAAATATAGCGCTGTTAAAATATCTTTGTTTTGTTGGATAATTATATCTTCTTTGTGCTTTGATTCATCAATTTTTTCATTTACGGATTTGACATCCATAGCTACATTTGTTACTTTGCGGCTTATTAAACCTATATATTCAGGATCAATATTTCCTTTAAAAGATTTTGGGTTTAATGAACGGTAGTTATAATTTATTTTAGAAATTTTCATATAAGCTCCTTTATTTTATATGAATATAATTTATGCTTTATAAAATAAGTCATGTTCTTCTTTGCGTAATTTATCTAATCTTGCCTTAGGGTGCTCCAGATATTCATCAAGCCCTATTGAAACATATCCTATATCAACAAGTGATTCCAGTATTGCAAGGCTGATTTTTCTGTTCATATCTAATTTTTTATTTAAAACTTCCTGATTATTCATAATCACAACATCGCCGACTGTAATATTGTCCAAAGTGTCAGGACGCTCTTTTTTCAACTTTTTATATGTAATAATATCTCTATTACCAAATGAAACGTTGTTTTTAGAAAATGTAATGGCTTTTATCATTTTTCCTCCTGAACTATCCCAAAAAACTTATACAAAAATTTTAATATATAATAGCCCCTTTTATATGTAAAAAATAGTTTTATTTACACTTCTTAATTTTAGAGGGTATGTATTTTTTGTCTTTTTTTGTATAATAAAAATGCAGGGTTTTCCTGTTTTTATAAATAAAATTAAAAGGAGAAAGAAATGAAAGTAAAAATTAATGATGGCTGCATAGCTTGCGGTGCTTGCGAATCAGTTTGTGATGCAGTATTTTCTATCGAAGATACAGCTGTAGTTAACGAATCTGCTGTTGCAGGCAATGAAGATTGCGTTAAAGAAGCTGCTGAATCTTGCCCTGTAGGCGTTATCGAAGTAGAAGAATAATAAAATATTCAATATACAAAAAATCCCTGAGGTTTTACTCCAGGGATTTTTTGTTGTAAAAATAATTTATGAAAGATAGTAAAAAAAATATTGATAAAATAATAAAAGGAATAAAAGACGCAAATCTTCCACAACGTGACTTCGTAAAGATGATGGAAACTTTTCATGATCCTTTTAAGGTTCTTGTTTGCTGTATTTTGAGTCTTCGAACAAATGATTTGACAACTTATCCGTGTTCGCTCAGAATGCTTGAATTAGGGACTAAACCCGAAGATTTTGTAAATATAGATATTGAGACACTTGCCAGGGCAATTTATCCGGTAGGCTTTTACAGAAATAAAGCACAACAAATTATAGATATTTCAAAAGAGCTTGTTGAAAAATATAACGGTCAGGTTCCGAAATCAATAGACGAACTTGTTAAATTTAAAGGTGTCGGAAGAAAAACTGCAAACCTTGTAATGGCAAAAGGATTTAATAAGCCGGCAATATGTGTGGATGTACATGTACACAGAATTTCAAACCGCCTTGGCTGGGTAAAAACAAAAACACCGGAAGAAACAGAAATGGAGCTTCGAAAGCTCCTTCCTGTAAAATATTGGCTTGATATAAATACTATTCTTGTTACATTCGGACAAAACCTTTGTAAACCACAGCGTCCAATGTGCAATATTTGTCCTGTAAAACAATATTGTAAGAGTTGTAAAGATTAGTACAATTTATATCTGATTACCGTATTGTTGCCCTGTTCTGTTATATACATATAGCTGCCTTTTATAATCAGATAATACGGACTTGTTATTTTATCCATAAATGTGTATACCTGTCCGGCTTTATTTATTTTTAAAATATTGTTTTTTGCATAGTTTGCTACATAAAGATTGTCCATAGAGTCAAAAGCAAGACCTATAGGTCCGCCGAGTTGAGGACTTTTGGAGTAAAGCTGTGATATACCGTTTGGCATGACTTTGTATATGCAGTTATCTGTATAGCTTGCAACATAAAGAATGCCTTTTGAATCTATTGCCAGTCCTGTCGGTCCTGAGAATTTGTCAACAATACTTTTATTCTGCGGCAATGCAGAATTTACTGCGGAAAGAGCATTTTTTGCAGCTGCTTTTTGTGATGCTACTACAATTTGATTTTTCAAATTTTGTGCCTTGCTGTACAAATCATCTGTCTGTGAAATTTTATTTACATAGAACAAAGCTCTTTCTGTATTTCCCACTTTATAATATAATTCTGCAAGTTTGTATACAGTCTCTTTATCATTCGGGTCAAGCTGATTAATTTTTGAATATGATGCTATTGCTGATTGATAGCTCTTTAAAAACTCATATAATGCACCCATATTGTAATATGCATCTACAAAATCGGGATCTTTAGCCACTGCACTTTTGAATGATTCAATGGCTTTGCCGTATTCTCCTCTGGCATACTGGTCGAGTCCTTCATTATAGTACATAGCGCCTTCTGTAGAATAAGCATAAGCACTGCCTGCTGCAGATGTAAGTAAAAGAGTTAATCCTAAAATTACAAAAATCTTTTTCATTTTATCTCCAATTCTCGTTAATTAAATATTTGGTCTTTTATTATGAAAATCTGTTGCCTGTTCAAAATTATACGCCATGTTGAATAATTTGTCTTCTTTTAATGCGGGTGCAAGAAGTTGAAGACCAATAGGCATGCCATCCGTATCAAATCCGCAGGGCAGGCTTAAACCCGGTATTCCGGCAAGGTTAGCACTGATTGTTCCAATATCTGTCAAATACATGCTAAGCGGATCTTCAATTTTTGAACCTATTTCAAAAGCCGTATTTGGACAAGTCGGGGAGAGCAATATGTCGACTTTTTCAAAAGCTTTGTCAAAATCGGATTTTATCAAACTTCTTAGCTGCTGGGCTTTTTTATAATATGCATCATAATATCCGGCGCTAAGAGCATAAGTTCCGAGCATAATTCTCCTTTTTACTTCGTCCCCGAAGCCTTCCGCTCTTGTTTTTGTATACATTTCAAGAAGATTTTTTGCATCTTTTGTTCTGTACCCGTATTTTACACCGTCGAATCTGGCAAGGTTAGAGCTGGCTTCTGCTGTTGCAAGAATATAATATACACCGATTGAATATTTAAGAAGAGGTAATGATATTTCAATAATTTCAGCACCTAAATCTTTATATTTTTGAATCGCAGACTCTATGGCTTTTTTTACATCAGGAGAAACACCTTCTGCCAGCAGTTCTTTTATTACACCTATCTTTGAACCTTTAATATCATTGTTTAACGCTTTTGAAAAAGCGGGAACCGGGATATTCAAAGATGTTGAATCATGTTTATCGTGACCGCAAATCGCTTCTAACAGCAAAGCACAATCCTCTACATTTCGTGCAAAAGGTCCAATCTGGTCAAGAGAAGATGCAAAAGCAATAAGTCCGTATCTGGAAACTCGTCCGTAAGTCGGTTTCATACCAACAATGCCGCAAAAGCTTGCCGGCAAACGGATGCTTCCGCCTGTATCTGATCCCAGAGCAAGTGTTGCTTCACAGCCTGCTACGGCTGCAGCTGAACCACCTGAGCTGCCGCCGGGAACTTTATTTGTGTCCCTTGGGTTTCTTGTTATTTTAAAAGCTGAATTTTCTGTAGACGAACCCATTGCAAATTCATCAAGATTTACTTTTCCGAGTACAGGTATCAAATTTTCTTTTAACTTTACTGCAACTGTAGCATCATATGGGGAAACAAAATTTTCCAATATTTTGCTTGATGCTGTTGTTTTTGTGTTTTTGAAATTAATATTATCTTTCAGCGCAAGCGGAATTCCGGCAAGAGGAGGCAGCGATTCACCTGAAGCTATTTTTTTGTCTACTTCTTTTGCTGTTTCTATTGCCTGTTCTTTGCAAAGTGAATTAAATGCTCCAAGCTTGTCATCTATTTCTTCGATTCTTTTATATTCTGCATTTACAAGTTCTACAGCGGAAATTTCTTTATTTAAAAGAGCTTTTCTTTGCTCTGCTGCAGTCTTTTTTATTAATTCTTCCATAATGCTCCCGTACTCTACTATTAATGTCTTTATTCTCTTTTTTATTATCTTAATTATAATCTAAAAAAAAGTTAGTGTTTAAACAGTGTAAAAATTTTTACTATAAATGTAAATTTTTGTTAACTATTCGGTAAATATACTAAAGATTGCATCCCAAAAGACCGATAACTTATATGTAAAAAGGAGTATCAGATTATGGGCATGTCGGCATCACAGGCTCGATACCTGTGTTTAACAGCTAGAAAAAACAACGTTGAGTTCCAGATTCAACAGATTACACAGCAGAAACTCGGGCTGACTGCACAGTTAGATGCTGAAGCTGCTTTGTGGAGCGATGGAATGAACGTTCAGCATTTATATTATTCTGCTGACGGTACTGGATCTGCATCATCTGATCTACCAAGGTTGTCATACTCTATTGTCACAGGTCATGAAGCCGGTCAGCTCGGATTACGGGTTCGTGACTCTTACGGTCGTGAAGTCGTTCCTGAATTACCTGATGTTCTGCCGGAAGGGAAAACCCCAGCCGATTATGTCATTGAGCCGTATTGTTATCAGGCTGATTACTTCGAAAACAATTTAAAAACAGGCAACTGGGTTATACAATCCTACGATGAAAACGGTAATCCTGTGGATAAGTCCTTAGAAGGCTGTTCTTTTATCTATCGTGGTATAGATGCCGGGGACTATGCTATTGCAAATGCGGAATACGAAGAAACTGTAGAGCGTCTGCAAAGAATTGATAAAAAATACGATATGCTGATACAACAGCTTTCAACCGAACAAAAAGCAATTGAAGCAGAGATGGATTCTATTAAAAAAGTAATAGATAAAAATATTGAAGAAACATTTAAAGCCTTCGGATAATATTAACGTTATTCATTTACAAAGTTTCAAGCCAATTTAGAACATCTTTATTGAGAATATACTCTCCGATTGTTTCACCTGTTTCTGTAGTTACGTTATTATTTAAGCCAAAATCAAGGAGTTTTGAATATATGGAATTAATATTAAGCCAGTTTAGTTGCAGCATTACGTTTATTGCTATTATGCTTCTTGCCTTCATATCCGCATCAAAAATTTTAAACGTAAGAACTTCATTTGTTTTTGTATTAACTACGACTAAAAGACCTCCTGCACCGGCTTTTGCAGCTAATGTGTGATTCATCTGCATAATTTGTGTATCAGGACGTCCTTTTCCGCCTATAAGATAAGGATTACTAATGAATGCTGTTTTTATATCATTATACTTTTCCGTACAAAACACATTATAAAATCCGGTAGTAAGTTCTTCCAGAGATGTTGCCGGGTTAGGCGCAGTGCACCCGTCTTTTGTAGTAGGCAGTTCTTTTGTTGTTTCGCATAATTGCTTAATTTTTGAGTATATTAACTTTTGCAGCGGATGAGCAGGGTTTAAGTATGTTTTTGTATCCCATCCTATTTGCTTGCAAACAGCAAGCATGAGTATGTGCTTACCTGAGCAATTATTGTGCAGCGGTGAAAATGATTTTAATCTCTTTTGTTCTTCCTTTGAGAGAGGTTCTATTGCAGGACATTGTAAATCATCTTCGCAAAGTCCTGTTTTTTGTAAGACACTTTTTAATAATTCAATATGTACCGGTTCTCCTGTATGAGAAGCACAGCATACAGCAATTTCTTTATCGGTAAGATTAAATTTTTCTTTTGTTTTTAACTCCTGTATTATTGCTGCTTGAAGCGGCTTTGCGCAGGATCTGTGAAAAAAAGGATATCTTCCTGTGTTGCCGAAGGTTTTTATATTCTTATTTTTGTCACTATATATAATATATCCGTAATACTGAAGCTCAATGAGATTGCTTCTCGTCTCCAGCAGAAGAAGTTCCGGTTTTAGCTGCATATTATTTATTTCTGTTTTGTATATTAAAAATTGCTCTGAGTTTATCTTTTAACAGTTTATTTTCTGCTGTCAATTTTTGATTTTGTGCAGTTAATTCTTGTATTATGTCTGCATTATTATCAGAATTGTTTTGTGTTGGATTTGATTGTACATTTTGCGGTTTTTTTAATAAATTATCCGGTATAAATCTTTTTTTAGCCTCTTCTTTTGTGAAAAGTATTTTATCAATATCTTTATTTGCCACATATCCCATACTTACCATAATCTCACCCGTTCTTAATTTTTCTTCAGGGTGTTCTTGATTGTGCTGTTTTTGCTTTCTTAAAACATCGTCGAGCTCTTCTGCATTTATTTTGTTAAGCCGTTTAACATACTCTCCTATTCTTATTTCTCCGGCAATATAGAAAATAGCAGCCATCAAAACTGTATCCTGCGGAGGCTGAATCAATTCGTTTTTAATGCATTCACAAAGATACTGAGAAGATTCTTCTAAAGTCCAAAAATTGTTTAATGTTATATCAATCACCCTGAGTTGATTAGAGACAGCTTCAAGATATTTATATATATTAATATGATGATTGCACTCATGTGTTTCAAGTTCTCTTTTTCCTTTAAAAGTAAGTAAAGGTACAAATACAGGATAGAATGAATCTCTATCGTTTTGTGCAACGGAAGCAAGTCTGTTTTCAAGCGATGTTTTTATATCAAGATAAATGACTTCCTGAACCCATACCGGAGCACTGTATATTGTATCCATAAATACATTCAAATTATTTTGCACTGAATAAAACTCCACTAATTCAACTATTCATCTAAGTATAATTATATACTATAATATCATATATACTGTATCAGGTAAATTATTAGGATAAGGAATATATGGGTATAGACGGTTTTTCTATGTCAAATCTCGGTTTAAACAGAAATCTGACATCTGCGCAGATGGCTAATGAAGCTGAAGCTACAGCAAATCAAGCACTTGAAAACCAGATTGCGGATGTTGACGGAATCGGTAAGAAAGAAAAAGCGGGCAGAAAAGATCCGGATGCAGCTTTTAACGGTACTATTCCTTTTATTCCGGATAATAAAGAGGATACAGAAAATAATGGTCAGGACAGCCCCGAACCTGATAATAATCAAGGTGAGCAGATTGTTTTATCGCAGGATGATGAAGATAATGAAGACGGTTCACAATATCATTTTAAAATGAATTCAGAAGGAATGATTGAAGTTTGGGATTCAGTGACAAATTCGATTGCAAAAACAATATCACCAGAAGATGCAGCAAATACATTGATGAATCTTTCAAAGATTCCCGGTATTTTTGTTAATAAAGAGGTCTAATCCTGCGTTAGAGGCTATACGGCAAGTGAAAATATTTTGTAAATTTCTTCGTCTGAAAGTTCTGTGATAATTTTTTCGCCTTCAAATACTGCAACATTGGCAAGATCCTTTTTATTGTTAATCATTTCATCGATTTTTTCTTCAAATGTTCCCAGTGTTATAAATCTGTGTACCATAACATTTTTGTCCTGACCTATGCGATAAGTTCTGTCAGTTGCCTGATCTTCAACAGCAGGATTCCACCAAAGGTCGTAATGTATTACATTGGTTGCGGCTGTCAGGTTCAAACCTGTTCCGCCTGCCTTTAGTGAGAGTATCATTACATTTGAATCCTTATTCTCCTGAAAATCTTTTATCAGATCTTCTCGTTGAGATCTGTTTAGCGAACCATGGAAAAACAAAGGGGTAATACCGAGTTCATCATTAAGAATTGTGCTTAATATAGAACCCATTTCTTTATATTGTGTAAATATAAGAGTTTTTTCATTATTTTCTAAAATCTGGTTTGTTATTGATACAAGCTGCTGCGCTTTTCCAGAGACATCTTTTGAGATATCTCCTGTTTTTAAGTACTGGTAAGGATGGTTGCAGATTTGTTTTAATGCTGTTATCAGCTTAAATATCATACCTCTTCTGTTAATGCCGTTAAGTTTTGCTATGTCTGACATAAGATTGTCAAGAACGCTCTGATACAATGCCGCCTGCGTTTTTGTAAGGTAGCAATATTCGTTCAGTACAACTTTTTCAGGCAAATCGGAAATAATAGACTTGTCTGTTTTTAAACGTCTTAAGATAAACGGAGATATTGCTAGTCTTAATTTTTCAGCACGATTAGTCTGTTTAAATTTTTCAATAGGTATTGCATAACTTTTTTGAAAATCTCTTATTGTACCGAGATACCCTCTGTTTATAAAATCAAAAATACTCCATAACTCGGTAAGTTTGTTTTCAACAGGTGTGCCCGTCATTGCTATTTTTATGTCTGATTTAATCTGTTTAACCGCCTGAGTCTGTGACGTATCAGGATTTTTTATATTTTGTGCTTCGTCTATAATCAGCATTGACCATTTTTGTTTTTTTATTTTGTCAATATCTATTCTTAATATTGCATAAGTCGTTATTACAACGTCCGCTTTAGTATCAAGCTGCCTGTCTATTCCGTGATATATTGAGGTGTTTATAGAAGGAGCGAAATTCTTTATTTCTTTTACCCAGTTTCCGAGTAACGTTGTCGGACAAACAACAAGCGCCGGATTTTTTAGTTCGCCTGATTCTTTTTGATTCAGTATAAAACTGATAACCTGTATAGTTTTTCCAAGCCCCATATCATCTGCCATGCAGCAGCCGAAACCTTTTTTGATATTTGTATGCAGCCATTTAAAGCCTCTTTCCTGATATGGTCTCAATACCCCTTTAAGGGATTCCGGAGGTGGAACATCTTCTGTCTTTGTTAAGTCTTTCAGGATATTTGCAAATGCTTCATCATAGTCAAAATCGTAATCCTCCATCTGCGATGACAGTGCGGCATGAAGTATTTCCATTTTATTCTTATCTGTAATTTTCGGATGTTTTACTTTTTCTATAAGTTTTGCGTTTTCTTCCCTGTCAATTAATACATAATGATCTTTATATTTAATCAGACCCTGTGCATTTTTGGTGAGTTCTTCGTATTCTTCAACTGAAAGTTTGTCGTCTCCGATGGCAATTGTATATGAAAATTCAAACAAATCATTCAATGCTGTGTTAGAAGCTCCGCTTGATGTAATAATATCTCTTAGTTCTGCCATTCTTGCCGCTTTTACTCTTGCGTTTATTGATGCTCTCGGTGTAACGATATTATCAATACCTTCGGGTAGTATTACATCTATTGAGGCTTTTTGCAGGTAATATGAAATCTGTGCAATTATTCTGTACACTTCGTTCAGATTCATATTTAATTCAAATTGATGTTCTTCACTAAAGAATTCTTCAAGCTCAGGATAATAACGGGCAACATAAGTAAGCTGCTTTTCTGTTAAATCAACGATTTCCTGATTTGTATATCCTTCAAAATGTACGGTTTCTGCATATATATCTTCAATCCTGTGTTTTTCTCCGGTATGTTTGTTTTTAATATTAATTTTAAGCTGATAATCTTCATCTGTGAGTTTTACAATCTCAAATTCCGGTAAAATATTGTATTTTCCTATATATATTTCGTCCAGCCATTCCGAAATGGCTAGAGCAAGGTCATTGCCCCTGAAAAACCTTTTGTTATTGGCATCTTTTATAAAATATACAGCGGATTTTGCATCTTTAAATTTTGTGGATTTTATATGCAAAAACTTGAAAATTATATAGTTTAAAAAACTGTCGATGAGTTTATTTATATCATATTTTTCATTATTAGTAATAAAATCAGCCGGAATTTCTGATTTTATTGAATTTAATGCAAGTGTAACATCTTTACTGTTTTTGTATATTTCATACTTTATTTTAAATAAATTTTCTGTCTGTGTCACAACAGGAATAAAATGAAGTTTTTCAACTATTTTCATTATTGTATAAACAAATCTGTTCAAATAGTTGAATGAATCTGTTCCGTCTTCGAAATTAAGAATTTGGTTAAAACTTGCAAAATATTCAAAAATTATATCCTGTTTTATGACATATCCTATCAGGTCCTGCTTTTGTCCGTTTGTTTCAATTTCTTTAATTTCGGAGCGGAAACGATATAGAGAACCTTTTGATTTCGCAAAAAAATCAAAATTGTTAGTCGGTGTTACAAAAAAATCTCCGTTTTCAAGAAGATAAAAACAAGTATTGCGCATCGGGGTATTCTTTCCGACAAAGGCATCTTCAAATTCGTCCTCAAAAATTTGATAAATGGTACTCAATTGAAGTCTGAAATCTTTGTTTTCAAGTCCGACAGGGTTTTCCGTAAGGTTTAAAAAAAGTTCATCTATATTATTCTTTTTTATATTTAATGACATAACAGCCTGCTAATGTTTCCGCTTAATAATTATTTCGTTTTTACTGATAGTTTATTATACCAGAAACACAAAAGAAACTAAAACTAAAAATATTGGTTGTTTTGTTTATTTATAATAAAATTTTTATATGAAAGAAAAAAGTTTTTTAGATAAAAAGAAAAAGTCCCCTGAAATTAAAATAAAAAACATGGGTGTAGATATAGACAAAAACGAGTACAGAGAAATTGTTCTGTCTAATTCTGCACATCCTGAAGCAGCTTTTTTCGACAGAAGCAGGTACAATAAATGAAAAAATCGACAATAATGCTATTTATGCTGACTATTGTCGGATTAATTTTATCATGTGTTTTTTTTTCAGTTGGAAGGTAATATTAACTGGAATATAAATTCTCGTACAGTGAATCATTTGTATTTCGGAAAATATATTTTGCCGTTTATTGGTTTAATTTATTGGATTTTTTCTAAAAACATTGAATAGCAAAAGCCCTTAGCTATTTTGACTAAGGGCTTTTTGTTTATTAGGGTAAGTGTAAAATAATTACTCTTTAGTGTACTCTGCATCAATTACATCATCATCGGAACCGTTGCTGTTGTTATCTGATGAGCCTGCATTATTTGATGCGTTATCATTTGCAGATGCATTAGATTCCTGCTGAACCTGAGAGTATGCTGCCTGAGATATTGCATACATTGTCTGCTGCAAATCTTCTGACATCTTTTTAATTTCATCAGCAGGTTTGTTTGTTTTTAATGCTTCTTCAAGAGCTTTTCTTTGTTCTTCAAGTTTAGACTTGTCAGAATCAGAGATTTTGCCTTCAAAGTCTTTTACTATTCTTTCTGCTGAAGATATCAAGCTGTTTGCATTATTTCTGATTTCAGCTTCTTCTTTGTGCTTTTTATCCTGTTCCGCATTAGCTTCAGCTTCTTTAACCATTCTGTCGATATCTGCTTCAGACAGGTTAGAAGAATTTGTGATAGTAATTTTTTGTTCTTTGTTGGTTGCTTTATCTTTAGCAGAAACATTTACAATACCGTTAGCATCGATATCGAATGTAACTTCGATTTGCGGTAAACCTCTCATTGCCGGCGGAATACCGTCTAATCTGAACATACCTAAAGACTTGTTGTCTTTAGCCATCGGCCTTTCACCCTGGAGAACGTGAACATCAACGGCTGTCTGGTTGTTTTCTGCAGTAGAGAATACCTGTGATTTAGAAACAGGTATTGTAGTGTTTCTCGGAACCAACGGAGTCATAACGCCGCCCAATGTTTCAATACCGAGTGTTAACGGAGTAACATCCAACAATACAATATCTTTAACCTCACCGGCTAAAACACCTGCCTGAACAGCAGCACCGACAGCTACAACTTCATCAGGGTTAACAGACTGGTTAGGTTCTTTGCCTGTGTATTCTTTAACAAGAGCCTGTACTGCAGGAATACGTGTAGAACCGCCGACTAATACAACTTCATCTATGTCGCCTTTTGAAAGTCCTGCTTCTTGCAAAGCATCTGCTACAGGTTTTTTACATCTTTCAAGTAAATCGTGAGACAATTCTTCGAATTTTGCTCTTGTTAACTGCATATCCAAGTGTTTTGGTCCGTTAGCATCAGCAGTGATAAACGGAAGATTTATGTTTGTTTCAACAACAGAAGAAAGTTCGCATTTTGCTTTTTCTGCTGCTTCTTTCAAACGCTGCATAGCCTGTTTATCGTTTCTGAGGTCAATGCCTTCCTGTTTTTTAAATTCATCGATTAACCAGTCCATAATCTTCTGGTCAAAGTCATCACCACCCAAGTGAGTATCACCTGAAGTAGAAAGAACTTCGTGAACACCGTCGCCGATTTCAAGAACCGAAACATCAAAAGTACCGCCGCCTAAGTCGAATACAAGAACTTTTTCGCTTTTTTCTTTTTCAAGACCGTAAGCAAGAGCTGCTGCGGTAGGTTCGTTTACGATACGCAATACATCAAGACCTGCAATACGACCGGCATCTTTTGTTGCCTGTCTTTGAGCATCGTTAAAATATGCAGGAACTGTGATTACGGCTGATGTAACTTTTTCTCCGAGATATGCAGAAGCATCATCAGCAAGTTTTCTCAAAATCATTGCGGAAATTTCCTGCGGGGTATAATCTTTTCCGTCTATATTCTTTTTATAGTCAGTACCCATTTCTCTTTTGATAGAAATGATTGTTTTATCAGGATTCAAAATTGCCTGACGTTTTGCTAATTGTCCGACGAGTTTTTCGCCTGTTTTTGAAAATCCCACGATTGACGGAGTGGTACGGGACCCTTCAGCGTTTGCAATAACGGTAGGTTTTCCGCCTTCCATTACAGCTACTACGGAGTTTGTTGTACCTAAGTCAATACCAATTGTTTTTGCCATAGTTTTATCTCTCCTTTAATTAATTAATTAGCATGTCATTTTTCTATCTAATTTATAACATTGAATTCAACAAAAAATTAAAAAATAAACAAAAAATTAATATTTCAGGCATGCAAAAAAGAGCAGGAGGGATAAACCCAACCGGCTCTTTTGTTATAAACACTTTTTAATTATTATTTTCCGCCTTTGTAAGCATCAACTATAGTATGAATTTTGTTTACCAGGAATGCACCGGCAGTCAATGCTAGACCAATGGCAGCTGCTTTACCGCCAAGGCCCAATTTGGTACCGTTTTGTACAGCTTTATCAAATGCATTGGCATAGCCCAGTTTAAGACCGAATGCTGTAAGCCCCAGTGCTGCATCAGTACCCATATCAACAAGACCGTCTTTAACTCTGCCGTCACACAATTGACCTAAACCTGTTAAAAATGTAGATGCAATTGCTTTACCCCAATTTCCGCCTTTTTTAGCTTCTTTTTCCGGTGTTTCTTCCGATTTTTTTCTTGAGAGTTCTACCGTATCTGTTTCTCTGTTATATTTTTTTCTTAATTCTTCAACTCCCGCTTTATCAGTTATGAACGCTCCTATATTACCGTTATTCAATGCTACAGCATAACGTTTGTCATCCATTTTTCTCACATCGTACTGACCAATTCTTTCTACACCAAACATAAAAACTTCCTTTCACAACTAAAAACACTTATGTATTAATAAACAAATTTTTTCCTTAATTCTTGCTACTCTATAATAAATTTTTTTTAATTTTTACATTTCTTTATATATAGAAATTGCATTTAAGAATAAATAGACAAGTTATCAGATTATTATTAAAATTATATGGGTGTGAAAAATGACTGATAAAACAGAACAGATTGCATCAAAATATCTTGGAAAAAAAATTGCCGGCAGTGAGACATATAATCCGGCACTGCTGGTTGCAGTGCCGAGAAAAGAAAACAGGCTGCTATACAATATAGATGATAAACAGCTTGTTTTTAACGGTTATGATATCTGGCATGCCTATGAATTTTCTTCCATGACACAAAACGGACTGCCTGTCACAAAATTATTAAAAATCAAATACAACTGCGAAAGTGAGTGTATAGTCGAATCAAAATCGTTAAAACTGTATCTGAATTCTTTTAATCTTGAAAAATACGGTTCAAATATTCAGGAATGCCTGGATACTTGCAAAAAGATAATTAAAAAAGATTTAAAAAATCTTTTAAAAACAGATATAGAACTTGAATTTATAGATAACAGACAGGATTCTTCGAAAATATTTCAGAATTTTGAAAACATAATAAATTACATAGATGAAAATTCTTTAAAAATCGAAAAATTTAAAGAAGCACCCGAAGTACTTGAAACAGAAGATATTTCTAAAAACAAAGAATATTATCTTCACTTTGATTCTCTCCGGTCAAACTGCAGGGTTACTCACCAGCCGGATTTTGGCGATGTGTTTGTTTATTACAAATCAAACAAGCATATAAAAGAAGCCTCTCTTGTAAAATATTTGTGCTCCTTTCGATCCGAGTATCATTTTCATGAAGAATGCTGCGAGATGATATACAAAAGGCTTTATGATCTTCTTAATCCTGAGGATACGCTATTTGTTTGTGCTTTGTATACAAGACGGGGAGGGATCGATATCTGCCCGTGCCGCTGGAATAATAACCTGCCTGTTCGTGATGCACAAAAACTGCTTGATGTAACAGTTTATGCCGTTAACAATTTAAAACAATAAATATTTTACCTGTTTATCCTCTATATGAATTGTTGTCATGTGTTATAAAAAATAGTAAAATAACTATACTTGTCTAAAATATAATCTTACGTAAGAGAGGAAATACTATGAAATTACACATGCAGATATTGATTGCTCTGGGGCTTGGTATTAAACGAAACGGGCATATATTTTTGGGCTTGATTGCAGGTATTATTCTCGGTATTGTAATGCATTCATACAATGCTACTCATGAACCGACAGCGGTTTATAACATATTATACGGGATATTGAATTTCATAGGACAGGCTTTTATAAGACTTATTCAAATGGTAATTATTCCGTTGATATTCAGCGCAATAGTAATAGGTATTTCCAGTATAGGTGATAATAAGCAGCTCGGTGCTTTGGGTATAAAAATGGTTGTCTATTATTCAATTATTTCCATAGCTGCTGTAATAATAGGTCTGACTCTTGCCTGGCTGATACATCCCGGCAATGGTGTACAGTCTTTTATCAGTCAGGAATCCGCTGTAGAAACTCAACAGATTGTAAGTCAGGCTATAGCCGATCAAAAAGGACATTTCTCTCAATTGCTAATAAACCTGATTCCGGCTAATCCGATGGAAGCTCTATCCAAAGGTGAAATGATTCCTATAATCATATTTATTATGGTATTTGCTATAGCGCTTGCCAAAGTTGGCGAAATTAACAGACCGGTTGTTTCTTTCTTTGAATCGATTTTTGCTGCGACAATGAAAGTAACGGACGGTATTATGTATCTTGCCGCACCCGGTATCTTTGCACTGACAGCTACAGCTATATCGTCATTCGGTATATCTGTATTTTCGAGTATTTCAAAATACTTCCTTGCTATATTTATCGGTTTTGCAATACAGCTATTTGTTGTGTATCCGATAATTATGAAAATATTTTCTAAAGTGCCGGTAAGACTGTTCTTTGCTGCAATTGCAGAAGCTATGATGGTCGGTTTCGGTACTGCAAGCAGTTCTGCTACATTGCCTCTTGTAATTGCGTGCTGTGAAAAAAGAGGTATTTCACATAAGGTCTGCAGCTTTGTTTTACCGCTGGGTGTTACATTGAACTTTGATGCTACTGCTATGTTTCAGGTTATAGCAGTATTATTTCTTACGCAGGCTTACGGAATTAGTGTAGAACCTTTGCAGATTCTTCAGATAGCCGTGCTCGCTATTGTTGCATCAAGCACATGTGCAGGTATCCCGGGCGGAGGTATAATAACTATTGCACTGGTATTAAACGGACTGGGATTGACTCCAACACAAATGGTAGAAGGTTTTGCTTTCCTGTTTGCAGTGGACAGAATAGTTGATATGTTCAGAACAATGCTAAACATCACATCAGATGCTGTTGTTACGGCAGTGATTGCGGATAATGAAAATGAACTGAACTATGACATGCTGACAAGTGAAGAATCCTATAAAGACATAATTTAATATGAATTTAACTGTCAATAAATCGTCGGGGCTAAACGGCGAAATTGTTATCCCTTCAGATAAATCAATAAGTCACAGGAGTGCTATGCTTCTTGCTTTGACGGGCGGGAAAGCTGAAATAAACAATTTTTCTACAGGTGCAGATTGTATAAGCACTTTGAATATAATAAAAGCACTTGGCTGTGAGGCTGAATTTATTTCTGATAAGCATCTTGTTGTGGATTCTAAAAACGCTTTCAAAAAAGATTTGTACAGGCTGGATTGCGGAAATTCTGGTACTTCTATGCGTTTGTTTTCCGGTATCCTTGCTTCAAGACCGGAAATAGAAGCAGAGTTATACGGAGATGAGAGTCTTTCTAAACGCCCGATGAGAAGAATAATTAACCCGTTAGAGCTTATGGGTGCAAAGATAAAGCATAAGGATTTTAAAAGCCCGTTGACAATCTTCGGCAAAGAGCTTTTTCCGATTGATTACAAAACTCCTATAGCATCTGCTCAGGTAAAATCCTGCATTTTGCTTGCCGGACTCAACACATACGGCGAAACCAGAGTAACAGAACCTTTTGTGTCCAGAAATCATACAGAAAAAATGCTTGAATATCTTGGTGCTGATATCAAAGTAAATGGCAACACAGTGTGCATAAAAAGATCAAAATTAGAGCCGAAAAACATATCTGTTTGCGGGGATATTTCGTCTGCTGCATTTTTTATGGTTGCTGCTGCTATTACTCCAAACTCCGATGTTATACTGAGAAATATCGGACTTAATCAGACCCGGACAGGTATAATCGATGTTTTGAATCAGATGGGGGCAGAAATAGAAATTCTTGATGAAAAAATCGAGTGCAATGAAGAAGTCGGAGACATAAGGATAAGAACTTCGGAACTCAAAGCCGTAACAATTGAAGGTGAAATTATACCGAGACTGATAGATGAACTTCCTGTTATTGCGGTGGCAGCTACGCAGGCAAGCGGTACAACTGTTGTAAAAGATGCCGGAGATTTAAGAAATAAAGAATCTGACAGGATAAAATGTCTTGTATCAGAATTAAAGAAAATAGGCGTCAATATTGAAGAAACACGTGACGGTTTTATTGTAGAAGGAAAAACACAACTTACCGGTGGTTGTGAAGTTGAATGCTATCACGATCACAGGCTGGCAATGAGTCTTTATACCGCAGGACTTGTGTGCAGCAAGCATGTCTTAATAAATGATTTTCAATGGGTTGATATATCTTTTCCGGAATTTTTATCTCTTATGGAATCAGTTCAGTGAGATATAAAATATTTTGCGCAAAAATATTTACAATATCTTAATAACTTCAAACATTTGTTTCCTGTATAATAATAACACTCTGTATATGAAAGGATAAAATTTGGAACATCTTCATTCTTTTATAAGCTATTTTTCTAAACTGTTTGTCACATTGGATGCAATTGGACTTGCTCCTGTCTTTATTGCCTTGACTGCTCATACTAAAGACAAATGGCGTAATATTATGATGAATAAAGCCATTGTTATAGCCTTTTTTATCCTTATATTTTTTGCATACACAGGTTCTGTTGTTCTGGACTTATTAGGTATTAGCTTGACTGCATTAAAAATCGCAGGCGGTATTTTGTTATTGATTATGGCTATAGATCTGGTGCTTGGAAATCCTGAACCAGCCATGAATAATGAAAATAAAGAAGAGCGCAAAGAGTCAATGAAAAGGACTGATATTTCTGTATTTCCGCTTGCTATTCCTTTGTTGTCAGGTCCGGCTACAATTACAATGCTGACTATTTGCATGAAAAATGCTCAGGGTGATGTTATTGACAGATCGTTAATTATCGCTGCATTGTTTTTCAATCTTGTTGTTTGCTGGTTGATTTTAAAATTTGCTTCTAAAGTCAGCAAAATTCTCGGAAAAACAGGCGTTAGTGTTATAAACAGAATTGTTGGCATACTGCTTGCGGCAATGTCCTGTGAGTTTCTTATGACAGGATTAATTGAAATAATTAAAAGTGCAAGGTCTTAGAGATGGAACAAAAAGATTTAATATCAAAAATTAATAATTTAAAGAAAGAAAAAAATGCAATAGTACTTGCACATACTTATCAAAACCTGGAAATAGATGAAATTGCAGATTTTTCAGGTGATTCTTTGTATTTGAGCCGTCAGGCTGCAAAAACTGATGCTGACGTTATTGTTTTTGCCGGTGTGTATTTTATGGCAGAAACAGCAAAAATTCTGTCACCCCAAAAGAAGGTTCTTTTGCCTTCTTTATCTGCTGGCTGTGATATGGCAGACAAAATTAATCTTTTGCAGTTAAGAGATTTCAAATCAAAATATCCGGATATTCCTGTGGTCTGTTATGTAAACTCTGCAGCAGAAGTAAAGTCGGAATCAGATATTTGCTGTACAAGTGCTAATGCTGTCAATGTTGTGAAATCATTAAATTCTCCCAAAGTATTGTTTGTTCCTGATAAAAATCTGGGCTCTTATGTTGAATCTCAGCTTGACGGAGTTGAAGTGATTACATACCCGGGGTATTGTCCTATACATCACAATATAACCGTCGGAGATATAAAAAGACAGAAAATACTACACCCTGATGCCGGAATAATGATTCATCCGGAATGTACAAAAGAAGTAACTGCACTTGCTGATTTTGTCGGCTCGACTACTGCCATTATTAAAGCAGTGAAGGAGAGCTCTTTGAAAAAATTTATAATAGTTACCGAAAAAGGTGTAGTAGATAGATTACGGCGTGATTGTCAGGATAAAGAGTTTGTCCTGATAAACGATAATGCTGTTTGCAAAAGTATGAAGCTGTTTCATCTTGAGGATATTTACCGTTCATTATTAAATAATGAATATGAAGTGAATGTAGATGAAACAATCGCCCAAAAAGCAAGATTTGCTATAAACAGAATGATTAATGTAAATGCAAATTAGATTATTAAAGATGCATGTTCAATAAAAAATTCATTAATACACAACCTTGACACTCTTATAAAAATAATCTAAAACTAATATTATATGTTTTGATATTTTAAGGCGAGGCAAATATGGGTAAGAGGACTGTCTTTTATCAAAAGCATCTTGAGCTTGGTGCAAAAATTGTAGAATTCGGCGGATGGGACATGCCGGTTCAGTATACAAGTATAATCGCTGAACATAAATCCGTCAGAAATTCGGCAGGACTCTTTGATGTTTCCCATATGGGACAGGTCTTTGTATCAGGTGAGAATTCGCTGGATTTTCTGCAAAAAATTGTTCCCCAGGATATTTCAAAATTGGCTGTAAATAAAGCTGTATACTGCCAGCTTCCGGATGTAAACGGGGGATTGATTGATGATTTAATAATATACAGATTAGAAGATAATGATTATTTGATAATAGTAAATGCATCGAATATCCAAAAAGATTATTCATGGTTTTTAGTAAATAAAGCAGATTTTAAAGTTACTATCGAAAATAAATCCGATGAATATTCTATGCTGGCTCTGCAGGGACCTGATGCCTGCAAGATACTGGAAAAAGCTGGCTTGAATACGGATGAGCAGCCGGAATTCTTTAATATTGTAATGAAACAAATAAAACATATTCCTTTATTTGTTTCCAGAACAGGTTATACCGGCGAAGACGGATTTGAATTTATTGTAAAAAATGAATATGCAATGGATTTATGGAATATATTATTTGAGGCGGGTGGAGAATATCATCTAAAACCCATCGGTCTCGGTGCACGTGATTCTTTGCGTTTAGAAGCAGCTCTTATGCTTTACGGCAATGACTTGAATGAAAAGACAACACCGGTGGAAGCAGGTCTAAAATGGTCTGTATCCGTTAATAAAGCAGAAGATTATAACGGAAAAAATATTATAACTGAACAGATTAAAAATGGATGCCCCAAAAAACTTATTGGCTTTATTATGACAGAAAGAGCTATACCAAGACATGAATATGCTATTTATTATAACAATGAACCTGCCGGAGTTGTCACAAGCGGAGGTTATTCGCCTACGCTGGACAAAAATATCGGCATGGGATATGTTGATACAAAATATAATATAAGTCTGGACTCCGAGATACAAATTATGGTAAGAAATAAATTATATAAAGCAAAAGTTGTTAAAAGACCTTTTGTTCATAAAAATTACAAAAACAGTAATCAGACATAAACAATTAAAATAAAGGAGAAAACGATAATGATTGTGCCTGAAGGTATTTTATGTTCAAAAAGCCATGAGTATTTACTTGAAAAAGAAAACGGCAGTTATAATGTAGGGCTTACAGATTATGCAGTTGAACAGCTTGGCGATATAGTTTTTATCGAGCTGCCTGAAGCAGGTTCTCATTTTACCAAGGGTGAAGTATTTGCAACCGTCGAATCTGTAAAAGCTGCTTCTGAAATTTATATGCCTGTTACAGGTCGGATAATCGAAGTAAATGAAAAACTTGTAGAATCGCCTGAAATTTTAAATGACAGTCCTTATGCGGACGGTTGGCTTGTAAAAATTGAAGCTGATGATGCTCAGGCTGATTCTGGTGATTTGCTTGAATATAATGATTATAAAGAAGAAATAGAATGATATGATTAATTTTGAATCACATACTCCTGAAGAAAGAGAAGAAATGCTTTCTTCAATTGGTTTAATGTCACTGGATGACTTATATCAAAGTCTACCTGAAAATATAAAAATAAACGGTTTAAACCTGCCCAAACCGTATTCAGAATTAGAAACCGTAAATGAAATAAAAAGACTTGCACAGAGCAATAAAACTCAATATTCATCATTTCTTGGCGGAGGAGCACAAAGACATTTTATTCCTGCTGCAGTATCT
The DNA here is from genome assembly GCA_944326115.1 of Candidatus Gastranaerophilales bacterium. Classification (GTDB taxonomy): domain Bacteria; phylum Cyanobacteriota; class Vampirovibrionia; order Gastranaerophilales; family Gastranaerophilaceae; genus Limenecus. Next base: position 21,541 of record CALVCQ010000004.1, on the reverse strand, counting down.
CAAATTGCGTCCCGATTTGAATTCAATACAGCATATACACCATATCAGGCAGAAATATCTCAGGGAACTCTGCAAGCCATTTATGAGTATCAGACTATGATTTGTAATCTTACGAATATGGATGTCTCTAATGCTTCAATGTATGATGCGGCAACTGCTTGTGCAGAAGCTGTTTTGACTGCAGTAAGAGTTACGGGAAGAAAGAAAGCTCTTGTCTGTCCGAGAGTAAATCCTCAATATCATCAAGTCATAAAAACTTATGCACAGGCAGCGAATATTGAAATATCGGATAATTTATCTGTAATTGATTCTGATACTGCTTGTGTACTTTTACAAACGCCGGATTATTTCGGTGCAATACATGATGTAGAAAAATTAAAAGAAAAGATTAATGATGATAAAACTTTACTTATATGCTGCTGCGATTTGCTGCCTTTATCGGTAATAGAACCGCCTGTGTGTGATATTATGGTCGGAAATTTACAGCCGGCAGGTAATACTTTGTCTTTTGGCGGTCCATACGGGGCTTATTTCGCATGTTTAGATAAATACAAAAGACAAATTCCCGGCAGAATCGTTGGCAGAACTGTAGATAAATTCGGAAATCAAGCTTTTTGTCTTACTCTTCAAACAAGAGAGCAGCATATAAGAAGAGAAAAGGCAACGAGTAATATTTGCTCCAATCAGGCTCTTATTGCACTGCAAACTACTGTATATCTATCTTTACTGGGGTATAAGGGCATTAGACAGGCTGCTTTATTGAGTGCAGCTAATGCGCACAAACTGGCAGAAAAACTTATGGATAAAGGTTTTGAACTTCAGTCTCAAAATTTCTTTAATGAATTTGTTCTTAAAGTAAAAAATTCAGATGAATTTTTGTCTAATTTAAAAGAAAATAATATTCTGGGAGGAATTAAACTTGATAACACCAGAGTTCTTGTCTGCGTTACAGAAATGAATACGGATGAAGAAATTGACAACTATGAGTATTTTGCGGTTTAAATGATTTTTAAAGAACTTATTGCTTCTTCAGTATTTGCTGACTTGAATATATACGAGCCTGCCACGAGTGAATTTGCGCCCAATTTTTTACAAATTTGAGCTGTTTCTTTATTGATACCGCCGTCAACCTGAATAATCAAATTTTCAGGCGCATTTTGTCTGATAACAGGTATCTTATCAGAACAATCTTTCATAAATTGTTGTCCGCCAAAACCTGGCTCAACAGTCATTACGAGCACCATATCAACCATTATGAGATATTTTAAAATTTCCTGAGGCGCAGTAGATGGTTTGATAGAAAGACCTACAAGTATATTATGTGATTTTATATTATTTATAATATCTTCAGTTAAATCTTTTGCTGCTTCATAATGAAATGTTATTATGTCGGCTCCTGCTTTAACAAAGTCTTCAATATAGTTTTGAGGATTATCTATCATAAGATGCACATCAAGCGGAATATTGCAATAAGGTTTTATTGCTTTTACAACAGGCGCTCCTATGGTTAAGTTAGGTACAAAATGACCATCCATTACATCAATATGTATCCAGTCGGCGCCGTTGTCTTGCAGTGTTTTTACATCTTTGCCAAGATTTGCAAAATCTGCCGATAAAATTGAAGGTGATACAATAATCTTACTCATCAGTATTTTCCTTTATAATTCCAATTTTTTTGCACGCAATGAATGCAGCCTGCTGTTCTGCTTGTTTTTTTGTCTTTCCGTCTGCAACTGCAAGTATTTCTCCGTTATAAGATACCTGTATATAAAAGGTTTTATTGTGTGCTGCACCTTTTTCTTCCACAAGAGTGTATTCAGGTAACATTTTATTGATTCCCTGTGTATATTCCTGTAAAACAGCTTTGGCATTGTAGACTGTTTTGTTGTCTGCTATGTCTTTAATATATTGTTGTAAATTGTTAATTATAAAAGAATACAGACTGTTTTTATCAGAAGAAAGATATAATGCTCCAAACATTGCTTCCATCACACACGCCTGTATTGATTCAAGTTTTTTGCCGCCGCACTTTTCTTCTGCTTTGCTTACTTTTATAAATCGTTCTATATCCAATTTTTGTGCAACATGGAATAAAATTTCATCACTGACAATTATAGACCGAATTTTCGTAAGTTCTCCTTCGTGTGATTCCGGGTAATTTTTGTATAAATAATCCGTAACTGCCATTTTTAAAACGGCGTCGCCCAAAAATTCCAATCTTTCATAGCATTTTAAATAACTTTCATCGTGCTCTTTTGTGTAAGAACTGTGCGTAAATGCAATATTGATTAAATCTAAAGAGAAATCTTTAAATCCAAGTTCGCAAATAAATTTATATAAATCCTGTTCACTACAGTCCGACTGCATGCAGCGCCTTTCTGGCAAAACTTATGAAATCAATTGTAAGCTGGTCACTTACAACAAAATAATTGAAGTAAAAATATGCAACAGGCGTGCTGAATAAATAACTGTCAGCTCTGTCTAAAAAACCGCCGTGCCCCGGAAGAGAATTGCCCGAATCTTTTACTCCCGCATCTCTTTTTATCAATGATTCCGCTAAATCACCCACCTGTGCGAAAAGAGTTATCAAAAAACCGGCAATAAGCGACTGATACCATTCTATGTGTATTAACCATCCTATAATCATAGCTGTAATAATTGCAAGAATTGTTCCTCCGACAGAGCCTTCCACTGTCTTTTTGGGGCTGACTACAGGTGCAAGCGGTGTTTTACCAAACTTGGAACCGCATACATAGGCACCGACATCTGTCACAAGTATTGTAAAAAACAATAGTACTAAAAAGCCAAGACCGGAACACATTTTGATTGTGAAAAAGCCCAGAGAATCCTGATTTAATTGTCTTAACAAAATTACATAACAGGGCAGCCATCCGCCGTAGATAAAGCCCAATACTGTAGTTGCAACATTCGCAATATATGGCTGTCTGCCTTTACACAGCACAAGAGTAAAGGCGCCAATTGTTCCGATAGTAAGTACAACCGGTACAAGATCATACCTTTTTAGCGCCGTTAATATTACAAAACATATATCAGCAACTAAAATCAAGTGCAAAAATGGTCTGAACCCCTTTTTCTTTAAAATATCAACATACTCTTTAGAGCCGATATAAGCGACAAACATAACGAGCAGCATTAAAGGAATCCCGCCGGCAATGACGCATCCGAGTACGAAAAAACCTATTAAAACACCTGTTATCAGCCGCAGTGTTGAATTGTTAAGCAGATTCAATACACTCACTATACAGTCATAACCTCTTTTTCTTTTTCTGCAGCGTGGTCATCAATGATTTTTACATATTTATCCGTTATCTTTTGAATTTTATCCTGATTATCCTTTACTGCATCTTCCGGAAGGTTGTCAGCTTTTTCAATTTTTTTGAGCTCATCAGTCATATCTCTTCGGATATTTCTTATGGCTACTTTTGCATCTTCTGCCGCTTTTTTTACATCCTTGCAGATTTCTTTTCTTCTGTCCTCAGTCAAAGGAGGAAATGTAAGTCTTATAACAATCCCGTCAGAGTTCGGTGTAATTCCCAATTCTGCTTTTATCATTGCTTTTTCAATTTCTTTTATAATTGATTTATCATAGGGCGTAATTACAAGAGTTTGACCATCCTGTACACCGACTTGTGACATTTGTCTCAAAGGAGTTGGTACTCCGTAATAATCTACCACGACTTTGTCTAAAATAAGCGGATTTGCTCTGCCTGTTCGGATTTGACCGAATTCTTTTTTTAAAGCTGCTACGGCTTTTTCCATTTTATCAGTGCCGTTTGATAGCATTTCTTCAACTGTCATGTTTATTCTCCTACAAAAGTACCTATATTTTCACCATGTAAAATTTTAGTAATACTGCCTTTTGCAGCAAAATCAAAGACTATAATAGGTATTTTATTTTGCTTGCACAATGCACAAGATGCAGTATCCATAACTTTTAAACCTTTAACAATTATATCATCATAAGATATTCTGTCATATTTTTTTGCCTGCGCATTTGTTCTGGGATCATCAGAATAGACCCCATCTACGCCGTTTTTTGCCATTAGCATAATCTGCGCATCTATTTCGGAGGCTCTTAGTGCTGCTGCGGTATCTGTTGTAAAGAAAGGATTGCCTGTTCCTGCAGCAAAAATAACAACTCTGTTTTTTTCAAGATGCCGGATTGCTTTGAAACGGATATAAGGCTCTGCTATTTTATCCATATCAATTGCTGTTTGTACTCTGCACGAAACTTTAAGTTTTCGCAGTGCACTTTGCAGAGCGATAGCATTCATAACCGTAGCAAGCATACCTACATAATCCCCGGAAGCTTGATCCATACCTAGTTTTGCAGAATTTTTCATTCCTCTGAAAATATTCCCGCCTCCGACTACAACAGCAATTTCTGCACCCATATCGTGTGCTTCTTTTATTTCTTTTGCAATCATTTCTACTGGTTTCTGGTCAATGCCGAACTCTTGATCTCCCAGCAACGCTTCACCGCTTACTTTTAGCAAAACCCTTTTATATTTTAGACCGTCGCTCATTTTTTATCCTGTTCAATTTTGTATACCTTCGATTATACAGAAAAATTTTTAAACTGTAAATCACAATTTGTTATTATAGTTAGTTTTCGGCTTTATTAAACTCCTGCGTTTCTGTGTTTTTCGGGTTGGTTGTTAAAGCTGGAATATCATTGAACTGGTATCCGCTGTTTAATAATATATTACTGTTTACTGTCCTTGTAATTTGCGGTTTTACGTTATAAGTGATTTTTACTCCGTATTTATTGGTTTCTGTTTGAATTTCCGGTATTGAATCCACTGTTCTTGATATTGACTTATCAAACAGATAATGTATCCGTACCAGTTTATTATCAATTTGTTTGTAAATATAAAATTTACGATTTATATAGTTTGAGTATTCAGAAGCATATCTTGTATCATCAACTGATATTATTGCGTAATTGTTATTGTCAAAAACAAATTTGTTACAAAGAGTGTATCCTTCTGCTGCAGCGCCGTTCGTTTCTAAATACAATTGCTCTAAACTTTTTTCGGAATTTTTAGTTTCTATTTTGTCATTATCAGGAATATATTCCTCAATATTTTGAGTGTTATTGTTAGTTGCTGAATAATTGCCATTTTCAACTTGCGGTTGGTTAGGCGTTGTTTCTGTTACTGTTACAGGTTCTGTTGTATAATCGTATGGGGCTTGACTTTCAGTCGTGTGTTGTTCCTGTATTCTTCTGTTTCTTTCTTCATTGAGCTTTTTGTATCTATCTGTTTTTGTGACTAAATCCTGCTCAATTTTTCCCTGTTCCTTTTTTTGCGCTACCTGTGATGTTGTATTCTGTAAAATAACAAAAGACAATATAAAAAATAAAAAGAATGAGGCGTAAATTAAAAATTTAACTTTTTTATACATTTATAAACTCCAACTTTTATACACAATAAAACGGGTATTTATTTCAACAATAAATACCCGTTTTTATATTAAACAGATGCTTTTTCTTCGTCAGTAACACCTTTGATAGTGAGGTTAACTCTGCCTTTGTCATCTATTTTAATTACTTTGACAATGACTTCGTCACCTACATTCAAATGCGGTTCAATTGATTCAATTCTTTCATGGCATACTTGCGAAATATGAACCATTCCGTCTTTACCGGGTGCAAGTTCTACAAACGCTCCGATAGGAATAATTCTGACTACTTTACCTTTTCTGACCATACCGACTTCCGGTTTGAAAGTAATTGCATCAATCATTCTGATAGCGATATCGGTGCCTTCTTTATCGTTGCTTGTGATAGTAACGGTACCGTCGTCTTGAATATCAATTTCCGCACCTGAACATTCTATGATATGTCTGATATTTTTACCGCCGGGTCCGATTACTGCGCCTATGTCTTCATTAGCAATCTTCATTGTATGAATTCTGGGTGCATATGGTGACATTTCTTTTGCCGGTTCTGTGATTACTTCTCTCATCTTGCCTAAAATATGTAATCTGCCTTCTTTAGCTTGAAGCAATGCTCTTCTCAATGTTTCATTAGAAATACCTTTGGCTTTCATATCCATTTGAAGAGCAGTAATTCCGTCATCATTACCTGTGACTTTAAAGTCCATGTCGCCAAGGAAGTCTTCAATACCTTGAATATCTGTTAAAACGATGTCTTCATCAGGCTCTTTGATTAATCCCATTGCAACACCGCCAATCATGCATTTAACGGGAACACCTGCATTCATCAATGCCATTGAAGTTGCACAGGTGGAACCCATTGATGTTGAACCGTTGGATTCCAAAACATCAGATGTAACTCTTATTGTATAACCAAATTCTTCCTGGGAAGGTAGCGCCGGTACGTTTGCTCTTTCAGCAAGATGTCCGTGACCCACTTCACGTCTGCCGGGACCTCTCAGCGGCTTAACTTCACCAACAGAAAAGCCCGGGAAGATATATTTGTGCATAAATGTCTTCTTAGTTTCAGGGTCGACGCCGTCAAGTTCTTGTGCCATACCCGGACCAGCAAGAGTTGCAACAGACAAGATTTGAGTCTGTCCTCTTGTAAATACAGCGGAACCGTGTGCTCTCGGTACAACACCTACTTCACACCATATTGGACGAACTTCGTTAAATTTACGACCGTCTGCTCTGACTCTTTCTTCTTTAATCATTTTTCTCATGATTTTCTTTTCAAGAGCCTTAAATTCTTCGGCAACAAAGTCAATACCTGTTTCTGCCATCATGATTTTTGCTTCGTGGTCATCACCGTAAGAATCAAATTCTGCTTTGACCATTTTTTTAGCTTCATCAAGTTTGGCTTTTCTGCCTTCTCTGTCAAAATCATGATAAGCTTCCGTAACTTTGTCATAAGCTATGTCATTTATTATTTTTGCAATTGTTGTTGTGTCATAAGGATTTACAAATTCAGGTTTAACAACACCGCAATCGTTCATAAACTGAATTTGCAGTTCGCATTGTCTTGCTATTTCTTTTTGTGCAAATTCAACAGCATTCATAATATCGTCTTCCGTAACAAATTTTGCACCTGCTTCTACCATAATTACCGAATCATGTGTACCTGCAACGACAATATCTATATCAGATTTTGCTGCAACTGCATAAGATGGATTTGCAACAAATTGACCGTCAATTCTGCCTACTCTTACAGCACCAATCGGACCTTCAAACGGAGCTTCCGTAAGCATTAAAGAAGCAGAAGCACCCAGCATTGCAAGAGTATCCGGCTGATTTTCATGATCCAGACTTACAAGCTGTGCCACAATTTGTACATCATTTCTGTAACCTTTCGGAAATAACGGTCTTATTGGTCTGTCTATCAATCTTGAAATAAGAATAGCTTTATCGGAAGCTTTACCTTCGCTTCTGTTATATCCGCCGGGTATTCTTCCCACAGCCGACATTCTTTCTTCGTAATCAATCAACAACGGGAAAAAGTCTATCCCGACTCTGGGTTCAGGGCTTACTACAGCATGAACCAGCAGCATTGTATCGCCGCAACGTACTACTACCGAACCGCTCGCAGATTTGGCATACTTTCCTGTTTCAATGGTAACAGTTTTGTCACCGACAGGAATTTCAATTCTTTTAACATCTACCATGTTTTTTTCCTTTTTCTTTTCTACTTGCACTTTTACTGTGTTCTTTTAAAGTATATATTAAACATGTGCTTTTGAACAATCTGTTTAAGAAAAAACAGCTTCTTAATAATTTTTTACAAATTGCAGGCTAGTGAATAAAATAACACAATAATTTGTTTTTTTAATGTTTTAGTCTATATAGATTGTCTGAGTGGGACCTCGCTTGTAGGAGTGGTACACGGAGTGCGAGTGGCGCCGAGTCTAGCATTTTACGGAAGTGACCCCATGCGCTTGTTGACTGTGCCGGACTTATTGTTAAATATTGAACTTGCTTATTGCACAGGTTCAACAAGTAGTCGGAGTCAGTTGACAATATGAAAATATTTATAACAATTATAGAAAGGATTGCTATGGGATTAGAAAGAATTGGTGAAGAAGCATTGTCTCTTTTAAAAAATAAGACTTTAGGCGGAGTAAGCAAAGAATCAGCAATTGAAGCAATTAATAAAGTAGTTGAAGCAGCACAAAAAGAAATAGGCAAAGTACAGGCAGAAGTTGCACAATTTAAAGGTAAAACAGCAGAAGAAATGGCTGCACTAACAACTGCAAAAGACAGTCTATCGCTTAGACTAAAAAATGTTAAAAAAGGAAGAACAGTAAAAACAGAATTACCCAATGGGAATACTAAAACAAGGCATGTCAACCAAAATGGTACTGTAATGGAAAAAATAGTAAGTCCTAACGGCAATCTTATAGAAGCAAAAGTCGAACTGCTTTCAGGTGAAGTGAGACACACGAAATACAACCCAAAGACAAATAAACCGGTAAGCACATATTCAGATACTACAGGTAAACAGGTATTGATAAAATATGATGATACAGGCAAATCTATAACGTCCCAAAAAGTTAACAATAAAAAAGTAGAATCTGATAAACCATTTATTGTAAATAAAGTAAATACAGAAGATCATAATTTAGTATATTTATCAGACGGTACCATTAAAGAATATCGTAATAACAAAGGAAAAGTCCAAATAAGACACTGGAGCAGTGACAGCAAAGTAGATGCAAATAGTGGTTGGATATACCAAGGCAAAGTAATTAACATGCGAGAAGAAACAAAATATTATACAGCTACCAAAAAGGCAATCAGGTAGAAGTAAGATATACGAATGAAGGCATTGAACCAAATAGCTATAATAATTATAATCCTGTAACAAGTTTTTCTTATGAATGTTCCTACAACTTAGATAATCTTAAGGACTTAAAAGAGCTTAAAAAACTAAATATAAAATATGCAGATGGTACACGTCTCAAGTTTCATCCTGAATCCGACAGATTTGGACATAAAACAAATAACTGTATAATAACCAAAATTTCAAAAGACGGAACAAAAGAAGTAAAGATAATTCCTTATGAACGTCTAAAAATTGAATATGGCGTGGTAAAAGAAGATATGGGATACTACCGTGATGGCTTACCGGTGATCACGGAACATTTCAAGCTGCCTTCAATGAGCAGCTACCTATACGGAGGAGGCATATTCCAATAAATATTAAGAAGCAATACACAGTAAACAAAAATAAAAGATAATTATAAAACAACAAAAAAGAAGACGAACTGTTTAATTCGTCTTCTTTTTTGTTAGTTACATTTATATTTAAACAGCGTAAACGCTCACCTGTTTTCTGTCACGTCGGTGAGGTTCAAAAACAACTTTGCCGTCAATCAAAGCAAACAAAGTATCATCTTTACCGATGCCTACGTTGTTACCCGGATGGAATTTTGTACCTCTTTGACGAACGATGATATTACCGGCAAGAACCTGTTCTCCGCCGAATTTTTTTACGCCGAGTCGTTTACTTTCGCTGTCACGACCGTTTTTTGATGAGCCTACGCCCTTCTTATGTGCCATTTTTATTTCTCCTTGTAATTTTTATTATATTCTGTCCGGATAATACCGGTGATTCTGAAATACTATTTCTCATTCTTCATTGCAGTATCTTTTCTTTTTGTAATAAAAGCAACTGCAATTTCAGAATGACAACGGTTTATGCTTCTTCAGCCGGTGCTTCTGCTTCTGCGGCTGCAGCTTTAGTTCTTGCTGCTGTAGTTCTGATTTTTGTAACCATTACTCTTGTAAAGAACTGTCTGTGTCCTTGTTTTTTTCTGTAGCCTTTTTTTGCTCTTTGTTTAAAAACAATAACTTTTTTATCTTTATCGTGTTTAACGATTTTGCCTTCTACAGTTGCTTTGTCAACATAAGGTGCACCTACTTTGGATTTTGCACCGTTTACGAGCATAACTACTTTGTCAAAGACAACTTTGTCATTTTCTTCGCCGTCGATAAGTTCAATATCAACGTAGCGACCTTCTTCTAATTTGTACTGTTTTCCGCCTGTTTCAACTATTGCGTACATTTCTTTTCCTTTCATTTGAGGCGCTGTAGCAGAGGGAATTCACTTATTTATATCTGAGCAGCTACAAGCAAACTCAATACCTGTGCGCCACCCCCGGCATTTTAAGACAGCTTACCTATCTAACATATCAGTAAGTTTAGTTTAACAAGCACACACTACAGTGTCAACTTGATTGTAAAGCCTTTGTAAAAAAAGAAACCCGAGGAAATACCTGCGGGTAAATAGCTGGATCGTGTCTGGGTAATTAAATGTTATATATAATAATACTCATTTTTTGAGTTTTTTATATTACCCGACTGACTGATATTTTACTGTTGAGTCATACATTTGTTGTATATATCCAATGCTTCCTGTGCTTTTTTTTCTTTTTTCATCATTTTATAGGTGTATGCAAGATTGTAGTAAAAAGACGGTTCTTCCGGGTTCGCTTTTATAGCAAGTCCGAATTCATATTTTGCATTAAACCAGCTTTTTTTCTTTAAATAACAGCATCCTTTATTGTAATACGCATATGCAAAATCTTTTTTTATTTTTAATACTTTCTTGTATTCGTTCAGCGCCATATTATACTTGTTGTCGTAGTAATACAGGTTACCCAGATTGTAATGAGCCTTGTAATTTTTTTCATCTGCTTGAATAGCTTTTTTCAAATAAAATACGGCATCAACAATTTTGTCTTTATCCTGTGATATATTTGCCAGTATAAGCCAGTCATCAGATATCTTTTCACTGTCAGGTATTGTACTAAAAAGTTTTATTGCTTCATCAGGCTTATTTGCATTATATAAAATTTTTGCCTGATTGCGTATGTCTTGAAAAGAATCCTTCTTATCCTGTGTAACAGCAGGAGGCTCTTTTTGTTTGTTGCTTTTTTTATTGTTATTAACCTTGTTGTTAGATTCAATTGAATCAATTTTTTTTCTAAGCTGCGGTTCGGCAGGCTTTGTTTCGTTGAAAAATATTTTGCTGCTGTCTGTTTTTATTCCCGCTGGAACAGGTGCATTATTTGCACTTGCATAATTTGCTGCTATGCACATTAACGCAGTTGTAATCATCAGGCATAATGTCTTTTTCATAGCAAAATTATAGTTCAACTGAATAAATATAACAAATTGGTATTTTCTTATTTGTAAACATTTATTACGATTTTCTTTGACTTTGTAATATGAAACATTAAATTGTTTTTATAAATATATAAGGTTTTAGTAAAAAGAAGAGCATTATGACAAATGAAGAAAAAAGATTTTTTAAGTTGGATGATGATGTAAATTTTACGTTATTCAACTTAAAAATAAGAGCGACAACGATAAAGAACGGCTATCTTCTAAAAGACAGCATGAATTCTTTAATAAATTTTATTAATACAAATAATTTAAGAACCAGCAATCCATAGTCTAAAAAATTCCATCCCTGCATTTGCGCTTTTTTCAGGATGAAATTGTACTGCTGTCAGATTGTCTTTTTGTATTGATGCACAAAAGTCAATTTCGTAATTTGCTGTAGAGGATACAACTGTTTTGTCGTAAGGGTCTACATAATATGAATTTACGAAATAGAAAAAATCATCTTTTAAAAAAGTATTGTTTTGAGTTGTTTGAATCTTGTTCCAGCCTATTTGAGGAACTTTGCCGGAGTTGAATTTTTTGACTTCTCCTTTTAGTACGGACAAACCTTCACAATTTGGGGCTTCTTCACTCTTTTCAAAAAGTATTTGTAAACCCAGACATATCCCGAGAAAAGGAATGCCGTAATGCAGGGCTGTTTTTATAGGTTCAATAAGTTTTTTTCTTTCAAGATTTTCCATTGACTGACGGAAATGCCCCTGTCCCGGGAAGATTATGCGTTTTGCATTTTTTATAACATCGGCTTGAGAAGATATAACAAAATCTTCTCCTAAAAATTTCAGCATATTTCCTATACTTTTCAGATTACCTGCATCATAATCTATAATTACTGTCTTTTTTGTCATAATTAAAAATAAAAGCCGTCCTTTTTCATTCTGTCTATTACTTCTTTAAGTTTGTCATCAGAGGCTACTGCAGACAATCTAAAATAGCCTTCGCCGTTTTTTCCAAATCCGCTTCCGGGAACGACTACTATTCCTGAGTTTTTTAAAAGCGCATCAGTAAATTCAGCAGATGTTTTGAATCTCGGCGGTATAGGCTGCCAGATGTAGAAGGTGGCTGAAGGAATGTCCTCATCTTGTATTTTCCAGCCTAATTCTCTCAGACCGTTTATTATTATCATTTGTTTTGTTTTGAAATTTTTATTAGAACGGTTAATATATTCATCGCCTTCTTGTGAATTTAATATTTCAGCTCCGGCTTTTTGCAATGCTTTAAAAATTCCTGTATCAATTGTTGATTTAAGACGTCCGAAAGTTCCTACCGCATGAGCATTTCCGCAAATCCATCCGAGTCTGAATCCTGTCATTGAGTACGGTTTTGAAAAACTGAAAAATTCAACTGCAACATCTTTTGCGCCTTCTGTTTCAAGTACGCTGTGCGGTTTGTTTTCTTCGTTAAAATAGATATCACAGTATGCTGCATCGCTTATAAGCCATATCTGTTTTTCTTTGCAGAAATCTACAACATGTTGCAGATACTCTTTTGTACATGTTGCACCGAGCGGATTTGACGGATAATTTATTATAACAGCCTTGACCTTGCTTTCATTATAACCGTCTTTTTTCATTTGTTCCCAAACTTTGTACATATCGGGCATATAATTGTTTTCTTTGCTCAACTCGTATCCGTATGTTAGACCTCCGTTGGTTTTGATCATCTGTGCGTATGATGCATATCCCGGATCCGGAGCAAGTATAATTTCTTTATCTTTTTCAAGTGTTGCCGGATTAATAAGTGCTCTTATAAAATTTGCCAGACCTTCTTTGGAACCTATAAGGGAGAAAATTTCAGTTTTTGGATTAAGTTCAACTCCGAAGCGGTTTTTCATCCGCTTTGCAATTGCTTCCAAAAACCAGTCTTCTCCTTTAGGTGAAGAATATGTATGTATTTGCGGTATTTCAAGAGCTTTTTTTATTGTATTGTATACAAAATCCGGCGGAGGTGCTGTCGGTGCACCCATGGCAAGAGCAATCGGTTCTCTTTCTGCATTTTTTAATACAGGCGCAAGCTTTGCAGCTTCCTGTTTTATACGGAACATTATATATGTATCAATTGATTTTACGGATTCATTAAATTCTTTCATTATTTATCCTTTTGATTCAAGCTGATATGCCCAGGCACTGTGATTGTGGATGCTTTCCAGCGATTCAACTTCAACTTCAAAGTATTTAATTTTTTTATTATTTCTGAACTTTAGCACTATGTCTCTTAATACATCTTCAACAAATTTTGGATTGTCATAGGCATGTTCTGTTACATATTTTTCATCTTCTCTTTTTAAAAGAGGAAATACTTCGCAAGATGCTGTTTGTTCAATTTCTGAAATTAAATCTTCAAGCCATATATGTTCATGTTCATCATAGCTTATCAACACATTTATTATCGCTCTCTGGTTGTGAGCGGAATAGTCTGATATTTCTTTTGAACAAGGACACAGGGTTGTCACGGGAATTTTTGCACCGAGGAAAAATTTGTAATTATTGTCGTCTAATTTTCCCTCAAATGAACAATCATAAGCCATAAGAGATTTTTGTCCGGATACGGGGGCTGTTTTTTCCACAAAATATTTAAAAGAAAATTTTACCTGCGAGCTGTGAGCACCCAGCTTTTGTTGAATCGCTTCAAGACAGCCTTTGATGTCTACACCGAGAAGTTCTTTTTCTCTCCACTCATTGAGTATTTCCATAAAGCGTGACATGTGTGTGCCTTTAAAATTTGAATCTAAAGAGGCGCATATCTTTGCTTTTGCGTAAACTACCTGATTTTCATTATCTTTTCTTTGGATTATCAAAGGAACATCAACATTTTTAATACCTACTTTTTGTATATCAATGCCTCTGTTGTCCATAAGATTTTGTACATCAGTAAGCGGTAAACCTCCAAAAGTTAAATTTTTATTAGGGCTTTTCATAACAGGTTAATCTTTATCAATGGATTCCAAATGTTCTGAGGATTTTTGTTCAAGTGCAAGCAACAATTTTAATGCTGCAATTCTTTGCATTTTTGGCGGAGCAAGGCGCAGCATTTCAATAGCTTTCATCATAACAGGGTCATTGTCGTACCATCTGTTGCCTTTTCCCTGATATTTTGCAATTGTTTCATACAGATGTTCTATTACATCAGCAGCAACCTGTTCTTGAAGCTTCATAATATAATCTGCAGCTTCTGCTTTTGCTTCATCTGTCTGCAGTCTCAAAAGCTCTAATGCTTCTTTTAAAACAGGATCTTTATCGTACCATCGTCTTCCATCAGTCATAATTAAATCCTCATTGTGTTTTTTATCTAATCCGGTGTACAGCAATTGGCTGTTCACCTTCAATGTATCTTGTGTTTTTTCTTAAACAGTTTATTTATTATAGTAGTTTTATTCTTCTGTGTCTATTATGTTAAACGGAGTAATTGCTCTTTTTAATATCCCCAGACAATGTGCAATCGCTATTCCGTAATTAGTTATTGCCAGCTCTGCTTTTTTACATTTCATAATTCTTGAAAGAATTTCTCGTCTGTTTGTCATGCAGGCTCCGCAATGTATTAATAGTGCATATTCTGTAAGATTCTGTGGAAAATCATGACCGGAGTGATAAACAAATTCTATATTTTTACCTGTTTTTTTCTTTATCCATTTCGGGATTTTTACTCTTGCTATATCGTCTTCAATCTGGTGATGCGAGCAGCTTTCACAAATAAGCACCTTGTCATTGTCTTTTAAATTGTCTATTTGTGCGGCGCCTTTATAAAACTCGTTTAAATCTCCTTTCATCCTTGCAAAAATAATCGAGAATGATGTAAGATCGATATTTTCCGGAACATCTTTAGAAACGGATTCGAATGCCTGTGAGTCAGTTATTACAAGTCTTGGCGGTGATTTGATTTCATTAAGTGTATCTTTAAGTTCTGTTTCTTGAGTAACAAAGACTTTGCATCTGTTATCAAGCAAATCTCTTAATACCTGTACCTGCGGCAAAATAAGCCGTCCTTTCGGCGCTTCTTTATCCACGGGTATAACGAGAACGACAGTATCTTTCGGTTTTACGATATCTCCGAGAATGGATGGGGGTGTTATAAAATCTTCAGGACAAACATTTACAATTTGTTCTTTTAGTTTGTAAACAATTTCTCTTCCGGAAGAAATACTTGTTAAAACTGGTTGTTTTGTATATGCCTTTATTTTATCAAGTTCTTTTGAGTTTATTTGTTGTATATCCTGTTTATTTACAACTGAGAGTACCGGAATTTTTCTTGATTCGAATTCTTTAAATAATTCGATTTCATAATTATCCCAGCCTTTATAGTCACAAATTATAATTGCAATATCTGTCCTGTCAAAAATTTTTTTTGTTTTATTTATTCGTTGTCTGCCAAGAGTTCCTGTATCATCTATACCTGCTGTGTCAATAAAAACAACGGGACCCAGGGGAAGGAATTCCATAGCCTTTTCAACAGGGTCGGTAGTTGTGCCTGCAGTATCAGAAACAATAGATATATCCTGATTAACCAGTGTATTTAAAAGAGAAGATTTTCCGGCATTTCGTTTACCGAAAATACCGATATGAAGTCTATTAGCTCTGGGTGTTCCCGTCATTTTTTTTAACCTCTGATAAAGAATTATTGTTTTCATCTATTTCCGTACGCAGCTCTTTAATGCTTGTATTCGAAATCATAAAATAAATAACGGATATAATAGTGATAGTAATCATTATTGTAATCTGGTGAATAAATGCAATTCCGAGGGCGTTTGATTTTTCTATGTGATATATGTTCAGCGCCAGAATGTATGCAAACTGATACGGTCCGACAAATACTGAAGATGACGGTATGATTGTGGATAAAGCAATAAAACTTATAACAAAATAAGCAATTGAAAAACCGTAATAGTGACCGAATCCGGTGATTAGTATATAGGTTAAAACGCATTCTATTCCCCATGCAAAACAGCTTGCAAAAAATGCGGCAAAAAAGTTTTTAGGGCTGTTCAACGCCTGAAATCCGTCTAAGAATCTGTTTAAAACAGAGGCTATTTTTAAAAATACACTTTTGAATTTTTCAAGGAAATGCATTTGTATAAGTTTTTCAAAAAAATAATCAATCCTGTTAAATTTAAAAATTAAAAAGATAATTATAAGACTGCCTAAAAACAGAGCTGCTGCAATATATGCGATATTTAGAATCCATTGGTGTTTAAAATATGTCAGCACGGCAAAAAACAATATCAAAAGTACAGATATTCCGTCAATAAGCCGTTCCAGTATAATGGAACCCAGCAGTTTCATTTTGCTTTCGCCAATCTTGTGACCTATATGATATGCTCTCCAAAAGTCGCCGGCCCGTGCGGGAAGATAGCTGTTGAGTGTATTGCCTGTCGTAAATGCAAAAAATGCTTCTTTTACAGTCAAATTATTTGTATTATAAAGCAGGTATTTCCATCTGAACCCTCTTATATAAAGGCTTATGACATACAGAGGTATAAATATCAGTAAAACTTTATAATTAAAAATCTTAAAGGTTTCTAATAGTTCATGAAAATCGATATTCCAGAATATCAGTCCTATAAAAATCAGGCTGATTATCAATCCTAATATTTTTTCTTTATGCTGTTTAATTTTATTCAACTTTTACAAGTACCTTGACAGATGTCTTTTCTTTATTCTTTTCAAAAGCTTTTATTGATTTTTCAATTGGATAAATATCTGAAATTAGCGGTTTAACATCAATGCGTTTACTTTCCAGCATTCTCATTGCCGGAGCAAATTGTCCGCATCTTGAGCCGACTATAGTGATTTCATCAACAACGATAGGGGCTAGGTTAAATTCTTTAGAGGCGGCAATTGTACTTTTTAAAATAAGCGTCCCTCTTGGCTTTGTTAAAGCTACCGAAGTTTCAAACCCGCTGATAGAGCCTGTTGCTTCGATAACAAAATCATAAGTCTTTTCTATTTTTAATTCATTTAAAAGCTTTGTTTTTACACCCTGTGCTTTTGCCAGAGCAAGTTTTTCTTCATGTTTTCCGACAAGAGTAATGTCCAGATTGCAGGCATTAAGAGCCAGTGCCGTTATTATTCCGAGTTTGCCGTCGCCGAGAATTATAACCTTTTTATAAGGCGGTATATGAACCTGTTCTAATATTTCCAGTGCAGCAGCAAGCGGCTCAACAAAAACAGCTTCATTGTCAGATACCGTGTCAGGTATAACGAGGAGATTTTTTTCAGGCAACGCAACATATTCTGCGAAGCAACCTTCTCTTTTCCATATACCAAGAGTTGACCGGTTAAAACAGTGTCTCTCAAGACCTTGCGCACACCATTCACATTCGCCGCAGCCGCAGTTAATTTCTCCGACAACACGTTTACCTACCAGTTCTTTGTTTTCTGCTTGTTCTACTATTCCGGTAAACTCGTGACCGAGTATGCCTTTGTAGCCCATATACCCTTTTGTTATTTCGTAATCGGTGTTACAGATTCCTATTGTTGTTACTTTTATAAGTGCTTCACCTTTTTGTGGAACAGGCAAAGGATAATTATTTTCTAATTTTAACCCCTCGTCAAAAACAACTGCTTTCATTTCTTAATTCCTATCCGTTTACTCATTTTATATATTCAAAAATTATTATAAGTGAAGAAAAAAAACTTGTCCAAATTTATACAGATTGATTCAGCACTGTTAACTTATTGTTATTTACAGCGGATTGAACTTCATTTTGTGTTCTTGTTTCTTTATAAATTTGCATAAGCTCTTTCCAGCCTTCAATAAATTCGACATTGTTAACCAGAACTGATTTCGGAATGCCGGCATGATGTATTATCGGCAGTAATTCCGCAACTGAGTATTTGATATAATCATTTATTCCGTCATCTGTATCATTGCAGATAAAATATTTGTTGCCGTTTTTATCAGTTTCAATACCTATTATGGTAATTTCGTGACCGCCGATTACATTGTTATTTTCATCGCAGTATGTATATCCTATAATTACATCATCTCCGCCTGCAAGAGTATCTTCTATGTGTTGGAGTGTTTCGTTTTGTTCGCACTCATAACCTACAAGTTTTCCGTTGTCATCAATTTTTTGATAAGTAACGCAAATTTTTCCTTTGCCGGTAGCAAGTTCTTCTGCGAAGTTTTTTTCTATATCAATAAGTCCGCTGTCATCAGCGTTGTATTTTGGTACTCTTTTATCTATAAGGCTGTCATAAGTATTTTGTGCACCTATGTTCATGAAAGTGGATTGCATAAGAACATCGATGACAGAGCGCTCATCCGGATCTTTGTAATCATTTTGTATTCTTGCTCTGATAATGGCATTATTATCAGGTTTTAAATTTACTTTAAATTGATTCCAGTTTGTGAATTTATAATCTGCACCGAATTCGTTAAGCATCCATATAATATCAACAAGATTCTGCGAGAGGTCTGAAACATTGATTGTTTTTTCCACACTTACTTTCGGGGATGTAAGCCCTTCCGCCATTCTGGCAAATTCAGCTGGCATTCTTCGGGCAAGAGAAGATTCTATACTGGCAGCAGGGCATGTGCTTGATTTTACATCCAAATCTGTTGCCGATACATTTTTTCCGTTTGATTGTTCGTAGCTTATTATTTCCGGCTGCATATTGAGCGGAATATCACCGAATTTTTGAGTGATTAACGGAGGTTTTGTTATTCTTGCAATTACATCCTGCGCAACTTTTATTCTGTCTATACCTTCCGCTCCTTGTTTTGTAATAATATTGTACAAATTATCCAGTGTTGTAGATCCGTCATTTGAGCTGTTATTTAAAAGTTTTCCGCTTTTAAGCAGTCCGTTGAGTTCTTTACGTGATTTTTTATCCAGAACAGAAGAAAGCTTGTTGTATTTATTTTGTTCATCTTTACCGGAAAGCTGTGTGCGGATAGTGTTTGCTGCACCAAAAGAAGGAATGTTTACATTTGCAGCCCGCTGCAATAAAGGATTTGAATGATTTGCCGGCTGTTGTGTTTGCTCAGCATTTTTTATACCCGTTGTGTTGTGCAGCTGGGCTGATTGTATATTATATCTGTTTGTATTTACTGTTAATCCCGATAAATTCAACACTTTACACTTCCGTCTTTTTATACAGTATTAAAAAACAAACATTTTAAAAATTGCTTTTTTTGATATACTTTTATAAGTAAAGTTTACAAATTTTTATAATAGTTGCGAATTGATAAAAAATATTGATAAAAATGAAATAAAATTTTTGCCCGTGACGCAGGAAGATATTGTTCTTGCTCTTGACAGGCTCACAAGATTTAAAAGTCCCGAAATTGCTTTTTACAGGGTGATTTCTGATATACTGTGTAAATATTTATTGTCGCCTAAATTTTCTAAAAAAGAAATACAAAATACTGATATAAAAATACTCAAAGAGTATTTTGAAATGATATGGAATTGTTCTGTACAAAAATATGCACCGGAATCACATATTGACAATGATTTTAATAAATTTTTGTACGATGAATTAAATTCTGTTTACTGTTTAAATGAAGAAATAAAAGAACTTGCTGATTTAAATATAAATATAAGCGGAGTGTTAGATATTGCGATTGATTTGTACGGATACGACTCACTGCCGGTTAATATCAAGCATTTGGTAAAAAATCGCTACAGACAGGATGAGGCAATATTGGTCAGAGAAAAGTATAATTTATTGTTTCCCGTAGAAAAAGTGATATTGTGCGAAGGAATTACAGAAGAAATTTTACTCCCTGAGTTTGCAAAAATTTACGGTTATAATTTTGATAAGTACGGAGTAAAACTAATCAGCGCAGGCGGCAAAAGCCAGCTGGCAAAATTGTATTGCGGGCTGAAAGATGAATTAAAAATACCCGTATTTATTCTGCTTGATGCAGATGCAAAAGAAACTGCAAATTCAATAAAAGACATACTGAGGGATTCGGATAAAATATATCTTATTAAACATGGTGAGTTTGAGGATATATTTTCTTTGAATTTGATAAAACGTACTATTAATAACCGTTTTAAGAATATATGTGAATGTCGAATATCCGATTTTAAAAAATCATTGCCGATGACAAAAATTCTTGCCGAATTTTTCAGAATACATGAACTCGGTGACTTTCAAAAAGCGGAGTTTGCAAAGGAACTGGCAATGAATTTGAAATATAAATCCGATTTAACGGATGAAATAATTTTTATAATAAATGAAATAAAGAAAATTTAATTTTCAACACGTTTCTTCTTAAAAGATATTTTAAATCCGAAGAACATAATGATTTTTCTTGCAGTACCGTCTGCAGATAATGTTTTAATTGAAAAAATACTGCTTAAAAAATTTCTTCCTGCTTTTTTATCATTTTCTTTTTTTAGAGCAATAAATTTTTGGTACTCTTCTTTCTCTAAATTTTCTTTGAAATATTTGCAGGTTTCTCTTCTCTTTTTTATAGAAGGTTCTCTTTCTACTGCAAAAACATAACAAGACAACAGGTGTTTATTAAATTTCGGTTTGAGTTTATCTTTAAATTGAGGATGTTTTTCCAATATATTATATATGTGTCTTTTGTAGGCTTTGCCTTTTTGTTTAGTCTCCCAGATATGAATATTTGATTTTTCGTGCTGTATATAGGTATAAAATACATCTTTAACAAATGATATTTTTTGTGCGCTTAAAAGTGCATTTAATGAAAAATATACATCTTCTCCCATTTCTATACTAAGAGATTTTATAGAATTTTCTTTTATAAACTTTGTTTTATAAATTTTATCCCACATCATATTTGATAAATTCGTAAATATCAGCGGTTCAAGCTGATGTGGGGTATAATTTATATTTTCTTCAAATTTAATATAACTTTGACATTGATTGTATTTATCAATATTGTTAAAGCTTAATGTTTTTTTAGTCCAATCTAAAATTAACTCAAATCCGCATTCAACTATATCTGAGTCAAGTGTTTTTGCCTGATTATACATTTTTTCATACATTAAAGGCGAGATATAATCATCCGCATCCATAAATCCTATGTATTCGCCTGCTGCATGTTCAATTCCTGTCTGACGGGCTGCTCCTATGCCTTTATTTTCTTGTCGTATAATTACAAATCTCGGGTCTTTGTTTTTATACTCTTCAAGTATAAGTGCTTCATTATTTTTAGAGCCGTCATCAACACAGATGAACTCAATATCCTGCAATGTCTGAGCAAGCAAACTATCCAGACCTTTTCTTAATTTCTTTTCGTCAATATTATATACAGGTATTATGACAGAAACTTTAGGCATAAAATTTCTGTGCTCCTGTATACATCAGTGCTTGACAAGTTTTTATACAGCCGTTAAACTGCTGTCTGTCTGTCTGTCTGTCTGTCTGTCTGTCTGTCTGTCTGTCTGTCTGTCTGTCTGTCTGTCTGTCTGTCTGTC
>CALVCQ010000003.1 GCA_944326115.1 Candidatus Gastranaerophilales bacterium | reverse complement strand
TGGGATCGTAGCTCCCGCAGTGAGCGAAAGCGAACGGTTTTAGATTAAAACCAAACTGAGCTACATCCAACTTGAAAATTAAATATAATTGGGATCGTAGCTCAGTTTGGTTAGAGTGTCTGCCTGTCACGCAGAAGGTCGCGAGTTCGAGCCTCGTCGGTCCCGCCATTAAAAGAAGCCACCTTGTGTGGCTTTTTTTAATGGCTGAATTGATAGTGGTGAGAATCGCTTTTGCGAGTTCGGCGGATTTTGGCAAGTGCGACGACCGAACGAAGTGAGGTCTAGTCACGTCCCTGTGAACAACTTGACGGAGTGCTGTTTTTCGTAAGAAAAACAATAACGGAGTGTAAAAGTTGTGAACTGCCAATAATCCAAGACAGCCTCGTCGTTCCCGCCATTTTTAAAAACTCCACATTATGTGGAGTTTTTTTGTTTTATTTTTTGGATGATTAGAGGCGAGAACTCCACAAAGCAAAGCCGGAGAATAAATCCGACAAAATTATTTGTCAGTATATTAAAACAATTTTTTATTTATTGTTGATTATATATTTTTTCTTCTTGTAAGATGTAAAATGAACAATTTGTTTATGTTTATAATCTTTTAATTTTAAATTTAAAAATTCGAGTATACAGACAGTGCCAAAGTATATAGTTCGGGTTTCAGCTCAACAATAATCATTACTTCAATTCTTCTGCTCTGTACACAGCATAACCTTCATAATGGTAACTTGCATCGAGTCCTTTCATATATACCTCTCTGCTACTGATTTCTGTGGTTAGTGCTTCTTTTAAAAGGGCTTTTATTTCCACGCTTTTAATTGGACTTCTTTCCATTGCCAATAGATAATCTTCCTTGTCTATTTTGCTCCAATCAACAACTTTCCCTAACTCTTTTTTAAAAATCAAATCAAGCCAAATTCTTGCACTTCGACCATTACCTTCTCTAAAAGGATGGGCAACATTCATTTCTACATATTTTTCAACAATCTCATCAAAATTAGATTGCGGCATATTGTCAATGTGTTCTAATGCAGATTTGAGATACATAACAGGTGCAAATCTAAAATTACCTTTTGCAATATTTACAGTTCTTATTTCTCCTGCAAAATCATAGATTTCATCAAACAAATATTTGTGAATAAAAGCTAGAGATTCAAATGTTCCAACTTTCAAATCGTAAATAACCTTGTTCTCAAAAAGCTCTATTGCCTTAAGCTTACTTATTTTTTCTTCTACTCTAAAAAGCTCTGTTGAATCAGTTATTCCTAATTTGTTTTCTAAAGTCATAATTACCCCTATATGACTATTCTATCATAAAAATTGTTAATTAGTTTGCTTATCTTTAAACAAACTATAGATATATAATTTGTTTGTAAATTTTGATAATATCTCTTCAACAAAAGTTCGAACCTGTGAGCGTTAAGCCCGCCATTATTTAAAAGAACTCGTTTTACGGGTTCTTTTTTGTTTTCTCGAACTCACGACCTACGCTTCCTCTATTTGCTCTATGCTTTCTTTAAACACTTTATACGTAACTACACGGAAAACCTGACATTTAGTCAGCTTTTCCTGCTTCGCAAACTGACACAGTAAGCCTCGTTGACCTCAGCCCTTGGCGAACTTTGTAAGCCTTAGGGATGAAGTTGGCGGTCCCGTCATTTACGAAAAGACCCTCTTGAGAAGCTTTTCGTTATCAAAACCAACCCTTTCGGTATTTCGAGAGTGTATTTGATTTATATTTCCTTGATAATCTAAACATAGTATTGAATAGTTCTTAAGTATCTATTACAATATAGAGAATATTTCCTACATTTTTGTATTTGAAATGCCAAAAAGTGTAAGGAGAGAAGATAAACAGGAAAGTCTACAGTAGAAATTATGACTTTATTAACTATGAGAAAATTCGA
This sequence comes from Candidatus Gastranaerophilales bacterium, assembly GCA_944326115.1. Taxonomy (GTDB): domain Bacteria; phylum Cyanobacteriota; class Vampirovibrionia; order Gastranaerophilales; family Gastranaerophilaceae; genus Limenecus. Next base: position 77,532 of record CALVCQ010000003.1, on the reverse strand, counting down.
TGTTTCTTCTAGTATACGGACGAAGAATACTTTATAGCTCATAATAAATTCATCAGAAAACTAATTGCAGCAAAAAACTTAATAGTGTTAATTAATTAGAAAACCGGTACAATAAGGCAAAAATATTGCTTTATATTGGAAATTTTAATCAATTTATTTTGCAATGAAAGATATGACAAATAACAAATTGCTAAAAATATAGTGAGACTGTTTATAAACTGTGGGACCCAAACTAGCAAGGTTATAATGAGTGAAAAAAATTAAATATACAAACAAAAGAACAATATAAAGAATTGTTAAATAAAACTATTAGTTATTATGAATCTGATAACCAAAATTCGTATATTTTACAGCAATTATTGGATATAAAAAAATATATTGTTGAACAAAGAATTTATCAATGCAAGGACATAGATGATATATGGGATGATGTTGATCAAAAATATTCCTTTGGAGGTTATGCTGTAAAAAATTTAGAAGAAGACAGTGATGAGAGTGAAGCATTATGCGCACTTTTTGATGGTGCAATAAATTATGAAATTTTGACTGATGATGAAGAATTCTAAGAATTATGGCTTAGAATTTTCTAATCTATTCTTCAAGAATTGAACTTTGCCTGCCAAATCTTCTATTATATAAAAAATATACCGGGGTGAGTTTTTATAATACACTTTTACCTATAATCGGAAAGATATTAGGACTTTCCAGCCTCTATTCTGAGGATATAACTTCTTCTTATAAACAATTTTTCATATTGTCAACTGACTCCGACTACTTGTTGAACCTGTGCAATAAGCAAGTTCAATATTTAACAATAAGTCCGGCACAGTCAACAAGCGCATGGGGTCACTTCCGTAAAATGCTAGACTCGGCGCCACTCGCACTCCGTGTACCACTCCTACAAGCGAGGTCCCACTCAGACAATTTTTATGATTACCTTAATTATGTAAGATTGTCTGCCAGAGATAAATTATCAATTAAATGTCTTTATTCAATCCCTAAAAATATGTCAATAAGAGAATTTGCAATATCAAAGAATTTAAGTCCTGATTTATCAATTGATGATATTATCGCAAGACTGGATGAACGGGAGTCAATTGTGATATGAGGTGACTTATTAAACACTGGTAATATCATTTGTAATAAACATGCAATGAAAGGACCACAGAATTTATCCATAAAGGCGGAATATATTATGGCGAAAAAATATTTCATATAGTCAACTGACTGCGACTATTTATTGAATTTTCTTCACGCTAAGACACTTATTTAATTTGGTGTTAGTTGTATTTGTTTTATATTATTAGTATGAATAAGTTGGAAAAAATTGCTTTTATATTACCAAGAGGAGCAATGTACAGGTATAAGACCGGCGCTTTTAAACAAATGATTCGTTATGCTCCCTTAACATTGCCCGCATTAATTTCTCTTATTCCTGAAGATATGAATATAAAATATCAGGTCTATGATGAGGGTGTTGAACAGATAAACCTCCATAAAATTGATGCGGATCTGATTTGTATAACTTCTATTACAGGCGGAGCCAGCAGAGCTTTTGAATATGCAAAATACTTTAAAGCAAAAGGAAAAACTGTTGTAATGGGCGGTGTCCATGCTACTTTAAGTCCGCAGGAATGTTTACAACATGTTGACAGTATTCAAATCGGTTTGGGAATAGAGATCTTTCCGCAAATGCTGAGGGATTATAAAGTTGGCAATCTTCAAAGGATTTATAAAGCAAGAAAAGATTTGTGCTATGCTAATTTTCCCATGCCGAAAAGGCAATGTTATAACGATAAGAAACTAAAATTTATTACTGTTAACAGTATTCAGGCTACTTATGGGTGTTTAAATAAATGTGAGTTTTGCGTAACTCCGTATTGCACAAAAGGTTATTACCACAGACCGGTAGAAGATGTTATTAACGAAATAAAGCAAATACCCTCAAAGACCTTTGTCTTTGTTGATCCTTCTCCTATTTGCGACGATTATGCAAAAGAACTTTATAAAGCAATGATACCGTTAAAAAAGCAATGGGCTTCTCCTATGACGATTAGGATTGCACAGGACAAAGAATTATTGGAACTTGCAGTCAAAAGCGGTTTAAAAGGTGCTTTAATCGGATTTGAAACGGTATCGCAGGAAACTCTGCTTGATATTAAAAAGGGGTTTAATTCTGTTAATATATTCTACAATGCAGCAAATATCCTGCATGATAACGGTGTTGCTATTATGGGATGTTTTGTGTTTGGTCTGGACTCTGACGATAAAAGCTGTTTTGAAAGAACAATTGAGTTTGTAAACAAAGCAAATATTGATGTACCGAGATTCACTATAAACACTGCTTATCCGGGAACGCCATATTATGAAAAAATGAAAGCTGAAAACAGGATTATTGAAACAGATTGGTCGTTGTATGATTGTCAGCACGTTGTTATAAAGCCTTTAAAAATGACTGTTGACGAACTTAAAGAAGGTCATAACTGGGCGTGGAATGAAGCGTATAAGACTAAAAACATTATAAAACGGCTATATGGTTCAAAATCATTTCTGCATTATGCAATCGGTGCAAATATTGCTTATAAAATATACGCAAAAAATCATCATAAATATACAAAAGAAGTCATGTGTGATTATTCCGATATAACAAAACAATACAAACTTCAGGAAAATAATAAATGATAATAACATTTGTACAGCCACAAATGATAGGAGTCAAAAAAAAGAATTTGTACAAAATTCAACCAATAGTGTACGCAAAGTTAAAAGCTCACACCCCTTCTGACATAGAATGCAGATTTTTTGACAATAGAATGGAGGATATAGATTATGACTTACCAACAGACATTGTTGCTATTTCACTGAACACATTTACGGCACAAGACGGTTACAAAATAGCTCAGGAATATCACCAAAGAGGAGCATACATTGTTATAGGCGGAGTACATGCATATTTGCTTCCAGATGAAATTTTGGAATATGCAGATACCGTTCTAATTGGAGAAATAGAATTGTTATGGGAAAATTTTCTCAATGATTATAAGAAAGGAATTCCTCAACAAAAATATGAATCTACTACAAGATATGATATGGTCAATTCAAAATATGACAGAATTTTCATATTGTCAACTGACTCCGACTACTTGTTGAACCTGTGCAATAAGCAAGTTCAATATTTAACAATAAGTCCGGCACAGTCAACAAGCGCATGGGGTCTACCTCTCAGAAACAATACTTAATTGTTTCTTCGGCAGAGTCGTAAAATGCTAGACTCGGCGCCACTCGCACTCCGTGTACCACTCCTACAAGCGAGGTCCCACTCAGACAGTATTTTTAATGAAAAAAAATATTTTCCTGTAGATGCGATAGAAACAAGCAGAGGCTGCAGATTTAATTGCAGTTTTTGCACACAAAGACAAGTATATAAAGAAATTACATATCGACCAATAGACGAAATTATTGATGAAATAAAAAATACAAAATATAAATATATTTTCATATTGTCAACTGACTCCGACTACTTGTTGAACCTGTGCAATAAGCAAGTTCAATATTTAACAATAAGTCCGGCACAGTCAACAAGCGCATGGGGTCACTTCCGTAAAATGCTAGACTCGGCGCCACTCGCACTCCGTGTACCACTCCTACAAGCGAGGTCCCACTCAGACATCTTTTTTACGGATGACAACTTTGGAAATGACAAAAATAGAACAAACGAGCTATTGGAAAAATTAGTTCCGCTTAAAAAAAAGTACATGGTACACTTATCTGTCAATTTTTTAATTGATGAAGAATTTATCAGACTTTTGAAAAAATCCGGATGTTTGGCAATCGGTATTGGTTTTGAGTCTATTGATTCAGAATCTTTAAAATCCTTGAATAAAATATGCAATTCAACAGACTTATATTTTAGAGCACTTAAAAATTGTGTGAAATATGATATTTTAGTTAATGCGGGATTTGTAAGCGGCACCCTGGCAGATACCATTGAATCAGTACAAAAAACATTTGAATTTGCGAATTCTTTCCAATTTTTTTCATATAATTTTTTTAATATCTTACCATTTCCGAAAACGCCGATTTATAACCGGTTATTATCTGAAAACAAGTTGTTGTATGAAAGGTGGTGGCTCATGGATAATGTCAATTTTTATGATATACCTTTGTACTATACAGATAATATAAAAGCTGAAGAAATGACAAAAATCGGCAAACATTACTGGCAAGAACTTTTTTATTTAAAAAATATTTTTAAAAGATTTATTTTATCTGAATACCGGCTAAAAACACGTATATTTATATTGCTGATAAATTTGTATCTTAAATATATCGGCAGAAGCAGCACTTTTATGTAAAATAGAATTATGAAACTGACTTTTATTTTTCCGCAGCAAGCGTATAAAAAGAAAAACCCCAAACTTTCTTCCTGGTTTGGAATAGAACCTCCTGTAATAGCTAAGCTGAAAAGTCTTGTGCCGGAAAAAATTCAATGCAGTTTTTATGATGAGAGGTTTGAAAAAATAAATTTTCTTGAAACTACAGATTTGGTTGTTATAAGTATAAATACATTCACCGCCTATAGGGGATATCAAATTGCTCAATATTATCGTCAAAAAGGCACAACGGTCGTCATAGGCGGTCTGCACGCAACGCTGTGTCCTCAAGAAGCTTTAAAATTTGCTGATTCAGTTATTACCGGCGAAGCGGAAGAATCGTTCCAAAACTTGCTTAAAGATTTTGAAGCAGGTTGTCTAAAAAAGTTATACGCTTCAGAAAAACGTTCGGATCTACATAATGTAAATTTAGACAGAACAATTTTTAAAAATAAAAAATATTTGCCGGTACGACATCTTGAAATATCAAGAGGCTGCATATTTTCCTGCAGTTTTTGCACAATATCAAAAGTCTACAATCAGAAAACAACCCTGCGCTCTGTTGATGAAGTTATAGAAGATTTAAAAAACATAGGCACAAAATATGTAGCTTTTATTGATGAAGATGCTTCATCAAATTCTGAATACAGAAAAGAATTGTATACAAAAATGATTCCTCTGAAAAAAAAATGGACGGCACAAATGACAGTGAATAGTCTTTTGGATGAGGAATTTGTTAAATTAATGGCAAAAAGCGGATGCTGCAATGTGTTTGTCGGTATGGAAACAATACATGCGGATATTCTGGATAAAATGAATAAGAATCACAACTCAATAAAGGATTATGAAATTGCATATAACAATTGCATAAAATACGATATCCCGATATCAGTCGGGATAATTCTCGGTTATGACGGCGATACACTGGATAAAGCACGGGATGTCTTTAAATACATAAACAGCAGGCAGCATTTTATGGCAATTTTTACAACATTCTTTCCTTTTCCGTCGACTCCGGCTTTTGAAAAACTGAAAGACGAGAAAAAACTTGTAAATGATGAATGGTGGATGTCGGATAATGACCCATTTCTTACTCCGATTATTAAATACGATAAAAATAATGATTTTACAGGTGTAGCATATAGTTATATGCTTGAATATTTATCTCTTAAGAATATCTTTAAAAGATTTTTTAAGTCTGAATATACGATTAAAACAAAATTATTTATTCTGGCTTTTAATTTGTTTATGAAATACAATTTTCACTCTTTTGGCTAATATTTATAAGGAATTTGTTCAGGAACCCTGTTTGACAAAAGCTTAAAATAAAGGTTTTGCAGCAGCATATCTGTTTTTTTATTTTTAACTTTATTAACCCTGCGTATAATTCTTTTATAAGAGTATGTTTTTTTCCAGATATCGGAATATAAAAATTGCAGTTTATGTGCTGATAACAATTCGGGCTTGTGTACTACATGCATAAAATCATAATAGTCATAGTTGTAAGTTAATAGCTTATCTTTTTGTTTAAATTCATTGTAAATGCTTGTACCTGGCAAAGGTGTAAATATGGTATAGCGAATTAGGTCAACACCTAATTCTTGAACATAGTTAGGAAGGTTTTTAATATATTCTTCACTATCACCGGGCATACCCACCATAAAACCTCCTGTTATTGAAATATTTTTATCATGAAAGCTGCCTGCACATTCTTTATAATTATTTAGTATCTTTGTTTTTAAATTGGATGTGTTTACAGATGTATGATTTAAAGTTTCAAAACCTATAAAGACTTGAAAACATCCGCTTTTTTGCAGCAATTCAACTAATTCAGTGTCTAAATATGCATCCGCAGTTACATCTGCGTAATAAGATATATTAAGCGGTAATAAAGCTTCCAGCAGTTCTTTTGTATATTCGTGTTCCATAGTAAAATTAGAATCCATAAAATAGACTGTCTTAAAATTATTTTCTTTTATTTCATCTACAATTTCATTGACAGGTCTTTTTATATATCTTGAAGATGTGAATTTGTTAACAGAACAGAATGAACAATTATTAGTGCATCCTCTGGTTGCATACATTGTGTTTTTTGCATAATAGGGTATATTTTTAATTAAATCTCTGTTTGGTAAAACCGTTTTCATGTCTTTTTCACAATCGGAGATGTATATTTTTTTTGTTTTTCCTGCTGAATAATCTTCAAGAAACTCGGGAAAAACATATTCACCAAAACCGCACAATACAGAATCACAATGTTTGAGTGCATCATCGGGCAATAATGTTGCATGATATCCGCCAATAAGAGTGTAAGTGCCTCTTTTTTTCCAGTATTCCGCCAGCTCATAAGCACGATTTGCGGAAGATGCACAGCACGATATTCCGACAATATCAAAGCTCATTTTGTCATAGTTAACACTTTGCATGCCTTCGTCTATAATTCTTATTTCAGCATTGTATTTTTTAGGAACAGAAGCTGCAATGGTTGTAAGAGACAACGGTGCAAAGCCGTTATTGATTGTAAAAATATTTTTGTACCTGTAAATATTATCAGAAGCCAGAATAAATAGAATACGCATATTTTTATTTTATAATAAAACTTATGAGAATAGTTTTACTTTTTATAATTTTTAGTATCTGTTTTTCTAATAATATATCAATAGCCGCTGAAAGCGAAGCCCGTGATTTTTTTAATAAATATGTCAACCTTTCAAATCAATGGAGTCTGGATCTCATTGATATGTATGCACAAAATGCTTTAATAAAAAGGAATATTTTAAAAAAGCAGCCAGAACTTGTTATTGTACCATTAGACGAACATAAAAAAATGCTTAAAAACTACAATAAGTATCAATATTTACTTATTGGTGTAAAAAACAATTACAATGTAAAAAGCGTTAATTCTTTAAGTAATAACAAATACAAAATAAATGCGCAGCGCTGTCCGTCAATTATGAACAGGTGTTTTGATTGTTATATGATCATCCAAAAGCAAAACGGTGAGTTTAAAATTACTGAAGAATATTCAGATGTAAATTCAAGATACTTTTTAAAATTTAAGGATAAAAAATGATACTTACTTTTATAATGGCATCAATGAATGACAGCAAAAAGTATATTAAGACCTGGCAAATGGAACCGATAGGTATTGCACAGGCTGCAGCATTGACACCTGAAGATGTGACAATAAAGTTTTATGATGACAGAGTAGAGAGTATAGATTACAACACAGATACCGATTATGTTGTAATAAGTGTTGAAACATATTCAGCTCAACGGGCTTATGATATAACAAAAGAGTTTCAAAAAAGAGGTAAAAAGGTTCTTCTCGCAGGATTTCACCCGACGTTAATGAGTGATGAAGCTATAAATTACGCTGACAGTATACTTATTGGACAAGCCGAAAATGTATGGGATGAAATTATTCGGGATATGAAAAAAGGAGAGTTAAAAAAAACATATCATAGTGATGCGCAAGTAGATTTATCCGGCATATACCCGAGGCGTGATATATTCCATGGAAAAGACTATATGCCCGTAACATTAATAGAAAACTCAAGAGGTTGTAAGTTCAACTGCCAGTTTTGTTCAATAGCGGCATTTCATAAATCTCATTGTACATACAGACCCGTTGATGATGTCCTATATGAAGTAAAACAGGCAAAACATAAAACGATATTTTTTATAGATGATAATATCAGCTCGGATGTTAACCGTGCAAAAGAGCTTTTTAAAAGATTAATTCCATATAAAATTAAGTGGATAAGCCAGATTGCAACGACACATCTTGAAGATGAAGAACTTATTAATCTTATGGAAAAAAGCGGATGTTTAGGCGTATTAATAGGATTTGAAAGTTTTAATTCAGATAATCTGAAACAAATGAATAAAAGCTGGAATACCGGTATTGACAAGTATGAAAGGATACTGAAAAAACTTACAGAGCACAATATTTTTGTATATGGAACATTTATATTCGGTTATGACGGAGATACGGAAGAAACATTTAAAACAACTCTTGATTTTGCATTGCGAAATAATCTGATACTCGCTGCTTTTAATCATTTAATGCCCTTTCCCGGAACACCTTTGTATAATAAACTGGCTGACAGAATGCTGTATGATAAATGGTGGCTTGATGAAAATTGCAGTTTTGCAGATGTAGTGTATAAACCTAAAAATTTAACGGCGGAAAGGCTGTCTGAACTGTGTTATGTTTATAAAAAGAAATTTTATTCTTTTCCGTCTATGATGAAACGTGCCTGGGGGCTTAGAAAATGCTTACTTTCTCATTGGACTATGATGCTGGACTTTTTTAAATACAACATTATGAGCGATATTGATACAACAAAACGCAGAGGATTTGCAATTGGAAAAGAAAAATAAAGTTGAATTCAGCCTTATGACCGATGCTGACAACAGAGGTGTACTTGATTTAATTAATTCAACTTATACAAAAGGTGATATAGAAATTCTTTTTTCAAAATCTCCGAATTACCTGTCAGCTATGAAAATGACAGCTGATACCATTCAGGCGGTAGTAGGAAAAATTGAGGACAGAATAGAAGTTCTCGGCACACGCAGTCTAAAAAAGGCTTATATAAACGGAGAAGAAACAACTCTCGGGTATCTCAGTGATTTGAGAGTTTCACAAAACGCAAAAAAAATGAATTCACTGTCAAAAGGGTTCCAATATATAAGAACTCTAATGCAAGATAACAGAGCAAAACTTCATATAGCAACTATAATTGAGGACAACAGACAGGGCAAAATTGCATTGACATGGAAAAACAAAAGTCCTGATGTTCCGAATTTTTATGATTTAGGTTTAATGAATACATATTTTCTTATTCCTGTGCTTCCAAAATTTTTTAAATTATCTTCTGATAAAATCAATATAACCAGAGGTTCGTTTAATGACCTTGATGAAATCACAGAGTTTTTGAATACAGAAGGCAAAAAAAAGCAATTTTTTCCAGTCTATACAAAAGAGTTTTTTCTCAATCTTCCTAATTTTAATCCGCAAGATTTTTATATAGCAAAGAAAAATAACAAAATAGCAGGAATAGTTGCAAAATGGGATCAGACCCCTTTTAAGCAGGTAGTTATTAAAAAATACAATAAGAAATGGATATTTATAAAAAGACTAACCGGAAACATTTTACCCGAAGAAAACGAAACTATAAAACAATTTTATGTAAGTTTTATCACAATAAAAGATAATAACAACAAAATTTTTGAAGCGTTGTTAAATCAAGTATATGAAGATAATAAACATTACAAATATTTTTCATTAATATTGCATGAAAACGATGGTTTAAATAATTCATTAAAAAAATATTTTACTGTAAAATATAAAAGCAGGCTGTATATAACAGAATTTTCAGACGACAATCATATAAAAAAATTAGTTGATAACCGGACTCCGTATTTGGAACTAGCAGGATTATGAAGCTGAAAAGCAGTGTATTAAAAATTTCAGAATTAAGTACAGAAAATAAACAAGATTTGTTTCAATTAATGTTGGAAGTTTATGACGGGATAAATTGGAACAAATTTTTGTCTGATATGAATCAAAAAAATTATATTCTGATACTTTATAATAAAGATAACGCAATAGCAGGATTTACAACAATACAGGTATTTGATTTTGAGAATAAATTAATCATTTATTCCGGGGATACGGTTATTGAAGAAGATTCACGTGGAGATATTGAGTTGATGCGTGCGTGGTGGCGGTTTTCTTATACAATTCAAGAAAAAAATCCCGCCAAACAAGTTTTCTGGCTTTTAATTTCAAAAGGCTGGAGAACATACAAGTTTTTTCCGCTGTTTTTAAAAGAAATCTACCCGACTTATAAATGCAATACACCGGAAGAAATCCAAAAATTCATAGACAGACTTTCGCACTATAAATTTGGAGACAGCTATAAAAACGGGCTTGTTATTCCGGAATATCCCGATAAATTAAAGTCAGGCAAAAATGATATCCCTGAAAAAAGAAGAGAAGACAAAGACGTAAAATTTTTCTTAGAAAAAAATCCCGATTTTTATAAAGGGAATGAGCTGGTGTGCCTTGCCGAACTTTCTGTATCAAATCTTACCAAAGCAGGATTGAAACTGCTTCACGGAGTAAGAAATGCGATTTAGAGTTTTTATTGCAAATTTGTTATTCATCGTATGCTGTATGCCGGAGTGGATAAAATTTAATATTTTTATATTCGAAGCGCAGCATATGCAGTTTTATATTCTAAAAAAAATTATAAAAAATAACGAAAATTCCGGTTATGGCAAAAAATATAAATTTTCAGAAATAATTAACTATAATGACTGGAAAAAGAATGTTCCTGTTATTAGTTATGAAGATATTGCCCCTTACGTATATCCTAATGGTGAATTTTTAACACAAAATAAAATAAAATTATACGAACCGACATCAGGCTCATCAGGATTACAAAAACTGATTCCTTATACGGAAGAATTGCGCAAAGAATTTCAAAAAGGCATAAAGGTATGGATCTTTGATTTATACCTGAAAAATCCTGAGCTTCTTTTTTATAAATCATACTGGTCTATAAGTCCTAAAACAAAAACTGAAAGTACAAAAAATTCAAAGATAGGCTTTGAAAAAGATGAAGAATATTTTTCAGAAATTGAACAAAAGTTTCTTAAAATAATAATGATACAGCCTGATATTGATGGTGATTACATTACTAAGACAAAAGAAGAATTATTAAAAGAAAAAAATAATTTAGGTCTGATTTCAATATGGTCTCCTACTTTTCTTGATTCTGTTTTAGACAATAAAAAAATAGAATTTAAAAATCTAAAAATAATCAGCTGCTGGGCAGATGCCGCCTCAAAGGTTTATGCTCAAAAATTGCAGTATAAATACCCGCACACAATTATCCAGCCAAAAGGGCTGTTGTCCACAGAAGGAATAACATCATTTCCTTTGAGTAAAAAAGGTTGTGTAATATCTTATCGGTCTCATTTTTATGAATTTGTTGACAGCAATGGCAAAGTCTTTTTATTAAATAATTTGCAGAAGGGCAAGCTGTATACCGTTATTCTTACAACCTCTGGCGGTTTATACAGATATAATACACACGATATAATTAAAGTTACGGGTTTTTATAAAACAATTCCTATTGTTGAATTTATTGGCAGAGACAATAATGTTTCAGACTTTTTCGGAGAGAAAATATCAGAAGAATTTGTAAACAAAATATTTTTAGATATATTTAAATCAAAACAAAATTTTGCTGTTTTGTCTTTCAACCAGGACAAATATACTCTCTATGTAGACGGAAATTGCAGTTCCAAGGTATTAGAAAGTTTTCTGCTGAAAAATTATCATTATAAAAATTGCAGAGAATTGGGTCAATTAAAACATTGTACTGTAATAAAAGTGTCAGACGGCTTGAATAAATACAAGAATTATTATTTATCAGCAGGCATGAAATTAGGAGATATAAAAATAAAAGCACTGGATAACAAAGTTTGTGATATATTTAACTTATGAAAAAATTATCTCGTTTTTTAATCCTATTGTTTAATTACATTCCATTTTTTCTGTCGTGCGGCGCAATATTTTCTGTATGGCAATTTCGGAACAATTTAGCACTTATATTCTGCGTACCGATTTTAATAATATATTTTATACCGCCATTAATAACGAGAATAGTTCTTTTAATTCATCCGCTGAAGCAAACTGAATACGAATTATTTTCTACGGATTATTATGTATGGTGGCTTATTTTTTGTTCACAAATTATATATTTAAGATTCCCTGTTTTAGAAGAAATTTTAAGAATAATACCGGGATTATACAGTTTTTGGCTGCGTGTATTCTGGGGTGCAAAAATTGGCAAGTTTACATTTTGGGCGCCAGGAACAAGAATACTGGAAAGAAATTTCTTAAAAATAGGCGACAATGTCATTTTTGCGGCTGATACCAGAATTAATGCACATGTCCAAACTGAATCAAAACTCCTTTTGGCGCCTATTACAATTGAAGATAACGTAATCGTAGGTGCATATTCTCTGCTAACATGCGGAACTGTTTTAAAATCTCACCAGGCAACCAAAGCTTTTATGATATCACCGCCGTTTTCTGTTTGGGAAAAAGGAGCCAGAATAAGGAATGTTAATTGATATTCATACACATCTGGTTAACCGTAATTTTAATGTAAATAATTGCAAGGCTAACTTTGCAATAAAAATATTTTTAAAAAAATTAAAATATACCTGTTATGAGAGCTATGTTAACAATCTTATTTTTTTTATTAATGAATCTAAATTAGATAAAGCCGTTCTGGTTGCAATTGAAAATAGTGAAATCTGTGCGAATAATGAACAGGTCCTGTCTATCTGCAAAAAACATCCGGAATTTCTTTTTGGTGTTAATTTGAATCCATTTGACAGAGATATTGATTTAAAAATTAAAAATGCACACAAAGACAGAGCTGTTCTTGTAAAAATATTACCGTCCTTCCAGAACATAGATTTATCACATAAAAGGTGTATACCTTTTTTTGAACTTTTAAAAGAATATAATCTTCCATTACTCGTCCATACGGGAAAAGAATATACAATTAAGACCAATAATCAGCACCTGAACGACCCTGCGTTGCTTGAAAGTGCAGCTAAAATGGGTGTAAAAATAATATGTGCACATTGTGGTACAAGAAAATTTTTACATGAAAAAAGCTATTTTAAAAACTGGACACAGCTTGCTTTGAAATATGAAAATGTATACGGGGATCTGGGCGCTATGATTACGCCTGTCCAGATTTTTGATTTAAAAAAAATAATAAAAAATCCGGACTTAAAAGCTAAAGTTTTGTTCGCAACTGATTACCCTGCATTTCCTTTTTATTTTCCTATGAAAAAATCAATAAATTCTATTATTGACACTTACAGTTTTTTCGAAAATCTGGGTTTTGATGATACCATATATAAAAACGCAGAAAGGCTTCTTGCATTATGAACAAATTATTAAAAAACGCCTGGCATTTACCCTGGAAAATGAATGATGCGCCGCATGGTTTGTTAGATATACTGCGTGGGTGTAATATCAAATGCAAAGCTTGTTATAACAATGATAAACCACGATTTAAAACGATTGAAGAAGTAAAATCAGATTTTTATAAAATTTTAAGCTTAAGAAAAATATCCGCAATCGGAATTATAGGAGGCGAACCGCTTTTACACCCTGACCTGTTTGAGATAATAGATTTTTTAAAAAAGCAAAATTTAAAAATTGAATTATTTACAAACGGTTTACTGCTGGATGAAAGAATGTGTAAAGAACTGGCATCGGCAGGCGCAGATTTAATTTTTTTGCATGTTGATTACGGTCAAAACAGACCTGATCTGTCAGATAATACTTCGCTTGAAGAAATAAATAATTTAAGAACCCAAAAAGCAAAATTAATTAAAAAAGCAGGGATGGAAGCGGCAATTAGTATGACATTAAAAAAGTCGCAGACTGATATTCTTTTAAAAAATATTGACTTTTTTACGGAATCTCCATATATTAACTACTTTTTGATTACGTTATATCGTAATATTGAGGCTTTAGGAAAGCTGCAAGGTGAGCTTCCAAATGCAATTTCCGGCAATTATGTCAAGCACGATACAAAAGAAGAAATTACAATGGAAGAAGTTATTAAAATAATTTCTTCTACCGGCGCAGAACCATATTGCTATTTAACAGGAAGATTAAACAAAGATATCCCCCGCTGGATTTCTTTCGTCACAGCCTGCGGTTTAAAAAAAGAAAAATGCAAAAGTAAACTACAACTTAAAATAAGTAATTTTGAAAAAAAATATCTCAATATATACAAGAACAAGTACAAAGTATACCCGTTTTTTAATCCGCAAAATTGTTTCATAAATTCGATTCAAATATTTTTGAACGGTCTATACGGATATACATTTTTTAGTAATCTTCTGTTTTTATTTAAAAATTTCAACAATATTAAACTTATAAAACGAATACTTGTACAGTCGCCGGCAGAAATTTTGCCTGATAATCAAGTGGAGCATTGTGAGTGTTGCCCTGATTTGACTGTTCATAACGGAAAAATAGTACCTGTTTGCATTTGTGACAATTTCGATTAGGTTTAAGAAATAATCTATGTTGTTTCTTGACTATCAGACTGTGATAGTAGCTGATTATACTATATCAGGATTAATCAGGTATTGTTATATTAAAAATTAGTAAATTGTTAAAAATTGGTTAATTTTAGAAGTGTTTGTAAAAAAAAGATAAATAATAATAATGTAAGAGGTAATAAGTTAGAACAAGAAAAGCTTTAAGGCTTATAAATTCTGTTGAAATGAAAGGAGAATATTATGAGATTTTTAATAAGAAAAACCCCTGATACATTTTTAAAATCAGTAAATGACGAAATCAGTTCAATCTTAAGCAGAAATATGGAAGGTTTATTTCCGGATTACGGATTTCCTGATGAAAACAAACTTGCTATGCCGGTTGAATTGAAAGAAAAAGAAAATGAATATACGGTAAAAGCTGAATTACCGGGTGTAAAAAAAGAAGATCTTGATATAGATATAGATAAGAACTATATTACTATCAATGCTAAAAAAGAAGAGGAAAAGGAAGAAAACGAAAAAACTTATAAAAAAACCGAATTCAGCTATGGTGAATTTTCAAGAACAGTATACTTCCCAGAGGAAATAGATGTAGAAAACACTAAAGCAAAACTTGAACACGGCGTATTAAAAATAAATGCACCCAAATTATCCAAAGAAAAAGACAACAAGAAAAAATTGTCCGTAGACTAATTCATTTTAAGACAATAATTTTTGAAATTGTTTAGCATATACCGGCTCAATTGAGCCGGTATATGCGTTGTAAGCCTGCTTTGTTTTATGAAAGTTGATATACAAAAACAGATAGTAAAATCTTATTAGCAATCGTATATATGCTCCTGTCGTTTACGGATGCTAAGTAATACAGAGGAAAATCGTATTTTTTTGAGAAGTTTAGATAGAAAGTGTAAATAGATATTCAAGCTTAACGCACCGCTGAATCTTCTGAAGTTAATTTGTTTATCGGATTCCAGACATCTTTTAAATTATTTTTTATAAGATTCTGATAAAAATCTTCTTTATAATCCAGTATAGCGAGTTGCTTTTTTAGCACATCCATTTGGTTTAGTGCCTTTTGTTTTGTAGTTTTAATAATGTCATATCTTTCTGCTATAGTGGAATCTCCTGCAATACATAAATCAATATATCGTTTAATTGACTTATTTTCTGTACCAACAGAACGAAGACATTTTACTATTTTTACCCAATCAAGATCACTGTCTGAAAATAATCTTGTATTATTTTCATTTCTTTTTACAAAAGGGAAAAAGCCGCATTTTGCCCAAAACCTGAGAGTATGTTCCGACACATCCATTTTTTCTGCAACTTCTTTTATTGTATACATATGTATATCCCTCATACCAGATTTTCATATTGTCAACTGACTCCGACTACTTGTTGAACCTGTGCAATAAGCAAGTTCAATATTTAACAATAAGTCCGGCACAGTCAACAAGCGCATGGGGTCACTTCCGTAAAATGCTAGACTCGGCGCCACTCGCACTCCGTGTACCACTCCTACAAGCGAGGTCCCACTCAGACAAATTTTATAAAAAGATTCTATCATAAAAATTGACTGTCAGAAAACCAAATTTTTCAGGATTTTTGTATGTTATAGACATTTTAAAGAAATTTGGATTAAAATTAACATACAATCTGAATCGGGAGCAATATAATGCAATTTTATGCGGATTTACATATTCATTCTAAATATTCAAGAGCAACAAGCAAAAACTGCAATCTTGAAGAACTTGCGCTATGAGCGCAAAAAAAAGGTTTAAGTGTTATTTCAACAGGCGATTTTACTCATCCTGCCTGGTTTGAAGAAATTAAAGAAAAGCTTGTACCTGCGGGAAACGGTGTATTCAGGCTGCGAGCGGACATAGAAAGACACATTTTAAAGCCTCAAAATCCTGTTTACTTTTTGTTGTCTGTTGAAATTTCAACTATTTACAAAAAAGGCGATAAAACAAGAAAAGTACACCACGTAGTTTTTTCTCCCAATATGGAATCAGCACAAAATTTTAGAGAAAAATTGTCCGCAATCGGCAATATAAAATCCGACGGTAGACCGATACTGGGACTGGATTCAAGAAACCTTCTCGAGACTGTTCTTGAATCGGGAGAAGGAAGTTATATAATTCCTGCCCATATATGGACACCATGGTTTTCTGTTCTCGGGTCAAAGTCAGGTTTTAACTCTATAGAAGAGTGCTATGAGGATTTATCTTCGCACATTTTTGCAGTAGAAACAGGGTTGTCATCCGATCCCGAAATGAACTGGCATGTTTCAAGTCTTGATAAATTCAGGCTGGTTTCAAATTCTGATGCGCATTCACCTTCGAAACTTGCAAGAGAAGCCACTATTTTTGATACAGTACCTGATTATTTCAGTATAATGAACGCATTAAAGACAGGCAAGGGATATGTCGGTACAGTTGAATTCTTTCCCGAAGAAGGAAAATACCATGACGACGGACACAGAAAGTGTAATATTTGTCTGACTCCGGATGAAACACAAAAATTAAACGGAATTTGTCCTATTTGCGGAAAACCGCTTACAATTGGTGTAGCCAACAGAGTTTATGAACTTTCTGACAGAAAAGGTAAAATTATTCCGCCATCTACGGCAGGAAAGGTAGTAAGTCTTGTACCTCTTGCAGAAATTCTTTCCGAAATAATGCAGGTAGGCGCATCCAGTAAATCAGTTACACTCGAATACGAAAATTTAATAAATAAACTAGGCTCAGAGTTATCCATTCTTACTACGGTACCGGTTGAAGATATAGAAAAAGTTCATTCCCCCATTCTTGCAGAGGGAATTAAAAGATTAAGAAAAGGAGATGTAATAAGGCAGCCGGGTTATGATGGAGAATACGGTGTCATAAAATTATTCAACGAAAATGAAATTGTAAAAAAAACTCTTTAAACTTAAAACTTGATATAGAAATTCCTGAGGACAAAATAGAAGAAAATAACAAGAATAAATTAAAAACATCTGTTACAAAAGAATATTCTATAAATATCAATAATAATTGCAGACAAAAAGCAGAAAATACAAAATTTGCAACACCGGATGAATACCAGCTGTCAGCCATTCAAAGCTCTTCCAAAAATATTGTGATAACAGCAGGTCCCGGTTCCGGAAAAACAACTGTGCTTACAGTGCGTATTGTATATTTAATTAAAGAAAAACAAATTCCAGCAAATAACTGCCTTGCAATCACTTTTACAAAAAAAGCGGCACATGAAATGAATGACAGAATATCATTACTTCTTGATACAAGAGAACATTCAGTCAATATTCACACATTCCATTCGTTATCATTTTCCGTGTTAAAAGAAAACTATGCTGCAGCAGGTTTGCCTGAAGAGTTCCATATAATTACGGAAGAAGAAAAATCACTTTATAACGATTCAGATATTCCTGATAATATGCTGTATTTCGACGATTTGATTGCGCTTACGTTAAAATTATTCAACAATAAGAAGGAAATTGTCTGAGTGGGACCTCGCTTGTAGGAGTGGTACACGGAGTGCGATGGCGCCGAGTCTAGCATTTTACGGAAGTGACCCCATGCGCTTGTTGGCTGTGCCGGACTTATTGTTAAATATTGAACTTGCTTATTGCACAGGTTCAACAAGTAGTCGGAGTCAGTTGACAATATGAAAATCGATAGACTCTGACCGCTCTGACGGACAAAAAGAAGAATTTTCTTTTGGCGATTTTGCTATATTGTATAGAACGTCATTACAGCTAAAACCTCTTGAAGAAGCTCTGACAAGATCAGGTATGCCGTTTATAAAACTATCAGACGATTTACTTTGCACTAAAAAAATGATAAGAAAATTGCTAAAAAGTTTAAATAATAATTCAAGTGTAAGCGAACAGCTAAAAAATGTCTGAGTGGGACCTCGCTTGTAGGAGTGGTACACGGAGTGCGAGTGGCGCCGAGTCTAGCATTTTACGGAAGTGACCCCATGCGCTTGTTGGCTGTGCCGGACTTATTGTTAAATATTGAACTTGCTTATTGCACAGGTTCAACAAGTAGTCGGAGTCAGTTGACAATATGAAAATTTAAGACACGAATTTGAAGAAGGCATCGACGCATTTGTGTGGGAATATTTAGAAAAACTTGCACTAAAACATAACAAAAGGAACGAATTTATTCATGAAGTTTCATTATCAAAAGAATCAGATACAATAGATTCACGTGCAGACAGAATATCTTTAATGACATTACATTCATCTAAAGGACTGGAATTTAACTGTGTATTTATTGCCGGTCTCGAAAATGGACTGCTGCCTTTGTATAAAGCACAAACAGAAAAAGAAATTGATGAAGAAAACGACTTTTGTATGTAGGAATAACAAGGGCAAAACAAAGACTGTTCCTGACACACTCGTTAAAAAGGAGAATATTCGGTAAAATAGAATACAGAAAAATTTCTCCTTTTTTGCAGGATATAGAAAAAGATTTGATTAAACTTTCAAACTTTCAAAAGCAATATAAACAAATACAAAAAAATAATTTAACGCAGCTTAGCCTGTTTTAATTTTGTTATTTATATAAATTTGCTGCTAAAGATTTGGTAGCAAAAAAATTTTTTAGCCGACTTATACATATATACATAAGGAGGTAAAAATGCAAATAAACAACTATCAACCTGGTTTTCACGGCAAATACAATATAAATATCAAAAATAAGCCGGATGAAATTGCTTATCTGTTTAATTTAAGTCTAAATCCCAGAGTAGAATTAATACCGGCAAAAAATGAAGGTGATATAAACGAAGGCGGTCTGAACTATATTGCAGAAGTACCTGAAAAATATGACGAATATTTTTTCAATAACCTGCAATCCAACAACATCAGATTTAATAAAATGGTGTAACTATAAATTGACAGTATAAAGAAATCTTAATCAAAGCAAAAGACATGTCTAATATGTCTTTTGCTTTATACGTATAAATATAATCTGTATGTATATACTGCAGCAAACTTTTGCAAAATTATGAAGAAATAATTAGTAATCTGTGCTGAATTTAAATTTTTTTTGAGCAGCAGGTAATTGTACGCTATATTATTCCAAATGACTGTGAATTACATTTATTAGAAGAGTTTTTTGATGTAACGCCTAATAATCCTAAATTTAATACATCTTCATCTGCAATATAATCTGCATTATGCTCAGAGTTATCAGGTTTAGGGGCTACCTGTTTAGAATCATTATTTACATCATCTTGTGTCAGATTTATATATTCTGCTGCGGCAAGAGATTTTGCTTTCTCAGAAATTTTTGCAACAGCTGCAGTACCTGTTTTGATATCACTTAACGATTTTGATTCATTGTTAGCTGATTCTTTTATTGCAGACTTCCGTGATCTTTTATAAGATACCGCCTCTGCTGTAGCCAATTCATTTTTTGTAGTTAATTTTGAAATTGAATTAATTTGTGATGCCATAAGAACCTTCTTTCATGATGACAATGTGTAACCATATACATTAGATATAACTTATATATAGATACAAATGTTCAAAAATAGAAATTATAGTTTAACAATTCTTAACAATACGACCGGCAAAGCTGGATTTACCGGTCGTATTTCTAATTTAATAATCAATGTATTCTAAATACCTGTAAAGATTTTCTTTATTCTATCAATACATGCCGGAGAACTGTGCACCCATTCACGGTAGGATATTCTTTCAACTTTATAGCCGGCACGCTCAAGTATTGTTTGTTTTTTTATATCGGATATATTAGATTTTTTAATATCTTCAACACCGTCTATTTCCAGAATGAGCTCAGTGCCGGATTCATCATTTAAAATAATGTCAGGAATAACTCCTGCAGCTTCTATACCGACTCTAACACTAAAGCCTTCCATAATAAATGCCTGAGCAACAGATTGTTCAAACGAATTTTTAAATTTACATTTTGCAGAAAATTCATCCTCTTTTGCAGCATCAACATAGCGTTGTATGTACTCTATATAGTCTTTCAACAACCCCGGCGGCAAATTTTTGGGATCTCTTGAAAGAAATGTAATCAATTTTTTTCTTGCACGGGTTATTGCAACGTTAAACAGATTCGGTTTTTGTAAAAACGTAAGACTCTGAGAGAAACTATTATCAGCCACAGCAAGAGAGAATATTATAACGTCTCTCTCATCACCCTGAAAAGTATGTGCTGTGCCAACTTCTATACGATGTCTTCTTATTGTTGATTCAGTTAAAACTTGCCTTATTGCTTTTTCTATTAAATCGACCTGCCCTCTGAAAGGAGAAACTACGCCGATTGAAACCGGATTGTCCTCATCACCGTTTTGTGAATCATCAAGTATAATTTCATGAATTCTTTTTACTACAGCTTCAACTTCAGGCATGTTTCTTGTAGCATCTGAATCTACTTTTCCGTCTTTTACAAGATGAAGTTCAAGTACATCATTAGTTCCCGAGTCTTTGGTCATAATTCTTATCCGATTACCGTAAAATTCCTGATTACTGAATTGTATAATCGGATAATAACTTCTGAAATGCTCATCAAGCAGCACAGGATTTGTTGAGTAATAATTAGCAAGGTCAAACATGGAGTTTGTCCTGAATCTCCACATAAGCTGATACTTATCCGGAATATTATACTGACTGAGAAAAGATTGCTCTTTTGCTTTTTCCAGAAAAGACAAATGCGGAAGCTGCTTGTCGTCTCCAACAATTACAGCTTTTTTTGCTCTGAACAGTATAGGAAAACAACTAGCTATATCACACTGAGAAGCTTCATCAATAATAGCAACATCAAACAATCCGGGTTTCATAGGAAGCGAGCCGGATACAGCGTATGTCGTTACACACCAGCAGGGGAATGCTTCCAGAAGCGGTGTAAAATCTTCTTCCTCCAGCAATCTGTTTTGCAGATTTTTCTTTCTTTCAACAATTGCTTTTGTATGAATAATAAGTCTTTGTCTTTTTATCTGATCACGCAAAAGTCCTTTTAAAGATTCTCTTCTTTTATTTTTAAGTATGTCAACAGCAAGAGATCTTTGTCTTTTTTTCAACTGCTTAATTTGTGACAATAACTGATGTATATTGCCAATCTTATGTATCCTTGTCTCGGTCATTCTTGCAGTGCAATCCATTTCCTCTGACTGTAATTCAAGTGACAAGCGCATAATGGATTCAGGATCTGACGGAAGTTTAGATGTATTTAAAATTTTCTTTAACTTAATTGCAGAAAATGTGTTTGAAATATTTGTAAAAAATCCTGTTTTTTCAAGATTTTTTTCAATGGATGACAGAACCTTTTTTATTTCATCAATTTCATCTTTTTTAAGCTTGCTTTTTATAAACAAATGTTCGCCTAAATCTGACTCTAATGCTTCTTTCTTTGTTATTATTTCCTGCCATTCTTTTTCAAGTTCTATGATTTTCTCACATTTATTTTCAAGCTCTTTAACAGCCTTTAAAAGATCGTACATATCATCAACATCAACAAGTATTGCATCTTCAAAACCTGTATCAATATCAACTTTATTTGCAATCAAATCCTGCAGTTGAAAGCTCAATTGCTTCTGGTAATTAAGCCGACCTGCTCTTAAAGCCAGAAAAGGTGCACCGAGTTCATTCAATCTTTCCGCAACAACATCCACAGCTTTATCCATTCTTGAAGCAACAAGAACTGTCTTGCCATTTGCAACAAGATGAGAAACGAGGTTTACTATTGTTTGAGATTTTCCTGTTCCCGGAGGTCCGTATACTGCAAGAAGAGGGTTTTGTTCTATTTTTTTGATTACATCTTCTTGAGAATCGCTAAGAGATAAAGGTGTGACAGCAGCAAAATCCTTTATTTCTTTTTTATCTTTTGTTGATTTCTCAAATAATTTTCCAATACCTCTAAGATACTCGTCATTTACTACGGATAGTGCTGATTCACGGAAAACACCGCTTGGTTTTTCAGCAATCTGTTTCAGTTCATGCAATACACCCGCTGTGACAGAAGGACGTTTAGTCAAAATAACGGCACTCTGATTTGTTATGGAAACTTTATCAAGTTTGATTGCAGGTTTAGGAGAATCCAGATCATTATCCTCCAAAAATTCATCCACATTATCAGCATCTATTTTCTGATAAAAAGCATCTGCATCATCTTTAACAAAATTTTCATTTGCGTCATCTTCATGCTCTAAAGACACCTCTACATCCGGCAGTATTGATTTTAGTGTTGTTAAAAATATATCAAGTCCGTCCTTTGTTAACGGAAGTTCCGGTACAACTTCGAGCAGACCGTCTAACATGTGCTCCATCTCATCTTCATCATCACTTTTTCTCATCAATGCAGTAAGCGCACCGGTATTTAATGATAAAACGTCATCCTGCAATGTACAGGTAATATTTACCCCTTCCCTTTCGAGCTTACATGGCGCATACAAAAGCGGTGTTAAAAATTCATTTTTTCTTTTGGAATGAGAATTCTTCCCAACCAGAAATAAATGTCCGTATATAAGATACTTATCCTTCTGACTCATTTCGCTTTGAATCATCAGCTCCGTTAAATCACTGTCAGAACCGTCAAGAAGCAATGGTTTATCAAAATGCGCAAATAACTCTTCTTCGCCTTTTAAAAATATCCATTTATTATCTTTATCCTGCTTTAAATTTCTAAAAGTGGAACTTTGCACTTCTTCCCTGACACAATCATGCAAATATAGACTCAATCTTTTTATAAAACTGTCATGAAACGCAGATTGAATAATTTTTGTAGCTTCCTGTAACATAAAAAATCTCTATAATACTATCCCAGCATTAATTATATCTTATAACATTTAATCTGTATCATATAAAATAAGGAGATTTTAATTAAAATCGAATAAAACAATATCCAGTTGTTGTTAAAACATTGTATACCATTCTTTATAAGGAATGTATCCGTACCAATTTATGAAAAGAAATGACCTCTTTTTGAGTTTAAGGTAATCTTGTCAAAGGAATACAAGCGTGCCGGTCTTTTTGAACCAGATTTTGTGTATTCATCTAGCTCTTTTAAAATAGCAAGGGACAAAAATTTTTTTCTGAAATTTCTTTTATCAAGCTTCTTCATAAGAATCATTTCGTAAGCTTTTTGTAATTCAGTAAGCGTAAATTTTTGCGGTAAAAGCTGGAACGCAATAGGACAGAACTCGAGACGTTCTCTTGTTCTCTTCAGCGAATACTCAATAATTTCTTTGTGGTCAAAAGCAAGTGCCGGCAGACTGTTAACAGGATGCCATTTTACCTCTGTAATTTCCGTATTTTCTTCAAATGACAGAACAATATCATCAGAACGAATAAGCGCAAAATACGCACATGTAATTACACGTGAATTCGGGTGACGAAGAGGATCACCGAAGGTATACAACTGCTCAAGATAAATATTTTGTACGTTTGTTTTTTCTTTAAGAATACGCAAAGCCGCATCATCAAGAGTTTCAGAAATTCTAATATAACCGCCCGGTAAAGCCCATTTGCCTTTAAACGGCTCATGAGCACGTTTAACCAGCAATACTTTTAACTGGTCATCTTTTATTGTAAAAATTACTACGTCTGTTGTGACCTCATGGGTTTTTGTTTCTTTAAACATACATCCTCGGCTTGTTATAAAACTTCTAACAAATATTTTATTTCAAACAAGTCTGATTTAAAAAGCATTTTGTAATTTTTTGAGAAAAGTTTACAAAATGCTTTTATAAAATTAAGCATAACCTGATTAAATTGAACCGGTCAGTGTAACAATAGGTAAATTTTCAAAATAATTCGTATTTTTCAATACATTATTTTCTTTATCTATTACCAGTGATTTGTTAACTGCAGCAACAGTGCCTTTTCCTTGATATTTAGTAATAGCAGGATCCGGATTTGCCTTTTGAGCATAATACTCATTCATAATACCTTTTATGAAACGTTTTGTTTCAGCAAAAGGAGGAACTCCTTTATATTTGCTTACATTACCAGGACCTGCATTATAAGCAGCAAGTGCCAGCTCTATTGAACCGAATTTTTGATACATCATTTTGTAATACATCAATCCGCCTCTGATGTTGTCGCTCAGATAATACGGATTATAGCCAAGTTTTCTTGCAGTTGAAGGCATTAATTGAAATACGCCTACCGCACCAAAAGAGCTTCTTTTTTCATGAACAAATCCTGATTCCATTTTCGCAATACTTAAACCCAGAGCAGGATCTATACCCATTTCCAAAGAATGTTTTACAATGTAATCTTTGACAGTGGCTTTTGAAGTTTCTGCTTGTACTTGGTTTGGATTTAATAAAATGCAAAGAATGAATAGTAAGGTTAGTGTTAGTAACTTTCTAATCAATGTTAATCCTCTGTTTTGTAACTTGATACGGAACGGACATACAGATTTTCATGTCAGGAATCTTATATCCTCCCCGCAAAACTCATTTTCTCATCTTGATTGCTTTGACTTTCACAATGATTTTGAATCCGAGTTCTAGTTTATAATACTTCATAAAGATAAAAAGTCAAGTCCCGAGACGATTTTCATCCAATTAAGCCAGAAATAATAAGGCTTTTAACGACATTTTTATTTTTATTCAAAGTGTAAATTATGTTAATTAGATGACTGAATATTCATTTGTGATAATATAAAAAAGAGGGAGATTTGAATGCCAAGAAAAAAATGTATAGAAATTGTTCTGGATGTAGAAACAACAGGACTTGATTATAAAAAAGAGAGAATTATCGAATTTGCAGCCGTAAGACTTGAAAACGGCATTATTAAAGACAGCTATGAAACAATGATTAATCCGATGCAACATATCAGAAAATCCAGCATGGCTGTTCACGGCATAACAGAAGAAATGGTTGCTGATAAACCTACAGAAGAAGAAGTTATGCCCAAAATCCTTGAATTTATAGGAAATTATCCTATAGTTGCACATAATGCAATATTTGATTATAACTTTATAAACGAAGCGTCAAAGCGTCTTTACGGAAAGCCAATAGAAAATCAAAGAATAGACTCACAGTTTCTGTTTAAAGAAGTATATCCCGAGTTTGAATCTCACGGACTTGAAAATTTGATGAATAAATTCGGTGTTGAATTTGACACAAGACACCGAGCAATGGCTGATACTATCGGGCTGGCTCAGGCATATCCAAAACTTAAAAAGTTGTATGAAAAAAAATACGACTGGCAAATGAAACAGATTGACAATATTGATTATCTGTTCGAAAGATTTTTGAGAATTCAGCAGGCCGTACAAACTATGCAATCAGAACTTCAAGACTTAAAATCTATTTTCAAGCTATATTTCGATGAAGGGGGAGAACCGGTAACGGCAACTACGGGAGAGACTCTTGTTTACCAATCAAAACAGTCATATTCATACGACTTTGTGCAAATTAAAGATATTCTTGATGACATAGGTGCCCTGCCAAAGGCTGTAAAACTAAACAATGGTTTTGTGGACAGACTGGTAAGCGGACACAGTCTGGATGAAGAAACAAGAGAGAAAATTAAAGCTGCAAGATGCGATTTTTCAGAAACAAGAAATATTCAAGTTATTAAACCTGATAAACATCACTGCTAATAATTTGTCTGAGTGGGACCTCGCTTGTAGGAGTGGTACACGGAGTGCGAGTGGCGCCGCCAGGTAGGGGCATAACATCAGGCTTCGCTTTAGCTCAGCCGATGTTGCAGCCAGTCTAGCATTTTACGACTCTGCCGAAGAAACAATTAAGTATTGTTTCTGAGAGGTAGACCCCATGCGCTTGTTGGCTGTGCCGGACTTATTCTTAAATATTGAACTTGCTTATTGCACAGGTTCAACAAGTAGTCGGAGTCAGTTGACAATATGAAAAGTGTTACATACAGGAATGACCTTATAACTATATTTCGAGCAAAGTTGTATATAAGTCCCCTGTATAAGGTCTGGACAATTAAATATATTTATGTATTAATTATCTATGTAATACAACTTTGTCATGAGGCAATAGTTAATATGAGAATTAGAAAGTATCAGAAGCGACAATTTTATACAAATTAGAAGTCTTCGCAATTAATTGAAAAGATTGCGGTATTTCCGCATGAGCATAGAAAGAATTTGTGAAGTCTTCTGATAAATTCGGAAGGCTTTTTTGTCTACAGATATTTAATCTAATTATTGTTACAAATTATAAAAATACATAAATAAACTAGCACAAAACAATATTTACATACATTGAAACAAAATAAGTTTACAAGGAGAAATATAAAATGTTTAATATCCGACGCAATACACAATCAAGAACAAACGGAAAAATGGTATTAGTTATGAACTTGGTATGGGGCTTATAATACACTGCCCCCGTGTATAAAGGAAATTTAGATGTTAATAAATAAACTCACAACAGCATTTGGCGATCATTCTTCATTATTACCCCTTTTCGCAAAAGACGTAGTTAACAGCGCAGGCATGACAGCTTTTTCTTATGATGCCGGCGGGAAAATAGAAGCAAAAGACAGATGTCTCGATGAATTTGGCACAATGGCTCTTTGGATGGGCGGTTTACCATTTTTTAAATGGTTATATAATAATTCTGCGTATAAATTAGCCAAAATTAACCCTGATGTCGATTACAGACTTTTAACGGATAAAGCACAGCTTTCGGTTGCACAAAGATATTCAGAATCTCTTAAAGGCAGAGCTGATATTGCACAATCTATTGCAAAAGCTGCTGCAAATACAACAAAATCGAAAGCCCTCTTTTTAGGTAAATTTGCTTCGGCAACTGCATTAACTCTGGCATCTTTCTTTACACTTGTTAAACTAAAACAGCATTACACTAAAAAACAAATAGAAAAACAATTCTGGGCAAAAAAATCAGCACAGATGGAATACAGTAAATCTTTAGCGCAAAGTCCCGCTTTTAAAGCATTTTTACCTGCTGATCAAACTGATAGCAAAACTGTTAAAAACAGTAATGTTTCTTTTAAAGGATTGGGTTCTATTGCTTCCAAATTAAAAGGTGCAATGTTTGATCCTGTTCAAAATCTCTTTCTTGTTGATGTTGGTATATCTGGTGAAAGACTTGTGAATTCAAGAACTAAAACTGAATTTGCAGAAACCTCTATAAAAGAAGGCAGTTTATTATTTTTCTTATATGTTGCAGGTAAGTTTATACAGGACGGAATAGAAAAAATCAGCGAAAAATTTGGTAAACCGATTGGATTACACGCAGAAGTCTTATCCTCTGCATATATGGATAGTGCAATAAAATCAGGAAAAGTGCATGCTGACGTAAACGCTTTAAAACAGCTCATTGATTCTGTAAATCAGGCACAGGAAATATTAAAAACTGACAAGTCCGCAGCAAACAAACTTGCTTTAGAAGAAAGAAAGAAGGCTTTGTTTGAGTTTATTTACAATGAAAAAAATCAGGATAATACCGTTATAAAAGCAGCGAAACAATCAAAAATTATTAAAACAATTGTTGACGGCAGCTGGATGGATAAGCTATTCAACAAAGCTAAAAAAACTAATTTGATTGATCCTATGCAATATATTAAAATCGGCGACATAGAAAGCGTTACAAACAATGTTTCAAAACTTGCAAAGTTTGCCTCTAAACATGACAATATTACAGAATTCTTGAAAAAATGCAGAAATATGAAAATTGCATCAGTGGCTGCAAATATGGGAATATCCTGCTTATGTTTAGGCTTGATAGTTCCTTATGCAATGATGAAATACAGAGAAAAGCAGCAAAACGGGAACAAAGAATTCCATGTTCAATCTGAAATCGAAAGACAATTGGAACAAAGCTTTAAAGGCAGAGTGGCATAGATGATTATTTTATAAGACAGCTAATTATACTTTTTTCTGACTTATAAACGATAAGCTCAAGTTAATTCAATTTCTTTTCCATATTATCATTGATTTGCTATTCTGTCAGGTAAAAAAGCGGATTTATTTTATAGGACGATATGCTTGAGTGTAGTAATAATCTTCCTTAAACCCTAGTCTCCTGTACATTTTCAACGCTGGATAATTGTCAGTCTCAGTACTTGCATTTACTTCGGAAAGCAAACTTATATGCTTGTCTGTCAGCTGTTGTATTGTATTAAACAGTAAAGCTTCTCCCAGCCCTTTAGAACAGTGTTCTTTTTCCATACCAATCAAAGGTATATTTGCAATTCTACCTGCAGTAATATTAGCAAGACACATTCCAACAGGGACATCATTGTATAACAGCACACTTGTACAGTCAGGAAGGAATCTTCCGTAAATATCAGAAATTATTTTATCTAAAATATCATAGCTGCCGTCCAATGACAAAAATCTCGGATCAAAAAGCGCATCAGATGTATCTTTAAACGAAGTATTTATAACTTTTACAATATCATCAGTGTATTTTTTATCCCAGCTGACTATCTTATATCCTTCAGGCAATGCTCTCTGTTTATAAGCTTTGAAAAGTTCTATAGATTTTACGTTATTAAACTCAAATCGTTCAACAGCCAATCCTATCAATTTAAAGCCAAAATGTGTAATTTCCGGAGTAAATTCTTCCTGTGAACCAAGCATAGGATAAGTAACTACTTTTTCTTTTAAGATTTCAGAATTTATGTCTATGAAACTCTTCACCAAAAGTTTTCTTTTATCATTTAATTTGTCCTCACCAATACAGTGTATAAGATTTAATTCAAGAGCTTCACTTATTTCTGTTGTATACACCATAAAAGCAGTAGGAATTTCGTCTTCAAGAAGTATAAGACATTTTATAAGTCCTTCTTCGACACTTTCTGTGAATTCTTCATATTCAAGCGGTTCCAGCTCAAATTTATATTCAGTAAATGCTTTATTTTTAAAGTCGTTATATAAACCTTTAAAAATGTTTTTTAAATCGTTTGTATATTCTTGAACTTTATATGTTGAAACTTCAGGCATTAGTCTGCTCCATTTTAGTTATATCAAGCATGTGGTGCATTTTATTTGCTTTAGTGCACAGATAACGGTAATTATATTTTGTACATTCTGATTCAACCTGTACACGTTCGATTATTTCAAGTCCGTATCCCTCAAGACCTATAATTTTTTGAGGATTATTTGTAATGAGCTTAAATTTATTAAACCCTAAATCCAACAATATCTGTGCACCGTCCCCGTAATCTCTTAAATCAGAGTTAAAGCCAAGTGATAAATTAGCTTCAACTGTGTCTTCGCCCTGATCCTGAAGAGCATAAGCTTTAATTTTGTTAACAATCCCGATACCTCTGCCTTCGTGATTCATAAGATACACCACAGCGCCTTTTCCGTATTTATCAATCATTCTCATTGAATTTTGCAGCTGACTGTTACAGTCACATCTTAAGCTGTGAAATGTGTCGCCGGTGAGACAAATACTATGCATTCTTACAAGCGGAATTTTATCTGAACCGTCGTCTTTTAACAGTGCTACATGTTCCTGTCCTGTCAAAGCATGCCTGTATCCCAGAAGTCTAAAAGTTCCAAAAGCAGTAGGGAGATTGACTTCCGCCTCTCTTATCATGAGCTTTTCATTTTTTAACCTGTATGAAATTAACTGGGCAACAGATATAAATTTAATATTATGTTTGTCTGCAAACTTTTTCAAATCGTCTCTGCGTGCCATTGAACCGTCAGGATTAACTATTTCGCAACAGACTGCAGCGTCTTTTAAACCAGCAAGCCTGCATAAATCAACTGATGCTTCAGTATGCCCCACACGCTCCAGCACACCGCCTTCTTTTGAAATTAAAGGAAAAATATGACCGGGTTGTCGAAAATCAGACGGTAATATGTTATCTTGAGCAATTAATTTTAGAGTAATTGAACGATCAAAAGCAGAAACGCCAGTTGTCACCCCGTATTTAGGGTCAGCATCAATACTCTGTGTAAAGGCTGTGCCTTTTATGTCAGTATTGTTTTTTACCATAAAATCAAGCCCTAGTTTCTTTGCTCTTTGCCGGCTGACGGGAGCGCAAAGCACACCTTTTGCCTCGGTTATCATAAAATTGACATTATCGGGTGTTGCATATTCTGCAGCACAAATTAAATCACCCTCATTTTCACGGGATTCATCATCCGCAACTATAACCATACCGCCGTTTTTTATAGCATAAATTGCTTCTTCTACGGTATTAAAATGAAATTTATCAATATCTTCTTTAATGTTTCCAAGTAATGACATTAAATAAATCCGTTCTCTGCTAGTAGTTTGATATCTATAGATGAAGTCTTATTAGTATTATTGTTCGATAATAAATATTTTTCAACATATTTTGCTATTATGTCTGTTTCAATATTTATTACACTGCCTCTCTTTAAATATTTCAAGTTTGTATTATTAAATGTATGAGGAATAATAGCAACTTTAAAACATCCTTCTAATATGTCAGATACAGTTAAGCTTATTCCGTTTAGTGCTACTGAACCTTTTTTTACAATCTGTCCGGCAATTGCTGAATTTACATCTACTGTTATTGTGATATTATCACCATTCATATCGATATTTTTTAATATTCCTGTAGAATCAATATGACCGGTAACCAGATGCCCGTCGAGTCTGTCAGAAAGTTTTAATGCTCTTTCCAGATTTACTATGTCGCCTGCTTTCAGAATGTTAAAATTAGTTATTTTTAATGTTTCCGATGATGCAAAAACTTTAAATGAATCATTATTCATTTCAATAACAGTCTGACAAGCACCGTTTACGGCAATACTGTCACCTATTCTTAACCCGTTTAAAACATCTGAGCACTGTATTGATATATACAATGTTTCTGCTGTTTTTTGTATATCGATTACTTTGCCTGTTTCTTCTATAAGTCCTGTAAACATATTAATAATTTAACACAAAATCACATTAAAATATTTGCAATATCTTTGGCTACAGCTTCACCCATGGAAAAACATGATGTTTGTATACGTAATGCAGCCTGTGCACTAAAATCTGCGGAAATATTTCTGCCGGCAATATATAAATTTTCAAAATCCAAAGATTTAAGGCACTCTACAGGTAATTCATAATCAACTTTTGTGTGTTCTAAAGTTGAT
The DNA here is from genome assembly GCA_944326115.1 of Candidatus Gastranaerophilales bacterium. Lineage (GTDB taxonomy): Bacteria > Cyanobacteriota > Vampirovibrionia > Gastranaerophilales > Gastranaerophilaceae > Limenecus. Next base: position 45,979 of record CALVCQ010000003.1, on the reverse strand, counting down.
GAATCTTTTTTGTACGAATGTATATCAATTGGATAATCTGCATGAAGTACAGGATTTTTATATCTTTTGCCGCTTAAAATGTCCTCTTTTGTGTATATTTTCTTACCTTGAATTCGTCTGGATTCACGAACACCAATCATATCTGCAATGTTTGAAATATAAGAATGTTCAAAACCGGGAAAGTAGGATTTCATAAAATTATACAAACGCCAGATCTGTCTCCTGGCTTTTTGAAGAACTATAGACTTTTTATATATATCCAAAGGGTCGATATCCTTATCCAGCAAGATTCTAGGACAATTTAATGATACCGTGTCTGGCATTGCTGGAATGGTAAAAAGCTGAAAATATGAGCTGTCTTCATCTTCGAGTACACCCGCTTTGATTGCATCCTCGAACAGAGGTCTTAATGCCCAGCTGCGATTTGTATCCCATGTGCAAGCAGTAGACAAATGAATTTGTCCGTCTTTTTTGTAAGATGTTGTAACTTCACGATTATTATCAAAATTAAGAAGCCACGAAGAAAATTTCTTCATATCTACTCCCGACACATGAAATCTCAGTGTCATCGGTTGTCTGTTAAATTTATTTTCTAAAATTTTATTATTTAAAATAAATGATAAATTTCCATCGCCTGTCGCATCTAAAAAATATGACGATTCGATATATAATGATAACATTTTTGAAGAAATTTTAATGGATTTTACATGATTTCTCTCTTTTACTGCATCGGTAATTTCACAATCGTACAATACATCACACCCTGCTTTTTGCATTAGTGAATCTAATGCAATTTTTGTGAGTTCAGGGTTAAACCACCCTTGATTTCCATCCCCGTAAGTTGTTTGCCCTCCAAATAATCTTAATTCCTTTATTAAATCGTTATAGAATTCGCAATTAATATTTTTAGTATTTGATTTCATTGACGGTATCACAAGCGCAGACGTAATTGAGCCGCCAAGATGTATATTCTTTTCAACAATTAACGTTTTTAAGCCTTTTTTTGCTGCAATATATCCTGCTGCAGAACCTGCGGTTCCGCCACCGCAAACAACTAAATCATAATCAGGCATGTTTATGCTCCTTTTTGTGTTTTTTTATATACCGACTTGTTGATTCAAGATTTAAGGACAATTTTCTTTTCTCATGCTCATATAATATTTCATCGGCAGTTTTAGATAAATTATTGTCTCTATAATATACTCCGGCTGATGTTTTTATAAGTCCCGTGTCATAGTCATTAAGTTTGTTTAAAATAAGCGATGAATTTTTTGAAGCAATTGTTCCGCTTGCACGTCCTTCTCTGTCAAAAATTTTGCCGACAGCATACCCTGCCTCGAGCATTGAGTGTCTTACGGCAGCAGAATTGGAATATGTTACAAGCAAACAATCATTTGAAGAAATCCTGTGCAGTTCTCGGATAAAGTCTAGGGACCATAATGTAGGTAATTTTGCAGGGGTAAATGCATCTAAAAAGATAATATCGTACTCATTATCCATGCTTTTAACAGTAAGCCTTGCATCATCAAAATAGTAATTAAATGTAAAATAGCCATTTTTTAGTAGTCTACAACCGATTTTGTTGCGTTGCGATATATAATGATAATATATATTATGTAAGAAGGCGTTTATTTGCCTATCAGGTATATAAACATAGCCACGATAAAAATATGCTTCTAAAAAACGCTTGTAAAATGGTGCGACGTATTTTTCAATACTCTTGTAATCAGTACGGTCAATAAATGAGTCTCTAGAGTATAAAAGCTCATCTGCTAAAGATTTAAATAGCAAAAAAGATATTTCCGGGTAAGTTTTAAAATACCCATCTTTTAAAAAAGGTGACATCAATACAAGATTTTTATCGTATTCCAGTGCGTCTATGCAGATTAGTCCGTTATATTTTAAATTCAAAATTTCATTTAAAAATGCTTTTGTGTTATACCCAATTCCATAGCAGATATCGAGAACTTTTATTTGTTTTTTTTGCAGAAAATTCTTTTTTAAATTAAGCGGCTTTATGAATTTTTCTTCTGCCTCGGTTTTTGCACCGAAAACCGAGTGGTAAACGTCATGAACAACCTCATTGTATAAACCAACAGAGCGGTCTTTAGTAAATGAAAACTTAATTGAATCGTTTATAACAATTTCCCCCATATATTTATTATAAAGTGCACAATTTTAAAAGGCTTATTTATTACAAATATTATCAATATATATCATGTCGATACATATTGATAATATTAATTGCTGCCTTTTGTAAATCAATGTAAAAAATTTATAAAAACAACTAAAGTAAAAATTAAAAATTGCCGATTATACTATAAAAATATAAAGAGAATCTGTCGAAGCTTGATAAAAACGGCGATGGTTCATTCTTTGATGAGTTGAATTCACTAGCTTTATCTGATGAAGTTTTAGTCAGTGCACAGAAAAAAATAACCCGGGACATGATATCAGATGAAATGGATTCAGATAATGACGGATATATAACATTTGAAGAAATAAAAAATTCTTTTGATAACAATGGCGCAATTGCAAGTTTATTTGTGAATGATAATGGTAATTTCGACGCTGCAATATTTTATGCAATATCTAATATTGTAGACGGTCAATATAAAGTTACACCTGAATTGCTCCTTGCTTGGCTCGATACAGACAATAACGGCAAAATCACAAGCGATGATATAGAAAGATTTAAATCCGGTGAAGTAGTTGACCCGACCAGCTTTAAAGACAGCCCGGTTTATATTGATGCTTATAGCAAGGTTTAGACATTGCTTATATGCATGTAAAACATACTTAAAACAAATTTAATATTATCATTATATATCGTATCGTAATATTTGTGAATTATATTTTTAAATAAAAAAATTATATTACTCAATTTCATTTTTCGGTGATGAAGATTAAATCCGATTAAATTATATTTTATTTAGAAATGACATATAAGAGAGAGGGAGCATAATGAAATCCGTGACAATTCTTATGGTTGAAGATCACAAACTATTGCGGGTCGGACTGCGTTCATTATTTGATGAGACACAGGATATAAAAGTTATAGCAGAGGCTGGCTGCGGAAAAGATGCCGTAGAGAAAGCAAAGCTTATGAGTCCGGATGTAGTACTTATGGATATTGGATTACCTGACATTAGCGGTATAGAGGCAACAAAAAGGATTCTCTCCAATAACCCCGAACAAAAAATTATGATGCTAACATCCCATGTTGATGAAAAAGAAGTTATTGACTCACTAAGTTCGGGTGTTTACGGCTATGCACTGAAAGACATTAACACTGAATTGTTAATAATGGTAATAAAGTCTGTAAATAACGGCGCTATATGGCTTGACCCAAAAATTGTGCCTGTAGTAAGAGAAAAATCGAATTGTTTTATCCCGCAAAAACAAAATTCAAGGGCAGCATTTAGAGCGCAGCATGCAAATTTAACAGAGAGAGAATACGAAGTATTAAAGCTTGTTGTAAACGGACAGTCAAATGCGGAAATAGCAAATACGTTAACAATAAGTGAACATACTGCAAAAGCGCATGTTTGTAACATTATACAAAAACTTGTTGTTGATGACCGAACGCAGGCAGCTGTAAAGGCAATCAAAGAAGGTCTGGTTTAACTATATTTGTCAAGCAGACTGTTTAATACACCTGCTGCATCAGCAATCACAGCCATATCGGCGGATTGCATTATCGGAGCATTTATATCAGTATTAACCGCAATTATTTTGTTTGAATTGCTTATGCCGACAAGATGCTGCATTGCTCCTGATATACCAAATGCAATGTAAATTTTGGGTGATACGGATTTACCCGTTTGTCCTATTTGAATTGATTTTGGTGCCCATCCCCGTTCAACTGCTCCTCTGGATGCAGCAGGTGCGGCATCTATCAGTTGTGAAAATTTGTATATCAAATCGAAATTATCTTTTGTCTGAAGACCGAGTCCGCCGGCTATTATTATATCAGCAGAGTCGAACCTATCATTTAATGCCTTATTCATTGTTGTTATTATATTTACTGATTGATTTAAGTTACACAGATTAGAATTTATTTCAACTATTTCAGTCTCTTTAGTCTGCATGCGCTCGATTTTAAAAGCACCCGGACGCACAGTAGCAAAATCAGGTCTTGTTTTTGAATATATTGCAGCCATCATCTTACCGCCGTAAGTAGGTCTTGTTGCAAGCAGTTTAGCGTTTTCATCGATATTTAATTCTGTACAATCAGCAGTAAGTCCAATATTAAGTTTAGATGCAACTCTGGGCGCAAGATCTCTGCCGTTTTGAGTTGCACCTGCTAAAAAAATGTCAACTTGATTATTTTCTATGAAATCAGCAATTTGTGATGCAAAAATACAGGTTTCAAACCTATTAAAATTATCATTTTTTATAACATAAAGTTTATCTATATTAAGTTTTTTTAAATCATTTTTGACAGAATTATATGTACTATTATCAGTAAGCAATAATCCATTTATATTGCAGTCATTAAAATTTTGATGTAAATAAGAAATTATTTCTCCGGTTACATTTTCAATCTTATTATCGGTAATTTCAATATATACCAGAATGTTTTTGTTCATTATATATTCCTGATTTGTTCAATTTCATGTTTTATTAAGTCTGCAGCAGATTCAGGTGTAGACTTATCTATTAGCTTGCTGTCACGTGATATAAGATATCTAAAAGCTCGTTTTACCTGTGTTGGGGAACCTTTTAGACCTATTCTTTCAACGTCACAATCAAATGACGCTGAATCATAAACTTTAATATCTTTATTTTGAGCTGATATATAACCGGCTATGTCCGGTATAATCTCTACATCAGGATTTGAAGAAGCAATTAAAGCCGGATGTGTAATTTCAATCTCTTGTTTTAGCCTGTCAGTTTCTCTAATCCACACAGAACTGTTATCGGTTATTGTTTTTAGAGCAACAACATTTGTTATTTGCGGCAAATCTAACTTTTCAGCCATGCTTGACGGTGTTTGTGCTGTATCGCCGTCAACAGCCTGCTGTCCGCAAATAACCAGTTTAAAATCCGGAATTTTTGTCTTAATAAATTGCGATAATGTATAGGCTGTTGCCAGAGTATCAGCACCTGAAAATTTCTTATCCGACAACAAACAGCCAAAGTCGCAGCCCATGGCAAGCGCTTCTTTTAATATATCTTTTGCTTGCTCAGGACCCATCGTAACAGCGAATATTTTAGTGTCTTTCAATATTTTTTTTATATCGAGTGCAAATTGTATTGCGCCGATATCATAAGGATTGATGATTGAATCAAGACCATCACGCTGGATAGTATTATTTTCTGTCCATCTGATATCATTTGTATCCGGTACCTGTTTTATACAAACAACAATAGAGAAAGTCATTAAATCATATCCAATCCAAAATCTAATACAGGAGCCTGTGCAACTATTGCACTGGTAGAAATTACATCCACTCCAGTCGATGCAATTTCATTTATTGTTTCAATTTTAACATTCCCGCTTGCTTCCACAATAGCCTTATGGTTAATCAAATTAACACATTTTTTCATATCGTTAATAGACATGTTATCAAGCATGATGATATCACATCTCGCTTCTAATGCTTCTTTTACCTGCTCTACTGTGTCGCATTCGACTTCGATTTTGTGAGTATGAGATGTATTTTCTCTTATTTTATTTACAGCTAAAGTTAATGAACCTGCATGTTTAATGTGGTTGTCTTTAAGCATGACACAGTCACTGAGATTGAATCTGTGCAGCTTTGCCCCGCCAATCATTACTGCATATTTTTCAAACATTCTAAATCCCGGTGTATTTTTGCGAGTGTCTGTAACAAATGCACTATAAGGCTTAATTGCATTCTGGTATTTTCGTGTTTCCGTTGCAATTCCGGACATTCTCTGTATATAATTTAAAGCGGTTCTCTCACCTGTCAATATTGCTCTTGCAGGTCCTTTTACCGTTGCAATTGTAGTTCCCTTTTCAATAATATCGCCATCACAGCAATTAAAAATTGTATTTACTTCATTTGACAATATATCGAAAGTTTTTTTGAAAATATTTAAGCCGCACACTACTGCATCGCAGCGTGTATTTAAATTCGCTTCAATAATGTCGTCATCCGTATAAAGAAAATCAGTGGTAATATCTCCAAAACCGATATCTTCTTTTAGTGAATGTTTAATATGCTCTTCTATAAGAAAATCATGCAGTAATTTTTGACCCATCTGATAAATCCTCAGGCAAGAATGTGTTATTTTCATCTTTTGCGGAAAATTCTTTATTATCCGCCCTAAAATGTGCACCAATTGACTCTTTTCTGCTCAGCGAAGCATTAATTATTAACTTTGCAACAATTATCATGTTGCGTAACTCATATTCATTCAAACTATTGCATTTGTCTTTGCAGTTAAAGTCTGATTCAATTTTTTTAATATTAGATAATGCATTCAGTAATGATTCTTCTGTTCTCACAATTCCTACATGATCCCACATAGTAGTCTTAAGCTTTGTAATAAGTGCATTATAAAAAGTTTGTTCAACCGGTTCACTCTCAACAGTGTATTTTTTTATTGTATTCATTATAGTTTCATCAATAATTTGTGAAGGTTGTAAATCTAGTTTTAGAAGTGTATTAACAAGCTCATAAGCTGTTACAACGCACTCTAACAGAGAATTACTTGCCAGTCTGTTAGCACCGTGTAATGATGTACATGCTGCTTCTCCTATCGCAAATAAATTTTCAATAGATGTTTGACCGTTGACTTCTGTTTTAATTCCACCCATACAGTAATGAGCAGCCGGTGCTACAGGAATAAAATCTTTTGATATATCAATTCCGTTTTCTAAACACGTTTTGTAAATATTGGGGAATCTATGCTTAAAAGTTACTGTATCAATCTTTGTTGTATCCAGATATACCTTATTTCCCATTGAAAGCTGGCTGTATATTTCTCTGGCAACAACATCTCTTGGTGACAAATCTTTTTGCGGGAAATTTGACATAAAATATTCGCCTTTGTCATTAACCAGTTTTGCACCTTCACCTCTGACTGATTCTGATATCAAAAATCTGGAATCATTATTTTCTATAGCAAGCGCAGTCGGATGAAATTGAATAAATTCCATATCTTTAATTTTTGCATTAGCTCTTTCAGCAATAGCTATGCCGTCACCCGTTGTCACTGAAGGATTTGTTGTATATTTGAAAATTTGTCCTGTACCGCCTGTTGCAAGAATCGTCACTGGTGCATATACAGATTCATATTCTCTGGTCAGGTTGTTGAATGTAATAACCCCCCTGCATTTATTTTTGGAATCAACGAGCAAGTCAACAGCCATGTTTTGTTCATATATTGAAATATTAGCCGAGATTTGCGGATCATTTTTAATTTTATCAACAAGAGCTTTTTCTATACCGTATCCTGTTGCATCTCCGCCTACGTGAAGTATGCGTCTAACACTGTGAGCACCTTCCAGAGTAAAATTAAGCTGGTTTTTATCGTTATGATCAAACTCTACACCATATTTCATCAAGTCTTTAATGGCAAATTTGCTGTTTTCTGAAATAAATTTAACTACATTAAAATCACATAAACCACAGCCGGCTTTGATTGTATCAGCGACATGTAAACTTACTGAATCTGTCTTGTTTTCAGGCAATACACCTACTATGCCTCCCTGCGCATATCTTGAATTGCATTCGGAAAGCTGAGTTTTTGTTAATAAAAGAATTCCGTCTGCCGGTTTTTTGATTTCAGAAAGTTTTATGGCTGCATAAAGACCCGCTATACCGCTGCCAACTATAATTGCAGAATATGTAGAATGTTTCATCGGCATGATTTACCTCTTCACTTAATTTTAATATAAAAATAATTATTTTACTACTGCCGCTCCGCACAATTTTATGATTATCTATTTATTTGTAGCATGCAATTTATAATTTGTGATAAATTTTGGTGTATAAATTTTCCTGGAAAAATTCATAATAAAATCCTGCCGGACAAAACAATCTTGTGAATTGTTTTGTGAGAGTGAAATGACGTCAACAAAAACTCTGTGTGAAAGGAGCCTGCGGCATGTTTCGAATAGAAACTCTGCAGAATAAATATGACTAAATGTCATATTTTATGAGAGGTGATAAGTCAGAAACGAAGTTATTTTGTTCGTAGTTTTGTACCGTTCTACGTACAGTATAAATATATAGAAAGGTGAGCTGCGGCAGCGGCACTAGATTATAGAATATAATTGAATTTGTTATGATTTGTATGTATTGTGGAGAGGAATAGTAGTTTTTTAGGATTTGTTAACTTTTGTTAATAAATAATGTTTTTTCTAACAAATTTTTTTGTATTCAGTTATTAAGCAAATATAATCAAATACCTACATTTATAAACGGAGGAAAAATGATACAACAACCTACAATGCCGGTACAACAAATGCAACCGCAATTTCAACAAAGTCAGACTCAGAGCATGCCGATGCTCCCTGCACCTGAATTTAATGCTATAAAAATCAACATCACAGGTGCTAATGTTACCGCTCCTGCTCAGAATATACCGCAGCAGCCGGCACAAAACAGCGAACAAAATATAAATTACATGGCATAAATTACAACATTGTTTAAATGATTGTAAATAAATATTAAAGAAACGAAAAAAAATAGCAATTTTCGATATTCAGTTATATTTAATACATTGCAAATACTATTGATAAGGGGAATAAAATGATACAATCACCTTCTGTAAATTATGGATATACTGCTCCTGTACAGCAGCCATATTATCAGCAGCCGGCACCGGAATACAATGCAATTAAAATCAATATCATTGATCCGAAGGTAAATGCTCCCGGCGCACAACAACCATCATCCGTTTATAATTATCCGCAGGCTCCTGTATACAATTATCCGCAGGCTACTGCACAACAAGCTCCTGCTTACTACCCGCCAGTTCAAGCACCTGCTCCTCAATCCGTTCCACAGGTTGCGCCTCCTGCTCCACAGGTAGTAAATCAACAAACAGTTAATCAGGTTCCGCCGTCTGTAATTCCAGAACAGACGCAGGCACAAACTACTCAGGCTGCACAGACAGTACCTGAACAGCCTGTTCAACAGCAGCCGGCTACTGCAGCAGTAAATGTTCCTGCTTTTACTCAGAGAATAAAATCAGATGACCTTGCAGATGTAGGTAAAGCTATCGAAGAAGTAGCTGACATTGCTCAAACAAGACCTGCTCCGGAATTGCTTGACACTGATTTAATGGAAGCTTTACTCGGAGTAATCGGTAAAGACAGCAGCACTTTGGAAGCTCCTACTGAACAACAGAAAACATTAAGGCAGCAATTCCTGGAAGGTAAACAGCTTACAGAAGCTGAGCTTGCAGAGGCAAATAAAATAACTCCTCTTGAAATGGCTGAAAGAAACAAACAGTATGCATTGTTTACAACAGCTATTCTTCAAAATCAATTAATTGATGAATTCAAAAAAACCAACAATGTAACACCTGATATAAAAGATTTACCCGGTATGGAACAGATTGTTCTTACTATCAAAGACAATCCGAATCCGATGCTGAGAGCAAGCGGTTTAGCGGCACTTGCATTCAACGCAAGACCGGAATATAAACCGGTTATGAAAGAAATCTTTGAGTTATCAAAACAGGATGCTGACGAAAATGTTAGAAAAGTAGCGGAAGAAGGACTTGCAAAACTTGAAACAATAGGCACTGAGCAAGCAGCTCCTGCACAGGCAGCATAATAATTCAAAATCCATTAATAAAAAGAGCTGAGTCTGAAACAACTCAGCTCTTTTTTATTAATATTTGACTTAAAATTTATTTATATTCTGATGAATTTCCGATAAGTTCAATATCTTCATCAGCAATCTGTTTGCGGACAACGTTTTATCATCATTAAATATATTATATTTTTTACAAATATTAACAATTAGACATCTAGTAAAAATTAAGATTTAATAAAAATATGTCAGAAGAAATCAGCAAAAAAGTTATAAATATATTCAGCAAACATCTCAAAAATAAACCGGTCGATACAAATGAAAAAGTAAAGACTTTTGCAGGGTTTAGCTATGTAAGGATGGATAAAGATGCAAACGGATACCCGTTTAAGGAACAAAAATTGCTTGATTATGCAAAAGATTGTCATTATATAGTCAAGGTAATGCGTGAGAAAAACGGCTCGCCATCATTGTACAGCTATAATGTTCCTAATGATAAACTGCTGGATTTTCTCTTAAAGTTCAGAAATAATGAATTAAACGGAACTATTATAGAAATAGATAAATTTTTACCAAAAAGTATTATTTAGTATCCGGTATAAATATTATATTTTTTCATTGCATTTTACTCTTGAACTTCCTTCAGCATTTCTTCATACTCGGATATTTTATTTTGAATAACATTATTAAGTTCAGTTGAATTCAATAATTCTTTTAATTCTTCAACAATACTGCCGTCGCTGTTTTTATCAAGCGACATTAAATCAGCAATTGTGAGACCTTTTTGACTGTTTGCTGATTGTTCATATATTTCATCTGATTCAAGCTCTTTACCTTTAATTGCATTAAATACGGTTTCGAGTATAATATTTGCATATTCGTTTTGTACTACTGAATCACCGTCCGGCACATCAATTCCATATTTTTCAAATATTTCAGCAAATATTTTTGCAATTCCTGATATCTCTTGGTTTGAAGATTCCAAAAGTAATGTTAAATTGAAATATAATTCTGATTCAGTCAGGACTTGTGAAGGATGCAAATCTCTTTCATCGCCGTATTGCGTCCAGTAGCCTGATTCTTTATCAATTGGTTTTGATACAACATTACCCGGAAGGACACGACTTGATTTGTCTACCAGATTATTTAATTCTGTAAGAGTTGTTATGAGTGTGTTCTCTGATTCCTGATTATCTTGATTATTCGAGTCATCAATATCTATCACTGGTTCATCATCAATGCTTTCTTCCACTAAGCTTTCGTTTATTTCACTTGATGTGTTATAGTTTACGGCGGCTGCTGTGTATGAATTTTGTGAATAAACAGCTTTTGCTGTAATATTGCCAATTTCCATATTTAACTCCTTATATTTCTGCTATATTGTGTATAACGGTCATTAAATCCATAATCTTTAGAAACTACTGATTTTTTGTAACAAAAATTAACACATAGCTACATAGCAACTATGATTGTACTAATTACTAATTTGTAATAATATCAAATAGTTATGAAAAAAATTTCCAATTACGAACTAGAAAATTTACTTTTTAGTGTTAATAAGCCTTATCAATATGCGGGAAATGAAATTTATTCATACAACAAAGATTTTGATAAATCTGATGTAAGGTTTGCAATTGCATTCCCGGATAAATATGAAGTAGGTGCAAGCAATCTAGGGCACAGGATTTTGTATGAAACGTTAAATTCAATAGACGGATGTTTGTGCGACAGAGCCTATGCACCGGACACCGATTGTGTCTCCAAGCTGCAGGAGCTTGGATTGCTGCTTTACGGAACAGAAACAAAAGTCTGCTTGAAAGAGTTCGATTTTCTCGGTTTTTCTCTACAGTATGAATTGTGCTATCCGACTGTATTAAAAATGTTAGAACTCTCAGATATTCCTGTACAAAGCAACAATAGAGACGATAATTGTCCTATAGTTCTTGCCGGCGGTCCGTGTGCATTCAATCCAGAACCGATGAAAGATTTCATTGACGGTTTTTTAATTGGCGACGGTGAAGACATAATAAAAGAAATTGTAAAAGTTTACAAAGATGCAAAGCTTTTAAATAAAAATAGGAGTCAGATTCTTGATGAACTGTCATTACTTGATGGCATGTATGTTCCGTCAAGATATCACGGACAAATTATCAATAAAAGAATTTACAATTTTTCAACAGAAACAGCACCAATAAAATACCCTGTTCCTTTTTCTTCTTCTATACACGACAGAGCTGTCACGGAAATAAGAAGAGGGTGCGGAAGGATGTGCCGTTTTTGTCAGCCCGGGCACGTAAATCTTCCAATTAGGGAAAGAAAAGCTGAAGATATTATAAAAATAACAGAAGAACTTGTAAAGAATACAGGATATGATGAATTTTCACTGCTTTCTTTGTCTTCTAATGATTATACAAATATTGAGCCGGTGTTAGAAGAATTAACCTGTTTTTTCCATGACAAAAAGGTTTCAGCATCTTTACCGAGCCAGAGAATTGATAGATTTAACATAAGATTATCAAACTTAGTTAAAGATGTTAGAAAAACAACAATAACACTTGCTCCGGAAGCCGGTTCACAAAGATTGAGAGACGTTATTAATAAAAATATAAACCGTGAACAGATTGTAAGTACAACTCTTGACTGCTACAAAAACGGATACGATAGTATTAAGTACTATTTTATACTTGGTCTTCCGACTGAAACCTATAAAGATATCGACGAAATGATTGAACTTCTGTCAGAAATACGATATAAGGCAAAACAGATTAAAACCGAACTGGGAATCAAACAGGACTTAAAAATAAATTGCACACTCTCAATTTTTGTGCCTAAACCATTTACTCCGTTTCAGTGGGCCGGTCAGGACTCACTAGAAACAATTTCTGAAAAAATTGCATATATTAGAGAAAAATCAAAATCTTTAAAAAGTATTCGATTAAAAATCCATGAAAAGTACATTTCTGAGATAGAGTCCGTGCTGACAAGAGGCGACGGAACACTTTGCCGGTATATTTATAAATTGTATCAATCTGGCTGCTATTTAGATACCTGGGATGAAAATTTTGACAGAAATAAATGGTACACGATAGCACAAGACTGCGGTTTTTCTATCGGTAATGAAGCTCAAAAGACGTTTAATCTTGATGATAAGCTTCCATGGGACTTCATAAACACCGGGATAAACAAAGAATGGCTGATTAACGAATATAAAAAAGCACTGGGAAACAAATCCAGCCAGCCTTGTGAAACTAAGTGCACCAATTGTGGTGTATGTTCTAATTTTAAAATATCAAAATACATTGATAATCCATACAAACCACAAATCAGTAATGCCTGCAAAATTAATAGCTCTGAGATTCATAAATACAGAGCCAGGATAACCAAAAAAGGCTATTTAAAATATTTGTCACATCTTGACTGGCAGAATACTATAGTTAAAGGTCTCTTCAGAAGCGGCTTGCCGGTTGTCTTCACCGAAGGTTTTAACCCGATACCAAAAATTTCTCTGGGCTCAGCTTTACCAATATTTATAGAAAGTGAAACCGAGTTTATCGACTTTGAGTTGTTCGGGATGAATAAATTGAACGAAATCAAAGAGATATTGAACAAATCAATTGACCCAAATGCTCAAATTCTTGAAATTAAAGAAATAGATAAATCTGCTAAATCACTTGATATAACTACACAGTGGGCAAGATATAAAATAACTCCGATAAAAAAAGGTATTTCCAATTTTGTTGATTTAATGTATATTAAAGATAAGCTTACTTCACAGGATGAAATATTCTTAACGAAGAAGAGTAAAAAAGGTATAGACAAATTAATAAATATAAAACAATCGGTCAAAGATGTTGAGCTTGAAAAAAATACGCTTTATGTAACTCTAAAAACAGGGCAGAATCAAGAAATACCCTCTGTTCGTGCTGATGTTTTAATGAAATTTTTCTATCCCGAAGATAATTTTAATATTACAAGACTCTTGCTGTTTGATGAAAACATGCAAGTCATGTAGATACAGGTTTATCAGTTTTAAAGGAATATGTTATGTCAAAATCAATAATTATTGCTGAACGTGACAATATAGCAGCTGTTTTTGAAGATAAAAAAGCTACAGAGTTTTTTATTCACAGAGGCGAAATACTTTTAGGTGATGTATACCTAAGTAAAGTTGAAAATATTTTACCGAGTATAGAAGCAGCATTTGTAAACGTTGGTTCGGACAAAATGGGTTTTTTACACGCAGCTGATGTAATCGGAAAAGGCGGATTACAGGACAAATTGTCTCCTAAACAAAAACTTGTTGTTCAGGTAGTAAAAGAGCCTACTGGACATAAAGGTCCGAGAGTAACAACATCAATAAGTCTGCCCGGTCGTTTTTGCGTGCTGATGCCTTATGAGTCGGGTATAAGTGTGAGCAAAAAAATTATGTCTTCAAAAGAGAGGGCCCGTCTAAAGTCTATTGTTAGTCTTTTAAAACCAGTTGGATTAGGTGTCATAATAAGAACCGAAGCTGAAGGACAAACAGAAGCTGAAATACAGGAAGATTTGGAAATTCTTCTTGAGAAATGGAACACAATAGTAACTCAGGCAGAACTTGTAGATGCACCAAACCTGTTATACAGAGATCAAGATTTACTGTACAGAGTAATCAGAGAGGCATGCACAGAGGATGTAAAAGAAATCATAGTAGATACACCTTATGCTATGCACAGAACCCAGCAGCTTATTCAGAATTGGAATTTGAATAAAAACATAGATATTTCGGTATATAAAGGCAGTGAACCTCTTCTGGTTGCAACCGGTGTAAAAAAAGAAATTGAACAGGCGCTGCAAATAAAAGTAAACCTGCCCTCAGGCGGATATTTATTTATCCAAACAACTGAGGCTCTGACTGTAATAGACGTTAACAGCGGTAAATTCATAAGTTCCGCCACACAGGATGAAACGATATTAAAAACCAATAAAGAAGCAGTTGTAGAAATAGCAAGACAGTTGAAACTCAGAAATATAGGCGGAATGATTATTATAGATTTCATTGATATGCTGAGCAGAGCTGACAAAATTGCTATTATGGAAGAGCTTGAACTTGCAGTTGAATCTGATAAAGCTAAACCGCAGGTAGGTCAGTTGTCAGATCTGGGGCTTGTAGAAATGACAAGACACAGGCAGGGGCAAAGCCTGTCTGAAATATTTACAAAGAAATGCCCGCATTGCAACGGTACTGGTCACATCTTAGATGATTTCAGTTTTGCTTCATCTCTATCAGAAGGAGAAAGCCGTTCTAAAGCCGCAAAATTAAAACTGCCTATTAACAATAAAAACAAACATTCTGACAAAAACAATAAGTCTTTTGGACAGCAAAATCAAAACAATTTGCAAAGGAATGATTATGACAGACGTAATCATCAGCCTGCAGACGAGCAAAACACAGCTGATATTCAACACGAAATTGCAGAAATGCATTTGCAGGAGCAGCAGAAAACTGAGAGCAGAAACAAACGTTTTAATAAAAACAGACGCAATAACAAAAGGAAAAAAGACGATTTTTCACCTGCTGCAACCGAAAATACTGCTGATGATATAATAATTCAGCAAGACAGTATTCAGACAGCAGATAATACAGTAAATACTGAAATAGAAAATGCAGTAACAGCTGAAGCTAAAGAAGAAAAACCAGCAAAACAGGAGAAAAAAAGAGGCAGAAGAACTTCAAAGAAAACAAAAGCTGAACAGGAAGTGACTCCGGAAAATATTCAATTGACAGACAATTCGGCTCTTTTGCCTGAACCGGAGAACACATCTGCTCCTGAACCTGTGCAAAAGAAGACAAAAACGAGAAAAGCTTCAAGAACCAGAAAAAAGACTGCAGATAAGCAAGATTAAGTATAGTAAAACGGTGATTTATGAACATTAAGAGCAAATTGTCATATATTTTAATCGCAGCAACACTGCTGTTCTGGAGTATTACACCGCTCTGTACTTGTGCTGCAGGTGCCGATTCGTTGAAATCTGTTCAAAATAAAATTTCACAGACTAAAAGACACGAAATTAAAATATTGCTTAAAAAATTCGGTGTATCTATGTCCTGGGTAGCAGGATCTTGCGTTGTGATATTTCTAATGCTGCTTTCCTACAAGCGGCTCAAAAATTCTCAACAAAAAATAGTTATTAATCAAGATATTTCAAAGAATTTAAATTCACCGGAAACACTTGATGAGGCAACCAAATTTTTTATTGAAAAATTCTAAAAATTTGAAATTTTCTTTAAACATTCATTAGGTCTGCCGTAAGTCTTTATTAAAGCTTGGACAATTTTGGGCATTTGACAGACAAAAGAATAATTGCCGTTTGCAAGAGAACATCTCCTACAATCAGAATTAATCTCATAACATTCTATTGCCTGTAAAGTCCAATTCTGCATTATAGACGGTGAAATTTCACCATTTGTCTGCGGTGTGTACAATTCAGAAATAATCGCCACAATAAAGACCCCCGATTGTTACCCCATTTACAATATAACGCATATTTATCTTAATTTACTCGGCTTGATGATGTATTTTATTACACAGGTAATACATGTGCATCATAAACTATTTTAAGCCCTTCAAGAGTAATATTCGGGTTAATATAATCAAATTTCCTTTTCATATATTTAGCTACAATGTCCGAGTAACCGCCTGTAGCAATTATAATCGCTTTTTCTCCGAGTTCTTTTTCACATTCTTCAATAAGCCCGTCTATCATACAGGCATGTCCTCTGACAATACCTGATAACATCGCATCTATTGTATTCGGTCCGATAGCGGTATCTGATGATTCTATTTTTATTAGAGGCAGCTTTGATGTAAATTTTTTCAAACTTTCAGCCTGTATTTTCATGCCGGCACATATGATGCCGCCGAGAAAATTGCCGTTACCTTTCACAACATCAAAGGATGTTGCCGTTCCCATGTCAACAACAATAGATGTCTTTTTATACATGCTATATGCGGCAAACGCATTTACAATTCTGTCAGCACCGACTTCTTCCGGATAATCAACACAATAGTTAAGCAGGTTAGTTGTTTTATTTGACACAACAAAAGGCTCAATATTTAAATACCTTTTTATTGCATTTTTAAATCTTTCAGTAAGACAGACAACTACACTGCACATACAGGCTGAATGCACGCAATGTTCATAATTATGAATTCTAAGGAGATTAATTAACAAAATACCGATTTCATCTTCTGAACGATTTTTTTCAGAAGCTATTGACCAAGTTTCAAGAAGATTATCACCGTCAAACAAACCTATAGTTGTTGATGTGTTTCCTATATCCAGTGTTAATAACATATTTACCTCAAATATATTCTAACAAAAAAATATAGCAAAAATAATTTAGTTTGAACAATTTTTGCTATAATATTTCTATATAGAGGAAATTAATTGTATGAAAAAAATAATAGTACTAATTTTATGTCTATTTGCATTACAAATACCTGCGTCATGCGCTGAAAAATTTGCTTTTTCTGACATTGGTTTTCACAAAAAGCTGAATGTAGCGCCGGAAACACAAATAAAGCAAATTTTTAAAAACTATGAAAAATATTGTAATAATCAAGACTTAGAACGATTTTTAAATCTGCATGACGATTCATATTTGAGTTCGGACGGTTACAACAAAGACAGACTTAAAGATCTGGCAATTGAATCCTGGAAAGAATTTCCTGACGTAAAGTACTCGATAAAAATATTATCAGTTGCTGTAAATCTGGATAACGCAACAGTAATTACAAGAGAAAAACTATCCGGTACAACAAATACACCTGTAGAATTTGTTAAAGGATCCGGCTATATCGATTCTGATTCTACATCAATATACTATTTAAAAAGATTTTCCAATGATTGGAAAATAGTATCAGATTTTGTGATTAACGAAAAGACTTCTATGCGCTATGGTATAGCTAAATACGTACCAATGTATCTTGATGCACCAGCAATTGTTGCACCTGAGGAAGATTACACTGCAATTTTGAAAATTAATGCTCCAAAGTCATATATTTCACTCATATCAATAGCAAATGAACCTATTACTTATCCGTTTCAACATTCGGCAGAAGTATTCAGAACACTAAAGCCTTCAGGCATACAAGAAAGAATATTGACCAGTAATTGCGGTAAAAACAATGAAAATGCAATTGCATCAGTTGGCATCGCAAAAGCTGATATCAAAAACAACGATATTAACGTAAATATTGTCGGAATTGCTTTTCTGTCAAGCAGGGTAAATGTTATAAAAAATAAACATGCAAACTCAACTCTGCATGAAATTAAGTCAAAAGTTTCAGGTGAAAAGATATAATGCAATTCAGCAAAAAATATTTAAAACTGATTATTTTTGTTCTTACAACAATAGTTTTTGGCGCTATATCTTTACTATCCAGAATTGTCCTTGTAAATAACTATAATGGATATGATTTTATCTTTTTCAAGATAGATTATATCAAAAATTATGGTGCGGCTTTCAGTCTTTTTCACACACATACGTCTCTACTTATTGCAGTTTCAGGGCTAATTCTGGTTTTAACAATCTACTATATATTTGATAATATCAAAAGATTTACAAACTGTGATATACTTTTCTCTTCATTGCTGTGTGCCGGAATCGTTTGCAATCTCGCTGAACGTATAGTAGACGGGTTTGTATCTGATTATATCTGCATAAAACATATAGCATTTCCTATTTTTAATGTTTCCGACATTTATATATGCATTGGCGCTTTTGCACTTATTTGTAATATACTTTTTAATAATGATAATGAACAAAAAAAATAATTATACAATAGAATATGAAGATTCAGGACTCAGAATAGATGTCTATTTATGCAATATTTACCCTGATTTATCAAGATCTTATCTGCAAAAACAAATAAAAGAAGGAAATATACTGGTAAATAACGCTAATGTTAAATCTTCGTATATATTAAAGACTGATGATGTAGTTGCAGTAGATATTAATAATAAATCTGAACCGGTTATTTTACCTCAAAATATACCTGTAGACATAATGTATGAAGATTCACAAATACTTGTTGTATATAAACCTTCCGGAATGCTTACTCATCCGACTTCAACTGAAAAATCAGGTACACTTGTAAATGCACTGCTATATTACACTAATTCAAAACTTGCATTTGCAGCAGGAATTGACAGACCGGGTATTGTGCACAGATTGGACAGAAATACATCGGGTTTACTGATAGTAGCAAAAAATGATGAGGCATACTTCTTTTTAAAAAAACAGATGCAAAACAGAACCATCGAAAAGAAATATTATGCAATTGTGTGCGGTATTCCGCAATCTGCTGAAGACACTATAATTACAGATATAGGAAGACATCCGACAAAACCTGAAAAAATGGCAGTTATTAGCAACGGAAAACAATCAATTACTCACTATAAGGTAATTGATACATTCAATAACTTTGCCTTACTTGATGTTACTCTAGAAACCGGAAGAACTCACCAGATAAGAGTTCACATGTCGCACATCGGTCACCCGATTGTAAATGATACATTGTACGGAGGCAAAAGCTTGCCGGTAAATTCAAACGAACAGGCACTGCAGGCATATTCTCTTTCTTTTGTCTCACCGGAGGATAATGAACAAAAGCATATTGTTACAGGGTTTGATAATGATATAATTAAAACAATTAACTATTTGAGGTGTACAAAATGAATAAAAAAATTGAAAATTTTCTATATTTACTTATTTTTTCTGCTGTCATAGTCAGCTTCGCAGTTTTTTCATATTATAACTTTGGTAATAAAGCTGATTTCTTCTGCTTTGTTATGCAGAAAAACTTCACTGCCAATCTGGTGTATATTGCATTATTATTTTTAGCAGCAGGCTTTGCTGCAGGATATTCATTATGTGCATTTCTAAAATCGGGAATAGATAAACTCTGCTCGGCTTACCAGAAAAAACATGAAAATATATCAATAGAAAAAGATTGCGATAAAGCAAAAATTAATGCTCTGGAAGCTAAAATTGCAACATTGGAAGCAGCATTGGAATCAGCTTTAAATAACAAATAATCACAATATTATATACATAATATATATTATTATCTT
The DNA here is from genome assembly GCA_944326115.1 of Candidatus Gastranaerophilales bacterium. Classification (GTDB taxonomy): domain Bacteria; phylum Cyanobacteriota; class Vampirovibrionia; order Gastranaerophilales; family Gastranaerophilaceae; genus Limenecus. The sequence goes on along the minus strand of CALVCQ010000003.1, from coordinate 26,123 downwards.
AATAAACAACCATCGATTAATTAAATACTGTATTGTTAAACTATTAAAGTATATTGTTAAGAAATGTAACGAGATATATACTAAATATAGCAATTTTCAATACGGATTTTTTTTTATATATATACAGAGAGAAAAATAAAAAAATACAAATCCTATTCACACAATTTAAATTACCACCGTACCACTAGACAAATGTTTTAAGGAGAACAAAATGACTGTAGGGGCTATTAACACAAGATTATTATCACTAACTATGTACAAGAGCAATCTTGAATTTTCAATTACGTCTATAACAAACAAAAGGCAACAGATTGCATATCAAACAATGCAGTTAGCAGGTGCAGATTTCGAAAATGATCCTAGAGTTCAAGCACTTCAAGCAATGGATCAATACCTGGAATTGCAGCAAAAGAACCTGGAGACTCAGCAGAAAGCTGCAAACAGTGAACTTGAAAGTATGCAGAAAATACTTGATACTAACATAAAGAAAGACTTTACAATTAATCTTACAGCTTAATTACGTATTTATAAATATTCGTAATATACCATTCAATATTGATTGAATTCGCAATGCTTATTTGTTAATATTAGCTTGATGAATATTTTTCAATCATTTGAACTATTCTTGTCACAACCAATGAGTATTATTCGAGATCGAATAATACAAATTTGTCATGTTGAATCTCCTGTGTCCGGCTCTATAAGCAAAATACAATTTAATTTGTCAGATGAATCAGCACAGATTAATGTATACAACAGCCCCAAAATGTACAATTTATTGTCAGGAGTCCTTTACAAAAAAAAGAAGTTAAGTGAATTAAATAATGATAATAAAGAAAGCAAAATTTCTGACAAGCGCACAAAAACTCTCACAGTGTCCAAACTTTAATTTACCTGAAATAGCTTTGCTGGGCAGATCAAATGTTGGTAAATCTACATTTATAAATGCGCTTACAAATAATTCAAAACTCGCAAAAACCAGTAATAAACCGGGTAAGACACGTTTAATTAACTTTTTTAGCTTTAATGACGATTATATAGTTGCAGATTTACCGGGATACGGATATGCACAGGTATCTAAAGAAATGCAAAATGAATGGCAAAAGAATTTAGAGAAATATCTGCTTAACAGGAATATGCTTAAATTGCTTATCCAGTTGATAGATTCAAGACACGATGTACAAAACAATGATTTACAAATGCAAGATTGGTTATTTCACAACAATTTGAAATCAATAGTAATTGCAACCAAAATTGACCTCATCCCAAAATCAAAACGGCAACTAAAGATAGCTGAATTTACAAAAGCAACAAAAAGAACCGTTTTACCTTTTTCAGCTGTTGATAAACGTTACAATGATAATATTATCAACTATCTTAACAGTGAGTTGTCACTTTCTAAATAGATTTTTTCAGGTTATCAGGGATATATTTTTGCCAGTCATCCTCCAGATTGCTGAAAAAATTATGTGCATCCAGTACGTCATCATAACATATAGCCTCCGGACCTTCATTTATTTGCAAAGACAGGTCATCAGGAGCGTATTTTGCGATTTCTTTTTCATCACACCCGCCCAATAGAGCAATACCGAAAGATTTTCCGCAATGTTGACAGATAACCTGTATCACACACAGATTTTTTTCACGTCTTAACACAAAGACAGAATCCCCGGTAAAATCCGATTTGCACTCTGAACAGCACATATCAGAGAACAGCATTTCTATTATTTTCTTATTCATACAATCCTCATCTTACTATAAAATATATAATTTGTAACATTTAATAAAATCCTGCATAAACATGTTTAGAAATTGAATAACAGGGAATTATAATAATGTGCAGGTAAATGCAGTAGTAAATAGATAAAGTAGGTGGCATCATGGAAATTTTAAGTTTAGTAGCTTTCGGTGGTTTAATGTATTTATGCTTCATTACTATTCCAGAGATTATGGAAAAGAAAGCAGCACAGCATTAATTCCAGAAAAAAGTTTTTAGTCCCGGATTTTATGTTTAATATCCGGGGCTTTTGTATGTATTGACGGAAATTATTTTGCAAAGTTCCTGTTAAATTAAAATATTATTTCACAAAATACCCTTAGTAGTAGGCAAAGTTTTATTTGTAATGGCGACAGCCTGTTTTAGGGCTCTTGCAAAGGATTTAAACATTGCTTCTGCAATATGATGTGCATCTGTACCTTCTAATTGTCTTATATGCACGGTTAAAAGAGCACTTTGAGCAAGACTGCAGAAAAAGTGAGGAATCATAATTGCAGAAAAATCAGCAATTTTTTCATCAGATATATTTGCAAATACTTTAGAATAAGCTCTGCCTGATAAATCTACCGCACAGAGAACAAGTGCATCATCCATTGGCAGCATAAATTGTCCGTACCGGTTAATACCTTTTTTATCACCCAATGCGGATTTTATAGCACTTCCAATTGCAATTGCCGTATCTTCGACCAGGTGATGTTCGTCAGAATCAAGTGAATTTGCCTTTATTCGTATATCAAACATTGAATGACAAGCTAATTGTTCCAGCATGTGGTTAAAAAACTTAAAACCTGTATCTATTTCATACTCACCGCTGCCATCAAGATTAAGATAAACTTTTATATCCGTTTCATTAGTTTTTCTGCTGAATTCAGATTTTCTCATTAATTTTAAATCTCCAGTACGTTAATTATATCATTTACAGAGTTAATTACCACTTTAGCACCTGCATTGAAAAGATAATCTGCAGGTTGTTTAACATCACTATTGTTTTTTAACACACCGATGCCATAAGCACCAAAATCACTTGCACAAAACATATCATCAACTGTATCGCCCAAATAAATTATTTCATCTGTCAAAAATGAATCTTTAATCAATTTCAACCCGTCAGTTTTGGGCTTCTGTCGATCATGAGGCAAATCATTCATAGTCACAATTTTAGAAAAATATTTTAAAATTTCAAATTTATTAAGCGTGTAATAAGCTTCTTCTTTTGGTCTGCCGGTAAATATAGCAAGATTATAATTCTTGCTCAATTCATCGAGAACTTTTGTATCGATAAGCAGACTTTCATTGTTTATTGAGCCTTTTCCATCATTCCAGTACTGTTTTTGGAAAATTTCAACTATGTCATCATAAGAAAAGTCAAAACCGCATTGTCTGATTAAATAATCGGTTAAATCCCAATCATTGTTTAACCCGCCAAGCTTTTTTGCCTCGTATATTTCATCGTCATCAATCTCTTTGCCGGTAAAATAGTTATACGTATACTTAATTGCCTGCATATATGAACTGCTTACATCGACAAGAACTCCATCCATGTCAAAAACAACTGTATCTCTTGATTTTATCAAATCCAATATTTTAGTTGCTGCACTATACGTAGGCAATGTTATTCTCAAACAATTTGAGAGATTTTTATCAGTTGAATCAAAATTTTTAACTATAATTTTGTTTGATTTAAGTTTTTCATAAATCAAATTACATTTACTGCCAAAATCAACCAGTATAAAGTTGCCGTAACTTTGGTACGTAGTAAAATTTAATTCTTTAAAATTTTTGAAAAGAAATTCATAAGATTTTTTATATTCTGTTCTTACAGTTTCAATGTAGTTGTCATCTTTAAGAGCTTCAATAGCGGCAATAACAGCTATGCTGTTAACATTGTAAGGGCTTAATGTTTTTTTTATACAATCAATATTTTCTGCAGCAGAAATTACACAGCCTAACCTGAGACCTGCCAGTCCGTAATCCTTGGAAAAAGAACGCACAACAATTAAATTTTTATAAGTATCGCACAGACTAATACAAGTATGCTGCGAAAAATTTGCATAAGTTTCATCAACAACAATGGCTATATCCGGATAAATTTCAAGTATTTTTATTATTTCTTCCTGTGATATAATATCACCTGTCGGATTGTTAGGAGAAGTAATAATAATCATTTTTGTCCTGATATCGACTGCATTTATTATCTCTTCAAGAGGATAGCTCCATTTTTTCTTATAAGGTACTTTTATGTAGTTTGCACCTACTAATTTTGAATATAACTCCGGCATTGAAAAAGACGGTTCAACAGACAATACACAATCATTATTTTCAATATAAGTGTTAATTACTGCATATAAAGCCTCATCTGCGCCATTGGTTATCGCTATACAAGACTTATCAATATCAAATTTTTCAGATAATACTTTATATAAATTTCCATAATGCGGATAATGAGAAACATCCTCAGTTGATAACTGTTTCAAAGCCTTAATCACAGAGGAGGACGGACCAATATAATTTTCATTAGAATCAAGCTTCATATCCCATGTCTGAGGATACAATGCAGTCTGATAACTTTTTAATTCAACTATTTCTTTTCTGGGTTTAATCATTTTATTTTACATAAAATTCAGCATTTACATTAGCTTCAAGTTTTACTTTTCCGTATTCAATTTGTGAATCTTTTTTTGAAGAAGATTTTAATTCATTGGTCACATATGGCTGCATATTATTTTGAGGGTAAACAGTCACTCTTACGGATTTAATACCTTTTACCTGCTGGTTTAGTGTTGAAGCAGTTAACCCTGCAACAACTTTTGCCTTTGATAATGCTTCCTGAGCTAGTTTACCTGCATACTGCTTTTCATTTTCAACATAAAACGACAATCCGCTCACATTAGAAACATTTTTTTGAACAGCAGCATCAATTAGTGCTGAAACATTCTCCAAATTTTTTGTTTTGACAAATATAACATTTACTGCGGTATAATTCAAAAAAGTTTTTTTACCATTTTTTTCTTTTTTATAAACAGGTTTTAAAATAAAATTTTTAGTTTGTATTGAATCGCTTTTCTCAATAGCTAAAAGCGGTTTTAAAGAATTAATGACTTTTGAAGTATATTCTTTATTTTTGTTAACAGCAGACTGTGAATCAGGGGCTGATGTTTCGATTGTAAAATAAACGGAAGCCGTATCCGGGATTATTTCCTTTGATGCTGTTGAGTTAACAGAGATATAGCCCATATCTTTGTGTACAACAGTTATTGCATCTGCACTATTTGAATATACAAATGTAAATAACAACGCTAAAATAAATAGTATCTTTTTCATATTTCACCCCGATTTTCACTTTTTTTATAAAAATCTATTTTATCAGTTTATCCTGACTGTCAGCATCTTCACTATCTTTATTAATTTTATCATTATTTTTTGCAAGAGGGATAATTTGTGCATTTTTTTCGTTAATTTGTTTAATAATGTCTTTTATGCGATCTTCATTTGATATAACAGGCGCAGATGTGCCGAATGAAATTAAGAAATCATTTTTGTTAATTGCATACAAAGATAAAGCTATTATTCCCCATAACATAATCCCGTGAACAATTGACATTACCGGCATAATTGAGAAAAAGTCAGCAATAAAATTCCAGACATGCATACAAATCCATCCCGGAAATATTAAAAAACCTGCAATTAAGCAGCCGACTATAAATATTGCCAGAAATAGACCTTTGAAACCGTTGATTTTTATAACACTAAATTTTTTATTCATATTATTCGCCAATTAGCTTTCTAAATTCGCCTTCATTAATTATTTTAACACCTAAAGCTTCCGCTTTTGTATATTTTGAACCCGGATTGTCTCCAGCAAGCACGTATGAAGTATTTTTACTAACGCTGGAAGAAACTTTACCACCGTTTTGTTTTATTAATTTTGAAAATGCGTCCCTGGGTTCAGAGAGTGTACCGGTGATAACAAAAGATTTACCGGCTAACTTTTCTGATACTATATCAGAGATTACTGAACGAGGAACTACTCCATATAGTTGCAACTCGGTCAATACTTCATTATTAAATGAATTTGAGAAAAAATCAACAATACTTAATGCTATTTTTTCTCCTATGCCGTCTATAGTTAAAATTTGTTCGATATCAGCATTTGATATGGCATCGATAGTTAAAAACTTATTAGCAAGAAGTTCTGATGTTTCTTTGCCGACGTGTCTTATCCCCAGAGAATTTATGAATCTTGCGAGTGTGGGATTTTTGGACTTGTTAATTTCATCTATCAAATTTTGTGCTGATTTTTCAGCAATTAAATCCAGTTTCATAAAATCATCAACTGTAAGTTTATATAAATCAGCCGGAGTTTTAATCATTTGCTTATTTACAAGTTGTGCAACAATATTGTCACCAATACCGTCAATATCCATACAATCCTTAGAAACCCAGTATTCAATTTTTGCTTTAATCTGTGCGGGACATGCAAGATGATTAGGACAGTATAAGTTAACCTCACCAGCTGATTCAACTAACTTTGCTCCGCAAGACGGACAATATAACGGAGCCTGAAATGAAGCTTCTTTATTTGTTGCATGCTCTGTCACACAAATTACTTTCGGAATAATTTCAGCAGCTTTTTTTATTAAAACCCTGTCACCAATATTTATATCCAATCTTTTAATTTCGTCAAAATTATGCAGTGTTGCTCTTTGAACAGTAGAACCGGAAATATATACCGGATCCAGAATTGCAACCGGAGTAACCGCACCGCTTCTGCCGACATTCACTTCAATATTTCTTACTATAGTAGACATTTCTTCCGGCGGAAATTTAAATGCCGTTGCCCATCTGGGAGCACGTGATGTAAAACCTATTTCATTTTGCAAATTGAAATCATCTATTTTTATCACTACACCATCAGTCGCATACTCAAGATTCTGTCTTTTTATATCCCATTCTTTACAATATAGAATAGCCTCCTCAATATTATTGCATACTCTGTACTCGGGATTTACATTAAATCCTTGTGTTTTTAGAAAATTAAGCATTTCTGAATGCGAGTTTATTGTAATCTCACCGCTGTCAATCCTACCGTAATAGCTAAACATAGCAAGATCTCTGGATTTAGTAATTTCAGCGTTTAACTGTCTTAGCGAGCCAGCAGCAGCATTTCTGGGGTTAGCAAAAACTTTCGCATTATTCTGACGCTGTTTTTCATTAAGCTTTTCAAAAGAAGTTTTTGGCATATACACTTCACCTCTCACCTCTAATTCTTTGATTGCAGAATTGATAGCATGAGGTATAGTTCTTATTGTTTTTAAATTACCGGTAATATTCTCGCCGACAAAGCCGTCTCCTCTTGTTGCACCAATCGAAAATTTCGAATTTATATAAGTAAGAGAAATTGCAAGTCCGTCAATTTTCAGCTCGCATACAAGTTTTGGAGGAACAGAAAGACCGAAATTCTTTTGAATTTTTTCATACCAAATCTTCAAATCATCATAAGAGTACGTATTGTCAAGGCTGTACAATCGCACTTTGTGCTTGATTTCGCTAAATTTACTCTCAACCTTGGCTCCGACTTTTAAAGTCGGTGAATCTATATTTTTATACTCGGGATATTGTTGCTCTAAGTCAGCCAACTCCTTAAAAAGCGAATCATATTCCTTATCAGAAACACTTGGTGAATTAAGATTGTAATACTCATCACTGTATTTTTTCAAAAGAGCTGTTAACTCATCTATTCTGCTTTTTATATTTGTATTACCTGTACTAATGATATCTTATTTCCTGTATAATCTACACAGTAGTATTTTACAACAAAATTTGGATTTTTATATGAGTCTGATAAAAAAAATTAAGGATTATTATAACGGTAATAAACGATATCTGTTTACCACGCCGTCACATGCTCAAGGTGATTTTATAATTCCTGTATTAAAAGAGATGTTAGGTATAAAATATTTTAAATGTGATTTTTCAGAAATTGACGGATTCGATAATTTAAGAAATCCTGATGGTGCAATAAAACAACTACAAGCAAAAATTGCAGATATCTATGATGCTAAAGCAAGTTTTATGTTAACAAACGGTTCTTCATCAGGAATTATTGCTGCTGTTTTATCCACATTAAAAGAAAATGATAAAGTGCTTGTTGCAAGAAATTGCCATATATCAGTTTACAATGCTCTCGTTCTATCAGGTGCATTACCTGTCTGGTTCTTGCCTGAATATGATTATGAATGGGGTATTTTTAGAGGAGTAAAAGCATCGGATATAAATAAACAATTGATGAAACACTATAATATTAAAGCTTTAATACTAACTTCACCGACTTATGAAGGTTGTTACAGCGAAATTTCAGAAATTGCAAAAATATGTAAAGAGAAATCAATAATATTTATAGTAGATGAGGCACACGGCGCTTTGTATAACTTTTCGGATTTTAATACAATGCCTGCTATTAAGCTTGGTGCTGATATATCTATACAATCATTGCACAAAACAGCAGGTGCTCCAAATCCTGCTGCATTGCTGCATATTTCTAAAGATTCTAATGTTACAGAAAATAGAATTCAAAATGCATTAAATTTAATTACCACAACTTCGCCATCATATCCCATATTGTGTTCAATAGAGGGAACTGTTCAATTTTTGGACAGTCCGAAAGGGAAATATACTGTAAATAAACTTATTGCTGACGTAAATAAGTTTAGAGATAACCTGCCGGAGAATATTGATATCTGCAACAATGACGACTGCACAAAATTGTTAATAAAAATAAAAGGAATTGATTGCATATATGCTTCCACAATTTTAAATAAAAGATTTAAAATTGAAGAAGAATACACAACTTCTTCCGCAATGCTTTTTTTGTGCGGTATTGGAACTAATACAATAAAACTAAACCGACTTAGAAAAGCTCTGGAATATATATCCTCATCTAAAAAGGTACAGCACTGCATGCCTAATCAGAAAGCATATTCAATACCCGAAATGAAATATTCTCCAAGATTTGCTTATTTTTCTAATAAATCTGCACTAAAGACGAATATAGCCACCGGAATGATTTCAGCTGAAGAAAGAGTTATTTACCCGCCGGGTATTCCGCTAATTCTTCCCGGTGAGGTAATAACTGCTGATATAATTAATGCGCTGGATTCTGATGACGATTATATTAACGTTTGTATTTAACGTTTTCTGCTCATTGAATATATCATGACATTTTTAGTATTAGCAGGTATTTGACTTAAATTATATTCACCTAATGTATCAAATTTGTATACATTTGGAAAAATATTGTCAAAGTAAACCTTTACTCTCGGCGTAGCAGCAATTTTATTTTTTATTTTAAGATCCAAAATTTTATCCATTGAATCTGATTTTTCAGGAAACTCTGATAAATTGTTTAAAAGTTCGACTACACAATAAAAATCAATTTCTAATTTCGGTCTGAGTTGCGAAGAAATAACCTTTGACGATTTAGAAACAAGCTCAATTAAAAAATCTTTTGAGTACTCAATGTTATTAATCAAAAAATATCCTGATCTATTATGTACACCTTTTTTCTCAATATATTGTGAATCAATAGTGTCTACAATTTGTTTTTCAATGTAATCTTCGAGTGTAGATGAGTTTATATCATCCTGAGACATGGTACTCAGGTAAGATTCTTGCTTAATTACTGCAATATTTATTTTTATCAGCATATAAGATGTGCGTTTTAGTTCATTAATAAAATCATTATGCAACTCGGTATTTATTGTTTTTTCAAGATTAGTTTTATAATTTTGAACACAGTTTTTAAAGAGTCTGTGATTATTTTCCAAAAAGACCATTAAACAATTTGCTAAATATGTTAGAAGTATAAATATACCGCAGGTCAAAACCGGCAGGAGCGGCACTATTTCATTGTAAAGAGGAGTATTTTTAAAGCTTTGTGCAAAAAAATCAATTATTGACCAGATAAAAGCATTGAAAATATCCGGCATTTTTAAATTTGCGCTAAATAATAGCCAATAGACAAAAAATAAACATGAAAAACCGATTAATACAAAGGTTATTATTGTAATAAAATTTTTTATTTGAAAGAAAAATTTGTCTATAGCTCTAAAGAACATTTATACCTCAAGCAACACATTGTCTATTAATCTTACATTATTGATTCTTGCAGCAATTGCACAAATAGTATTTGATTCGATGTTTTCAATTGTTTTAAAGGTCTCTTTATCAACAAATTCGAGATATTCCAGTTCAATATCTTTATCAAGAACAGCCAGTGCTGTATCCAAAAGTTTTTTTGCATCTTTTATTCCTGCGTTAAAAGAGTCTCTTACAGCAAACAATGCCTGACTTATAGTTATCGCTTTTATTTTAGCTTCTGCAGATAGATATTTATTTCTTGAACTTAGAGCCAGACCGGATTCCTCACGAATAAGCGGGCACGAAATTATTTCTACAGGAAAATTTAAATCTTTAACCATTTTTTTTATTAAAAACAATTGCTGAATATCTTTCATTCCAAAGCACGCATAATCAGGCTGAACTATATTAAAGAGTTTAGATACAACAGTTTCAACACCGTCAAAATGACCTATTCTTGATTTACCGCACATTATATCCGTTAATTCATAAGGCGGGACAACCATTGTTAAATCTGAAAATTTTTGTAAACCAGGATACATTTCATTGACTGACGGCGCAAATATAATACTTACACCTGCACTCTGTGCTACCAGCATATCGTTGTCAAGAGTTCTCGGATATTTATCATAATCTTCACCCGGACAGAATTGTATCGGGTTAACAAATACTGAAATAATAACAATATCCGCAAGAGACTTAGCTTTTAACATTAAAGATTTATGCCCGTCATGCAAACATCCCATAGTAGGAACCAGTGCGATTGTTTTACCTTCAGCTTTTATATCTTTTATTTTGTTTATTAAATCATTTATTTTATTTACTACCTGTACACTCATTTTTTAAGCTCCAAAAGTTCTGCTGTCTCGTTATCGGGCAAATGAAACACCTCTGAATCATCAGGAAAAGACCCACTATTTACATCAAGAACATAGTTTGATGCAGCATTTTTAATAGTATCTGCTAAATTTGCATATTTTCTTGCAAATTTAGGTTTGAATTCTGAATATTTTCCTAATACATCATCAGCAACGAGTATTTGACCGTCTGTATATTTTCCTGCACCGATACCTATAGTGGGAATAGAAAGTTTTTCTGTTATATATTTCGCTGATTCCTCAGGTACCATTTCCAGAACTACAGAGAATGCACCTGCATCTTGAAGTTTCAAAGACTGAGTTAAAATAAATTCAGTTTTTTTAGCAGATTTCCCCTGAATTTTATACCCGCCGAGTACGTTTAAATACTGCGGAGTAAATCCGAGATGTCCCATAACAGGAATACCGGATTCAACGCACCTTTGCACTACATTTAAAATATGTTCTGTAGCTCCTTCCAGTTTAACGGCAGAAGCTCCTGCAATAATTAGTTCTCCGGCATTTTTTACAGCTTCTTCTACTGTTGTATGATAGCTCATAAAAGGCATATCTGCCACTACCATGCAATTTTTTGTACCTCGGCTGACTGCCCCGGTAAATACTTTCATGTCAGTCATATTAACTTTATGTGTTGAGTCGTAACCGAGTATAACCATCCCCAGAGAATCACCAACCAGCAGTGCATCAACACCGGCTTCATCAAAATATTTTGCAGTAGAACAATCATAAGCAGTGAGCATAGAAATTTTTTGCTTTGACTCTTTTTTCTTCATGAATGTATTTATCGTTATTTTTTTTGTATGAGTTTCTACTGACATGATAATCCTTCTTATTTAACAATATTTTGATTACTGTGTTTATTGCTTTTGTTCTTTAATTGTTTTTTATACCAGTATGCAATAGCTCTTGCCAATCTCGACGGGCTGTGTCTGACATACTTTTGCTCATTTTCTTCATATAATCTTGTTGTAATTACATTAATATTCTTATCTTTAATTTTATCAATATCAACAACCACAGGATATGAGTTGGACTTTTCATAGTCAGGAGACAAATCATCCGGCAAAGAATTATTCACCATAACAGCTTCTACAAGATCCTGATAGCCGGAATGATCAAGTATTGCCTGTATATGTTCAGAAGCTGTGTAATTTGTAGTCTCCCCCGGTTGTGTCATTATATTACATACATATATTTTTTTAGCTGATGAATTGTGTATGGCATTTGAAATTTCTTTAATCAAAAGATTTGGTATAACACTGGTATACAAACTACCCGGTCCAAGTACAATCAAATCAGCTTCTTTAATTGCCTGCAAGACTTCCGGTAAAGCTTTGCAGTCTGCAGGTTCGGTAAATAATCTTTTTATTTTTTTGCCTGTTTCAGGTATGCTTGATTCACCACGAACAATAGAACCATCTTCCAATTCCGCAGCTAGCTTCATATCATCAAGGGTAGAAGGCAATACACGACCTCTTATATTAAGGACTTTTGATGATTCCTGAACTGCACGCACCATATTTCCGGTTATCGCACATAAGGCGGTTAAAAACAAATTTCCGAAACTGTGACCTTCCAGTCCTTCACCGGTTTTAAAACGATATTGAAACAGCTTTGTGACCAGGTCTTCGTCGTCAGCCAGTGCTGCAATACAGTTTCTTATATCACCAGGAGGCAATATACCCATCTCCTGTCTTAACCGTCCCGAACTGCCGCCGTCATCACCGACAGTAACAACAGCCGTAATATTATTAGTAATTTTTTTTATACCTTTTAACATTGTAGATAGTCCTGTTCCACCACCAATGGCAACAATTTTAGGACCATAGTTCAGCTTTCTTCTTTTATATAAAGACTCAAGCAGAGCATGTCTGTCTCTGTCCTCGGTTAAATCTAATATAGAGTAATTTGTATTTTTCCATCCTTTCAGGAATATATATGCACCGGCAATTACAAGTACTATACCCAGAAACTCTTGATTGACTGTTACTGCAATATACTTCAATATTCCAATTGCAAAATAAACCGGTCGCATGTTAAATAATACGCAAAGTCCTAAAAGAGATATAACGGTTCCTATAATAATTAATCCGAACCATCTTTTTACCTGTAACCCAGGTAAAAGCCAGCCTGCATCTTTGGGCACTCTTATTTTATGCAACAAGTTTTTCAAAATATATCTCCTGCGTATAACTATTTACAACTAATCTACCCAGCCGGACGAAACTACATTATTAAAGTTAACGGGTCTGGGTTTAACAATTTCCGTTACTTTTTTAATTAAATCATCAGCATTATCTGATGATAAATCAAAATGTAAAGTATCCGGCAGATTATTTGCCTTAATCTTTTCTCTTAACTCATCTATTGAAGAATCATTATTTATAATAAATTCAGCTGCAGTATTTATTTTAACTTCATCTGAAACTTCTTTCAAATTCTGGCAAGCAGAACCGACGTATATAAACCATTTGTTAAATTTTTTTATTGCATTTGCAATTTTAATTGAAAACTCTTTATTATCCCGTGCTAAATCATACATTATACCGTCCGGTCTTACCTGTTCAATATTCAAACTGTAAGCTTTTGCAAACGAACTCAAAGCCCCGAGCTGATAAAGAACTATTGACTCCACTTCTTCTGCGGATAAGTTTAAAGGATCAGTAATTTTATCAGACAGACCTATTAATGCACCGATAACTTTATTTTTAAATTTACAGTGCTCTATTGTTCTTTTTATAGACAGCGGAGTGCCGGCATGAAAACCGCAGGTGATGTTTATAGAACTAAAAAGGGGTATAAACTTATCACACCTGTCTGCTGCATCACTATCAGAGTATTGACCGAAATTTGCATTAAAATCCAAAAAAATAGTATTATCTTCCATCCAAGTATTCCCAAAAACTAAAACATTATACGTTTCATATTAATTATACCCCAATAAATTTCTTAGTCTATATTTGAAAATTAAAATTTTATTAAGGATTAATAATGTAGCTATTGAAAATTATGAATTTAATGTTATTATTTATATAGTTACTGAAAGAAACGGTTTTTTCCGTTTCTTTTTTATTTATAAGAGAGTATATGGAACAAAAACACATAAATAAAAATGAAATATTGCAAAAACTTACTCCGCTCATTGAAAATACGGCAATAAGATACAATGCAATACCTTTAGAAATTGACTTTTCAAAAGAAAACGGAAAATGGTTTTTAAGAATATTTTTATATAAAAAAGACGGTGTAACACTGGATGACTGCGAGAATGTATCAAGAAGCCTGAATCCTTTTTTAGACGATTTAATTCCCGTTAAATTTTATCTGGAAGTAAGTTCTCCAGGATTGGACAGAAAGCTTAAATCAGATAAAGAATTTATAATCTTTCAAGGCAAATTAATTGACCTTAAATTAAAATCTTTTGTAGACAACATTGATGAAAAACATTTTATTGCAAAAATTATAGATTTTGATCCCGAAAACGGATTAACAGTACAAAAAATTGATGATAATAAAAATTATTTGATTCCGTCAGATAAAATACAGAAAGCACAATTACATATAGAAGACATATAAAGGAGAATAAGATGATTAAAATCGGTACAGCTCTTTTTGAAGCAACGGAAGAACTCGAAAGAGAAAAAGGTATATCAAAAGAAGTGATAATTGATTCACTAAAAGATGCTCTTGTTGCAGCTTATAAAAAACATATAAAAGTCAAAGAAGCACCTAACGTTGAAGCTATTCTTGATGAAGTATCGGGAGAAATAGGCGTATTCAGAACAAAACTCGTTGTTGAAAAAGTTGAAGATGAAAATCTTGAAATCTCACTTGAAGATGCAAAAGAAATTGACGACGAAGTTGAGCTTGAAGATGAAGTTAAGATTGAAGTAACACCGGAAAACTTCGGACGTATTGCTGCACAGGCTGCAAAGCAGGTTATAACTCAAAGAATTAGAGAAGCTGAAAGAAAACTTGTTCTTGACGAATTTATGGAAAAGAAAGGTACTCTTACTACAGGCATAATTCAACGTGTTGAAAACAGAAATGTTTATGTAAATATCGGAAAAACAGATGCAATTCTTCCTTTCAGAGAACAAATCCCAGGTGAATATTACAAACCCGGAAACAGAATCAGAGTATTTGTTCTTAATGTAAAAGAGACAAACAGATTGCCGCAGGTTATTGTATCTCATGCTCATGCTGAAATAGTAAGAGAATTATTCGAGCTGGAAGTACCCGAAATTGAAGACGGAATAGTTGAAATCAAATCAATTGCAAGAGAAGCAGGTTTTAGAACAAAACTTGCAGTTCATTCAAATGACCCTGAAATCGATTCAGTGGGTGCCTGCATAGGACCGAGAGGTTCAAGAATACAAACAATAGTCGGCGAACTTAAGAACGAAAAAATAGATATAGTAAGATGGTCGGAAGATCCTGTAGAGTACATTGTTAATGCCCTATCTCCTGCAAGAATAATTTCAGTAGATATTCTCGCTGACGATGAAAATGCTCACGAAGCACTTGTTATTGTACCTGATGACCAGTTGAGTCTTGCAATCGGAAGAGAAGGTCAAAATGTAAGACTTGCTCACAAACTAACAGGCTGGAAAATAGATATCAAAAATGAATCACAGGCAGCACAAGCAGAGGCTGCATATCAATCTCAATATGAAGATGATCAGCCTGCAGTTGACGAGGATTACACAGAAGAATCAGAGCATGAAGAAGAACCGATTGTAGAAGAAGAATACGGTATCGATGCGGAAGACATGATGGAAGAAGTTCCCCAAGACGATGTCAATACTCAATCCGATGATGAAGAAGAGTAAAGAATTAATAAATAAAAAGCCTCTGAATTTTCAGAGGCTTTTTATTTAAACTTTAAAAAAGCCACGATGGTCTATTTGAATATAATTCATCAAACGGACTATAAAGACGTTCCTTAAAATCGTTTATATCACTATACAGATTTTCACGTATCCGATATGAATCAATAGCATTTTGTCCGGGAATATTCACAGACCCATTTTTTGAAAATCTGAGTACAACAGGAACATCAGATATATCATATCTTCCCATTTTTGCTTGATCTTTAAATGATTGTTCCCAGCCCACAAGTTCACCTGATTCCTGATCAAAATACTTCATCCATTTCATACCTTTTGTAGTTTCATCTCCGTATTTGACTAACACTCTTCCGTCTCTAACTAATTCTCCGCTGACTTTTGGCATACTGCGTCCATATTTACGTGCAAAACTATCCAAAAATCTGACTAACGCTGTAGACATAATAACCAACCTTTCCAAATAAACTAACCACAGCTATATAAAAACGAAATATTAATCAATATTTACTTATAGTTTTCAAGCCTCATCTATCCTATTAGTTATTATGATTGGATTTAAAGGTATTGTAAAGATTTGTTAATATTGTTTATAAAGAACAAAATGTATTTTAAGATCTGTTGATATACATTAAACATTTCTTGCAGTCAAACTCAAGAGCAAATTTATTATTATATTCATCAACAAGGAAAAGCCTTGCCATCTCATTTCTTTTTTTCATGCAAATCCCCGCAAAGTCACGAAGGCAATGTTTTGTTTTCATTAAAACGATATTGTGCTTTAACGAGCTAGACTCCGGTGACATTTCAATTACATTACATCCGCACTTTTCATAAAAATCTTTTGATTTTTTATTAGCGACATTATAAGAATAATCAATATCTTTAACCGGATAAGAACAGTAATCAAAAGAAATATCTCGTCTTTGGAATTTATAATTATCCTCAGATTTTTTCTGCAATAACAAAACTGCATTGCGTCTTATTTCATTAAGCTTTGAAACAGGAATAAACAAATTGAAGTCATCAGACACAGTAAATGATGAAACAAAAAACTCTGTATCACCAAGCTTAGACAATTGTTTAACAATATTTTCCTTTGCTTTCTCTGTATTTTTAGCATCTTCAAAAACTTCATCAAAATTATAGATAACAACATTGTTATCAAAACTTTTTAAGGTAATTTGAATGTTATCTACATTAACAGTTAAAGGTATTTTTCTCTTAAATTGTGCATTATTTAGACTTTTATCAAAAAAAGCATCAAAATTTCTGTATAATACAGTACCGACAGCTATTTCACCAGGGTTTAAAACCTCGGTTAAATCTCGGGTTATTTTAGTAATAGTTGTCCCTTTAACTTCCATGTTTTTATCAAAATATGCTACTTTATCAGAAACATTTAATTTAATTTCAGTATTAATTTTTAAATTTTTGCCTTTGATAAATTTGACTGCACCTATCTTTTCGCCGAGGAATTTTGGAGTTTTTGGATTAATAAAAATTTTTCTTCTGCCGTCAAAATAAAAATCAGTATATTCTCTGTTAAAAGTTTTATTAACATCTGGCACAAAATCTGTCTTTATAATTCCTGCAGATGGTTTTAAATTTTTTGAAATTTTATCCAGCTCATTTCTGTAAAAAGATACTACATTAGTGACGTATTCTTTATCTTTAAGACGACCTTCAATTTTTAAGGAAGTAACACCTGCATCAATTAACTCTATTAAATGCGAGGACAGATTATTATCTTTCATTGACAAAAGATACTGCGGTTTTAAGATAACATTACCTTTGTCATCAACAAGTGAATATTTTTTTCTGCACGGCTGCGCACACTCGCCACGATTTGCGCTTCTGCCGCCTATAAAATTGCTAAAATAACACTGTCCGCTGTAGCAGACACAGAGTGCACCGTGGACAAATACTTCTGTTTCAATATCGATATTTTTAGTTATTTCATTAATTTCATTGATTGAAAATTCACGTGGCAATACAACTCTTTGAACATTCATTTTATTTAAAAATTTAATTTTATCTACAGTGTCGTTGTTGCATTGAGTACTTGCATGTAATGCAATCGGAGGCAAATTCATTTCAAAAAAAGAAAAATCCTGAAAAATTATAGCATCTACACCTGCATAATAGAGTTTCCATATCAGTTTTTCCGCTGATTCCAGTTCCGAATCAAACAATATTGTGTTGACTGTGACGTAGACTTTAACCAGAAACTTATGGGCATAGTCAACAACCTTTACTATATCATCAAGAGAATTTGCAGCTTTTTTTCTTGCTCCAAATGACTCAGCACCTATATAAACAGCGTCAGCACCTGCATTTATAGCAGCAAATGCACATTCAATATTTTTAGCAGGAGCCAGAAGTTCAATTTTTGTATTTTTATTAATCATTACAAAAATTATACAATAATTAAAAAAATAACTCGAAAATGGTGACAATTCTCTATGTTTTTATTACGATAATAATCGTCGCATATTTTACACAATATGAGACAACTTTTTATCATAAAAAATAAGAACTAAAGGAGAATAAAAATGCAGGTTATTTTAAAAAAAGATGTACAAAATGTCGGCGAAGCTGGTGATGTAGTAAATGTAAAAGACGGATATGCAAGAAACTTTTTGCTTCCGCAGAACTTTGCTGAAGTTGCAACAGACGGAGCATTAAAAAACAGAGAGCAGAATCTGGCAAGAATTAAAGCTAAACAGGAAAAACTGCATCAGGAAGCACTTGAAATTGCTAAAAAGATTGAATCATTAGAAAAATTAGAACTTTCAGCAAGAGCCGGAGAAACAGGCAAATTATTCGGTACTATTACAACTAAAAAGCTGGCAGAAGAACTCAATGCCAAATTAGGTACTTCTATTGACAGAAAAATTATTTCACTTGATGCGGCCATAAATAAAGTAGGCGAATTCAAAATGCTCATCAAATTAACATCAAAAGTTAAAACTGAATTGCCTGTTATAGTTACAGCTTCCGAAATAATTAAATCAGAAATTGAAGAAGTCCAGGAGACAGAAGAAACTGCACAATAACAGTTTTGCATATAACAAAAAACCGGTGTTAAAAAGCACCGGTTTTTTGTTACAAAATTTAATATAAATTTCGAATCATAACAATATATTTTTATCAGATGTTTTTATTATAATAGTGTAGGTATTTACAGGTTAAAAAATGTCTCAAAACATTTCTTCAAATGTTCCGGTTTATCCTCAGCAAACTCAGTATATGCAACCGGTATCAAATCCGAATTTTACGGCAGCAGGCTCCCCTGTTTCCAGCGGAGCCACTGTTGTCGAAAGAAATCCTTTGTTGAATGCGGCAGCTAGCACACCGGAAAATCCGCTTGCTTTTCTCGGAGCTGCAGCAGCAAGCACACTTGCGCTGTTCGGAATTAATAATTTTATCAATAAACCCCTGCAAACTAAAGACTATACAAATACTTTCTTTGGCAGAATAGAAAATGCAATAGATTCAAAAACAGCAAATAACGAAACAATCAGAAAAATCAGCGGATTTTTGTCGACTGTAAAACAAAGAGCTAAAAATGTTGTTGACAAATCAGAAATACTAAGAACTTTGTTCAGAAAGCCAAGTATAGGCGGTCCTACAGTTCAACAGCAAGCTGCCGGTGCAAGAGGTCACCTTGCCGGACGTGCGCTTGAAATTATGCGCAAGTACAAAGAAGCGACAGGTTTCACAGGCTTTGATGCGATTTTACAGAAAGCAGGCAAAGAAAGCTATAAGCATTACGATGAAATAATGAATACAATCCGCAACTCCGGTGCTGATTTAACAAAAGTAATGTCAAAAAGACCGTGGTGGGGCTTAGGGCTTGTAAAAAACAAATCTTCTTTGAAAGAAATACTCAATAAAGATATATTAATCAGCAATTATAAAAATGCGGGAACATCGTTAGGTAAAAAAGTTTCCGGATACCTGCTGAGAAGTGCGGAATGTCTTACCAACGGAATATTTTCCGGTAAAGGTCAAGTTTTAATACAAGCACTTATGATTGCACAGGCTGCAAATGAAGCATCAAAAGCAGAAAAGGGTGAGAAATTCCCGATGTTTATGGCATCACTTGCCGAACTTATGAGCTTCCTTGCTACAATGGGCATACAAATGCGTGTTGTAAACAATCTTGCCGGTCTAAAACATATAGGTATGTCGCAGGCTGATTACCGGAGATACCAATCTGCAATGGAAGCCGTTAACAATGCGGCAAAAGCCGGTGATGCAGCAGCTTATAATGCACAAAAAGCAATCATTAAACAAATAAAAAATACGGCAAAAGCAAATACTAAATGGTATCAAAAACCTGTAAAATGGCTGGGTAACATCTTTAGTTTCGGAAGAATTAAAGAAACAATCAAACCGCTTGATACAAAAACAGCCGGCTCATTCTTAAAGAAAATCCCTTACGGATTAAAAGTAGGCGCAGGCTATATAGGCAGAGTTGCTCTCATTATGGGCGTTATTGTTCCAATATTTTCAGGAATAGCAAAAAAATTATCTTATGCAGTTTTCGGAAAGCCGGCAAAAACACTGGCAAGGGAAAAGGCTAAAGAAGAAGCTGAAAATGCACAAGCTGAACAACAGCAACCCCCTATTAATCAACCGCAGAATCAGACACCAACGGCTCCGCAGCAAACTGTTATTCCGCCGCAATATACCCAGCAGCCATCAAAACCCGGAAATTTACTCGATACAATGAACAGACAGTACAACTCTCCTGCATCTCAGTCATTATATCAACCGTCAGCAGCAACAGGGATTATGCAGCAAACACCTGAACAAAATGCCGGAATAACAAGATCCTATATACCAAATGCATACCTTGGTGTTGAAAATCCGATAAACCCTGCATCGAGCAGAGCAGCACAAATTGATGCAGTTCTTAGACAGGCAGACATAGCAGAAGCCAGAGCAAGACAACTCGGTGCATAATAAAATTTAAATAAAATCTATCATTTTAAATTTTCATACAGCCAACTGACTCCTCTAAGTTATAGATTTTTTACCGCTCTGACAGCTTAGTACAAATCGCCTCAATGTCCTCGTTCCCCGGGTGTGTACCATACCAAAAGCTGTTTAATCTTTCAATAAACAAGTCCTTTGTTTAAAAATATAGAAATCAATAAAGAAAATTTGCTTAATATTATGTAATATAAAATTTATTTAGGCAATTATTTTGTAAAAAATTACTTTATTAATATATAAATTAACTAGACATGTATTTTATTACGGAAAAGAACTTAATAGAGGAAGAGCCATGAGCGGCTACATTGAAGCAACAAAATACTATAATATAGAGCAAAATAGCGGTTCCGGAAACATCAATAACAAAAATACAGGTGCTTCCAGCATTGTTGTGTTCAATGAAAACCTGCAAACAAATCCGAACACAATCGGAAGACAAGAAATTGATATTGATGCTTTATCAGAAAAATATAAAGAAAATCCAATCGGTGTAATACAAGAGCTGGGTGTTGATTTTAATGAAGAGCAACAGCGTAAATTAAACACAATGTTGAAAGATGAAAAACACCTTGAATCATTTCTTGTTATAGTGGATAAATCAAATCTCAATGCAGAAGATATTATGGCTGCAATGCAAAAAACAAATGATTTTAAAGGCAATAACTTTTTTGGAAGAGTTTGGAACGTCATAAAAACAACAGTAAAAGATGGCATTTCGGAAGGTGTTGAACTTGCAAGAAGCGAAAGTGTCTATTATGCGAACGAATTAAGCTCGACAATGAGTGAAATTCGAACAGAACGTAAAGATTTCAGTGCAGAAGGTCTTGCTAATATCGCTGATGTATGTGTTACAAATCCTGATATAAAAGATGAGACTATGCACTTTGTAACATTTGAAGCAAAAAAAGGTGAATACCTCTACTCGGAACAAGATGTATTAGGTGCTGCAACATTTATGGCAGAAAAACCAGACGAAGCAGAGACATTTCTGGCTAATGCGCAGGAGTTAGAATCAATAAAAGATGAAAACGGAAATGTAAAATACAAAGGCAGCACTATTGTCAATGTTGACATAAGAATGGTTAACAATAAAGAACTAAAACCGACTATGATGAAAGCTGCACATAAATCAGATATGACAGATGAATATCTAAACAATATTACTTATAATTTGGAACAGAATCCGCACATGCAAGAAGCAATTGAATTTTCTTTGGATGCAAAAAATGAAGACGGTACTGACAGATTTAGCGCTTGCAGCATCAACTATGAATCTAATCATTTAGTTGATAAAGATCAAGATTATTGCAACACTTTTACATTGAATTTACAAGAGTTAACAGGCTACAGCAATCTAAGCGGTGAAGATATCGTTTCCATAACCGCCAATATTACATCCGCACCGGAAATTAAAAACGAAATTATCAACATGATAAAAAGCGGCGAGTATAGCGGAAAAGAAATTGCTGAATACAGCACTAAGCTATCCGGCAATACTCCAATAACATCGACTGCGGATTCTATTGATGATACAGCTGACTCCGGAACAGATAATTTGACTGAATCATATACGGTAACGTCTACTCCGTCTTTTACCGAAAGTGCAGAGTCGACTCAAAATAATTCTGCCGGTACTGATAATTCATATAAAGAAAAATATGAAGAAGTAATTAAAATATTAAATAACTTAGATAAAATTAACATTACTATGCCGGAAGAAAACACTGATATTGATAGTGATAGTGAAACCGGAATAAATATAGCCGAGAAACACAATATCCCTGTTGGTATATATTACAAGATTTATAATTATTTTGGAACAATGACAGATGACATTTTACAGCAGATTAAAAAGGATCCTGGATTCATTGATGTAATCAAAGAATGCAACGGTAATCTTACAATTCTAAAAGCACAGATAGAAAATCCATCACTTGTAAACAAAATAAAATCAGCAGCACATGTTTCTAATAAAGATCTGGAAGAAATATTAAAACTCTGCACAGGTCAAAGTGACACAAATGTAATGCTTGCAGCACTTAACAGTGCAAATTCAGTAAATCAAGCAATCAAAATTACAAGAAAAAGTAAAATAAATAATACTGAAGATGATGCACTTAATATCCTTGACAGCACCAAAAAGAATGCATCAAAACAGCTGGAACTGCAAGAGTTATACGGCATATGCTGATTTTAAGTTCTATACGCTATGTAGTTAAATGAATTAATCAGTAATAAGAGACTTATTTTAAAAATAATTCATCTGCTACAGCCTCACCATATCGAGTCTTTATGTACAAATAATCTTTTGATGATTTTATAGACTGTATTCTTATTTTTTCAACCTCTTCAGCTGATAAAGCTTTGCAGTCATCTTGATTTTTTAATTCAGTGTTTTTACTATTATCCGAAATTTCGTCGGATACTTTTGGCTGAAATAATTCATTTTTCAACTTATTAGATTTACGTTTTTTCTGACATCCGGCTTGCGTGTAATCACATTGTTTTAATCTTTCTTTTATAAATATATCAATTTCTTCTGCAGGAATATTTTCACCTTCAAAGATTTGATACCTTTTATAACCGATGTTTTTTAGTTTGCTAATAAATATGTTATCTTCATTATTACTTACAGAAACTCTTGCATAACCGGTTTTACTGTTTCCTATAAGCCCGTTGGGATATGATTCAACAAGCTGCTTTAATCGTAATTTTTTTGAAGAATTAACCCCGGGTTGAGAAACAGGAATTCTAAATGTTGAACCAAAACTAATTTTATTGTACATAATACCTCCAAAATTCTCTATTTAGAGTAACGTATAAAAAAAATTTTTTTGCTATTCAAAAATCAAGATAAAAATTATGCTTTATATTCAATAGACAGTAATACTGCCAGCAATTTAAATTCAATAAAAAATCTTTAAGTCTCACAAGAAAAATGTAGGGTTAGATAAATTAATAAAAGAACCAATAAATTTATGTCAAAGACCTACGAAATGTATTCAGGAACGATATTATAACTGTTTTAAGAATATTTCCGGCAAAACTTCTATATATCACTGAAATCTGCTTTGAAATATGTGCAATGTTACAGTATAATTTGTTTAATATCTTTTTATGGAGGTTAATATAGCATGTATGCAATTATTCTTTCGGGAGGTTCAGGAAGCAGATTGTGGCCATTGAGCAGGGAACTATATCCCAAGCAGCTTATACCGCTCAACGGAAAATTCAGCCCGCTTCAAAATACATGCAAAAGAATAAAAGGGTTAATCAAGGAAGAAAAGACTATTCTTGTTACAAATATTAAACACTCCGCAGATGTAAAATTTCAACTCAGACAAATTCAATACAACGGTGTTGTTCTTGCGGAGCCCATGGCAAAAAACACTGCACCTGCCATTGCGTCTGCACTGTCATATATAAGAACGGTTTCAGACTGTGATGAATCCGTTATTATACTTCCTTCAGATCATTTGATTCAAGATACGGATTCTTTTTTAAAGTCTGTTGAAGCTTCTGCCGATGCAATCAATGACGGATATATTGTTACATTCGGGGTAAATCCTACATATCCTGAATCAGGTTATGGCTATATAAAAACAGGGAACAAAACAGAAAACTTTTACAGAGTTGATAAATTTGTTGAAAAACCTGATATAAAATCTGCAAAAGAATACTTAAAAGACAAAAATTATTTCTGGAACAGCGGAATATTTGCCGGAAAAATTTCAACATTAGAAAAGGAATTTTCAGAACATGCAAAAAAAATATTTCAAAAAACACAGAGCATAAATTTTAATGAAAGCACCAATATACCTTACAGTGTATATGAAGACCTGCCGGAGATATCATTTGATTATGCAGTAATGGAAAAGACCGATATTGCCGTAATGTGTGAGCTTGCTTGTGATTGGGAGGATCTTGGCTCATGGCAATCTGTTTATAAAATAAAAGAAAAAGATAAAAATGGAAATGTTGTTGAGGGAAATGTTATTGCAAACGATTTAAAAAATTCATTGATTTTCAGCGCTAAAAAGCTGGTTGCTGTTTCCGGGCTGGAGGATGTAATCCTTGTTGAAACAGAAGATGCGATAATGGCATGCAAAAAAGATAAATCACAGGATGTAAAAAAACTGTATGACAATCTTAAAGAAAAAAATCTCGAGGCGAAAAGTATACACAAAACTGTTTTTCGTCCCTGGGGATATTATACCTGTCTTGCTGATGGCAAAGGCTATCTGACAAAGCTTATAAGTGTTTCACCAAAGCAAAAACTTTCTATACAATCGCACAATCACCGCTCGGAACACTGGGTAGTACTGGAAGGAAAAGCTCTTGTTGTACTGGATGGAAAAAAACATTATCTGGAATCGGGACAGAGTATTGATATACCATTAAAAGCTATTCATTCATTGCAAAACCCCTATGATGATGAGCTGAGAATCATCGAAGTTCAAAAAGGTGATTATATCGCTGAAGATGATATTATTCGTTATGAAGATGCTTACGGGAGAGTCTAAAAATTAGCCTCACCGTTAATTGTATTTGTTTTAATTTTTATTTATTATTTGAATGTAGTATAGGAGTTATATATGAAAAACATATCAAAAAGTATAATAATATTTTCAGTGTTTTTTGCTGCTTTGTCAGGTATTTTTGCATTTGCACCGGTAAATCAATATGCAATGGCAGCTTTTGATGAAGACACTGAAAAGGTATACAAGACCGTGCGTGCGGAGCACATACTTGTAGACACGGAAGATCAGGCGTGGGCAATAAAATCCAGAGTAACTGAGGGTGAAAGCTTTGAAGAGCTGGCGAAACAGTATTCAAAATGTCCTTCAAAAGAAAAGGGGGGAGATCTCGGATATTTTGTCAGAGGACAGATGGTTCCCGAATTTGAAAATGCAGCGTTTTCCACTCCTATAGGAGGTGTTTCCGATCCTGTTAAAACAAGATACGGCTGGCATTTGATTAAAGTAATAAGAAAAATGTAATAACAAGATTATTTATTATCTTGACTGAAATATTTGTTGTTGATAAACTCAAAAGAGCACAGATATTGCACTTTTAAAATTTAATATTTATTTCGATAAAATTAAGATACGGATGATTTTATTAATACTGAACTGCTGATGATACCGCAGTCTGTCGATTAAATCATGACCGGTAAAGCCCAAAAGTCATAGATAAATCGGGATGTGGCGCAGCTTGGTAGCGCACTTCGCTTGGGACGAAGGGGTCGCACGTTCGAATCGTGTCATCCCGAGATTTTAGATCTTGTCTACTGCCTTGAGGAAGGCAGGACACAAACAAAAATCTATGCGGAAGTAACTCAATGCCCAGAGTGCATTGCACTCGAAGTTAGATTACTACCTGCCTTGAGGAAGGCAGGACGCAAACAAAAATCTATGCGGAAGTAACTCAATGCCCAGAGTGCATTGCACTCGAAGTTAGATTACTACCTGCCTTGAG
>CALVCQ010000002.1 GCA_944326115.1 Candidatus Gastranaerophilales bacterium | reverse complement strand
CGAGTCTAGCATTTTACGACTCTGCCGAAGAAACAATTAAGTATTGTTTCTGAGAGGTAGACCCCATGCGCTTGTTGGCTGTGCCGGACTTATTGTTAAATATTGAACTTGCTTATTGCACAGGTTCAACAAGTAGTCGGAGTCAGTTGACAATATGAAAAAGTGTATTTTCAAACGAAAAATTTTGATACTGAATATGTAAAAAACAGCTGATGATTTACGTTATATAACGAATCATTCAGCTGTTTTAAATTTGAGTTATTTACAATACTGCAAAGCAGACATTTATATAGTCTATGAAATTATTTTTGTAATTCTTCAATTCTTTTGTCTTTTGCCGCAATAATGTCTCTGTTTATTGTATTGATTTCTTTTAAATCATTAATTGTTTCTCTTTGATTAATGAATGCTTTTGTAAGAATTTCATTTTGTTTTTTTGTTTTGAAAAAGTCTTTAACTGCTTTTACGCCCAGGGCAATTGCAGATGCTGCAAAAAGACCTGCTGCCGCATATTTACTGACTGTTTTAGGATTGTTTTTTATAAAATCAATAGCATCTTTTGACAGATTTTTTGTATATTTTAAACCTTCAGTAACTGCGGGTTTTACGTTGTTTGTATATACGGCTTTGCTTTTATCAAAAGCTTTTTGCAATACGTTGCGTTTCGGTTGTTCTCCAAAATAGATAGTTCTCGTTTTCATTTTTCGCACCTTTAAAATATTTACCTACGATACATATAAGTATTCCACAAAAAAATTTTTGACAAAATATATTAAAATTTACATTTTTTGTTACAAAAATCTATAATTGTAAAGTTATGTAAATAATATATAAAAAGTATATGTTAATCGGTAAATTATTTACTGCAAAAGTTTTTTATATATATGAGAGTAAATGAAATTTAAGAAAGAGAGTGTTCACAATGACTGAGGGTATCAGTGGAAACAGCCAAAATATTCAATTTCCAAAATTAAAATTTAATTTTAGCGTTCTTGAATTTTCACAAAATAATTTATCAAATACTTCTTATAGTTTAAACCTCAATAATAATGCAAATTTTGGTGTTATCGGAGATGCGGTTTCTTTTACAGCTACTTCGGCAAGCAGTACAAGTATTGCAGAATGCAATGAACTGACTGACGGCTATGAAGCACTTAATAGTAATGATTTTAAAACAGTAGAACTTGCTTGGCAGGGATTAAACGCTTTTGTCCCTGACAGTGCCGCTCCTGTTCAAGTAGCCGGCGAAAGGGTTTCACAAGCAGAGGGTTCTGTCGGTACTGCACAGGGCAGTGTAGATACGGCTAATGCAGACCTTGACGGAGCACAAGAGGTACAAGCAGGTGCAGAAGCTGATGTAAATCAGGGTACAGATGCAGTTAATGTTGCACAACAAGCAGTTGATACAAAAAGAGCAGAATATACTGCAGCTAAAGAAGCTACAGCAGCAGCAAATGAAAATTTAAACAATGCTAAGAATACACTTAGTGCAGCAACAGAGGCAAAAAACAGCGCCAAGGAGGCATTGGAGGCTGCACAATCAGCATCTCCATACTCTGCAGCAGCAGTTGCTGCTGCACAAACTGCTTATAATACGGCAGTAGCTGCAGAGCAGGCAGCACAGAAAGAGGTTGATCTTGCAACTGCCCAGAAAGAAAAAGCAGAGGCAGATGAAGCTAAGGCTGAGGCAGAGTTAGAAAAAGCGGAAGCACAGCTTAGTAATGACAAAGATGCATTGGATGCTGCTGAAACTGCATTAGAAAATGCAGAGACTGCTGTTACCAATAGTGAACAAAAAGTGGCAGAAGCTGAATCCGCTCTTCAAAGCGCACAAGAAACACTCGAACTTCAAAAAGCTGAATATGAACAAGTTAAAGGACAAATTGCTCAAGAAGCACCCGAGCTGGCACAGCAATTGGAACAAGTTTTGAAAGATCTTGAAGAAGGTGAAGAAAACACTGAACCAGCAGGTAAAAAATCATCTTCGGATAAATTGAGCAGCTGGATGGGTCTCGGACAAAATGCATTGAGCGGAGCAGGAACTCTGACAAATATGTTTGCACAACAGCAGGCAGAGGGTGAAACTGAACAAAAGGCAGAAATGCCGGAATGGTTAAAAGCCTCTCTTGATAATACAATCATGAGTACAGCTAACTATATTAACAAAGGGAACAAATACGGCTGGGCTAATTTGTTACAGGCTGGATTTGCAGAACAAAACAAATCTTCTGCATCTCAATCATCAACAGAAAATAATAATCAATCAACAACGGCTTCCTCCTCAACATCAAATACAAACGCAGCAAATACTTCTTCATCAAACAATGCATCGAATCCGTTTGTTTTGAATAAAAAATATTCAGCATAATAATCGGGATACTGTCCGAGCGGTACCGCAGCACTGGATTAGACAGAACAGTGATCATACAGTTTTTTCGTAAACATTATTCATTATTTTTTTAAAGCCATTATTTGATAAATAATAGTCTAATAGTGTATTTTCACTGTCAAGCGAACCGGAAACAAACAGACTATTCTTTTTTAACTGTTTAGACAGAATCTCTACAAACTCTTTTGTCTTTTCTGCAGGCAGATATGCAAATACGTTCCGGCAAAAAACAATTGTGTTTGAATCGTCCTTTATATTTCTCAAAACATTAAACATGTCAGCACGGTTAAAATTAACTTTATTTGTTAATTCATCACAAACTTTATATGTTTTTGGTTTAGTATAAAACTGCGGATTATTATAAAATAAAATATCTGCTCCGTCATTTGGAATTACAAGTTTGGCGGCTGCCGGCTTAAAATATTTCGGGATATAAACAGAATTGGCTGAAAGTCTGGCATAATCTCTTTGTTTAATATTAATATAGCCGCTTTTGGCTGCTTTTATAACTTCATTATCTATATCAAAAGCTTGTATTGGAAAAAATTTTGAAAAATCCTCATTTTTATTATTTATAAAAGACAATATTGTTGTATAAGCTTCAGAACCGTCAGAACAAGCAAGTTGAATTACATTTACCTTTTCTTTTTCTTTAAAATGGGCTATTGAGTATGCTGCAAAATAGTTCCAGTCCAGATCTTCTCTGAAAAACCACGTGTTTGTCCCTATCTCAACATTATTTTTTGTTTTGTAGTAGCGTGAAGTTGAGCCAAAGCTCTTGTTATTAGATATTTTATTGTATTCAGGTAAAAAAGTTATTCTCATAATCTTTTAAAATATAAAAATATTATTTTTTGTTATTAATTTATTCAGACATTTTATATAAAACAAATAAATACAAAACCGCCAGTTCAGTAGTGTAAATTTTTTATAAAAAATGATATACTGTTTAAAAAAGTAAAAAAGGAGAATAATGACAATGTCAAAAGAGGATAATTCTATCAGTTTTGGTATGGGATTGCTTGCCGGTATTCTGGGTGGAGTTGCTGCGGCAATTTTATACGCACCCAAATCAGGTGCAGAAACAAGAGAAGATGTAAAAAATTTCGTAAATGAATTTGCGCAAAAACATGCACCTGAGATTAAAGAGGCAAAAAAACAAGCGCTTGAATCTCTGGATATGATGAAATATAAGCTTGAAAAACAATATAACAAGATAAATGAGCATATTAAAGCAAAACAGATGGCAAAAGCAAAAGAGATGGAAGACCAATCGTACGATTTTAATTAAAAAAGGAGAACAACATGTCTACAGCGCTTACAGTAAGTTTAATACTGCTTATTCTGGTAATACTGGCTGCAGTTATTGCAATAACGGTTTATCTTGTTAAGTTCTTAATTCAACTTACAATACTCACAAAGAATTTAGATGATACTACAACGACTTTCAAAGAAGAATTAATGCCCATTCTTGGAGAATTTAGAGAAACACTGGCTAATGTCAATACAATAGCAAAAACAGCAAATAATCAGCTGGCAACAATAAAGAAAATAACTGCAACTGTTATTGGTGCAGTTACAATTTTTGCAGGTAAATTTAAATTCTTGCAAAGCAGCTTTATGAAAGGCTTTTTATCTGCATTTAATCTGTTTAGAAGACGATAAATATTATGATTTGTAAAAATTGTATAATATACACCTGTCATAAAGATTAGCGCAATGATGAACAGGGTACTTATTATATATAATGTAGTGATTAAAAGAAGAATAGCTTAGTCCAAAGGAGAAAATTTTATGTCAACAGGAAAATTTTTAGCCGGATTTATTGTCGGCGGTGTAGTCGGCGCTGTTATGGGTCTTTTGCTGGCACCTCAATCAGGTGAAGAAACCAGAGAAATGTTAGCAAGAAATTCTGAAGATTTGAAAAACAAAGCAGAAAAAACAGTTAAGGAAATTCAGGGTAAAGCAGAAGATATTGTCTCTGACATGCAAAAAAAAGGTGATGATATCATGCAAAAAATCCAGAATATGATTAACTCTAAAAAAGAAGAAAAAGAAGCTTAGTTTAAATAGAATAATTCGTTACAACAAAGAGTCTGCACATTGCGCAGGCTCTTTGTTTATTTAAAATTATTTGAATCTTGTTACTATTGCAATAAACGAAGCATGAGCTTCTTGTATTCCTTTGACTACTTTGTTGTTAAATTTGTTTTTCAAGTATGTTATCGGGTTTAATGTTTTTTCTGCTTTTTCTTCTCTATTAAAATATTTTTGTTGATAAAAATGTCTATTTATTGCTTCTTGTACTCTTTTTGCATATTCAGCTATGCCAAAACCTAAAAAAATATCATCCAGTCGTTCTCCTCTTGTAATATCGTAAAATGCAGCCATGTGAGCGGTTCTATGGCTGCCGGAATTACAATGGAATAAGGTTTTTCCTCCTTGTTCGCCGGCATGCTTTACGCTGATTGCAACAGTATCAAAATCTCTTAAAGAAGGATATTGTTTGTGAAGGTAACTGAACGGACATCTTATGTATTTTATTCCAAGCTCTTTGCAAAAATATTTTTCTATAAATTTAAATCCTCGTGTTCCTTTGTGTCTGAAATCGTAAATCTGTGTCACACCTGCGTTTTTCAATTCAATTAAATCCGCAATTCCCGGGTGTGGTCCACGTAATAAATATTCATCAATTTTTTTATACTTTTTGCTTAACCCATGCGGTGTATAAAACATTTGATATATTTTAATTAATTTCATAAATTATTTGTGTATTCTTAAAAAACTGTATGATTAAATTCAAAAGGCACACTGCTATATAATCGGCGCTTCTTTTTTTACGGAATAAGTATTCGAAGAAAATTACATTTTGTTCTTCTTTTGATTTTTTCCTGATATTTCGTTAATCTTCATTAAATATGAGTGTTTGTTTATAATCAGGAATTACAAATGAGGCATTGTTTGCATCTTTGTTTGTGAACAGCGCATAATCTTTCAACGACAGTTCTTTTGAATTTTTATACAAGTCCATATCAACATATTTTTCATACAATGCTGTCAAATCACCGGAGTAATTACCCATGATTCTTGCAAAGTTTTTGATTTCTTCTTTGCTTGCGCCTGCTCCGTAGGCTTTTGTTTTTGCATCTGTGCCTGAGGGGCGGATTTCTATAAACTTGTCAGTGAATTCCAGATATGTACCGTCACCCACAAATTTTACATCTGTAAGATTGTCAAAATTCAATTCTTTAAATGTGTCTTTAAGAATTTCTTTAATTTGCTCAAGATTCATCTTACCCATTTTTTTAGCAACAGCCATTGTGAGGTAGAACACATCGTTTTTAGTTCTTTGTGCTTCGCCAGCAACTTTTGCCTGTTTTAGTTTTTCTATATCGGGTTCTGACTCGTTATAGTAGGCAATGTCTTCTCTTATATCAAATTTTGAAATAATTTCGTTAGTTTTAAAAACATCTTCCAGATATTCAGACATTGTTTTTCCTTCTTTTTCCAGATAAGCGCTTAGTGCAGAAGCAACAACAATGGCTTCTGTTGCGCTTTTTTCTCTCATTGCAATGGCGGCTCTTCCTGCCAGTGATTTTATTATGGATTCGGAACCAATAATCATACCGCCTGATTCTTCTCCGCCAAAGATGAGTTTTGGATTGATGCCGAGGTTTATGTCATTTCCGAGAACAT
Source organism: Candidatus Gastranaerophilales bacterium (assembly GCA_944326115.1). Taxonomy (GTDB): domain Bacteria; phylum Cyanobacteriota; class Vampirovibrionia; order Gastranaerophilales; family Gastranaerophilaceae; genus Limenecus. The sequence goes on along the minus strand of CALVCQ010000002.1, from coordinate 90,161 downwards.
CTGTCACTACAACATCATTGTTCGGATGTTCTATAATCTGTTTTTCAACTTTTTTCATTATGTTAGCAATTTCTTTAAACCCGACAGGTACATTAACTACTTTAATCTCGTTTTTCTTAGCCCATTCATCCCATGAACGTGCTGAGGCAGTAGTTTTTATCATAAATCTCGGGTGTTTATCAAACAATCCGTCAGTTTTTAGCTGCTGCATCCAAAAATCCATAATCATCAGGAAGGACTGGTTTGCGGTAAACACTGTTAAAATTCTGCCGCTGCCAAGGTCTACATAATCAACCCCGAGAGTCTTTAAAAATTCTGTTTTATCAGCGTTTTCTATCTGGCATACGGTGAGCCTGTCATGGTCAGGGTCTGTAATTAATACGACTGTTCCCAGCGGGCAGTCTTTTAATTTTTCTTCGTATTTTAAAGACTTAATCACAGGGAAATATGGTTTTCCGTCTTTGTCTTTTGAAATCACAGTAGCGTCTACAGAATAGTCATAGAAGGTTTTGTTGCCTTTTGGGTCTGTGTCGTATTTGCCGATTCCGTGGAAGAACGGGTCTTCTTCTTTGTTCATCCAGACAAATTTGTCTTCTATATTCAATTCTTTAAGAATTCTGCTAAGCGTTCTATATGCAGAGCCGCCAACGTTTTCGATAACAATTCTTTCTTTTATGTTTTTTATTAAATTCAGGTTTGCATCTTTAGCAACACCGTCTAAAAGATACTGTTTATATAGCGTTACACCGTCATTTAATTCTTTCATTACATCTTCTGAAATCAGCGGATTGTCATTGGCTGCAATTTTTATATCGTAACAGCCGTTTTTTTCAACTTCTGAGAATATATATCTGATTTTTTCAACAAAGAGCATTGATTCTTCGGGCAAATACTGGCTGCCTTGAGAGTTCAGGTCTTTTGTAGCGTTTTTAACGGAAATCCCGTGGCTTGAGGTAATATATTCACCGCCTAACAAATCCAGCTTAAAAGCAAGAAAAGACGCCATCCAGATAGGAATTGTTTTTCTTTCTACGGGAACAAGTGTTTTAATTCCGTGTGCAGCCTGAATACGGGCAATAAGTTCCAAAAACTCCTGCGAGTTGTAGCGTACTTCACAACCTGCAAGTTTTATTAATTCTGTATCTTTATACTGTTCTCTTGCGACCAGCGCTTTTGCCTCTGTAGCAAGCATTATACCTATTAAATTAATAGGGAAGCGTGTATCGTGCGGATACAAAATATTTTGCGGCCCTCTGATACCTGCTGTTGATACTTCGGCTTCTTTAGCATAGTTTTTAAACCATTCTTTTAAATTCAGCCCCTGAGGATTTCTTTCTTTATCATAAGGCTCAAGGTGTTCTTTTTTTAGTTTGAATATAAACTCATCTTTGTTGCTTAAATCAATAAGTTTGTTATTTTTTATATAATCCGGTGTTTTGGAGTCAACAGACTCAAAAAGAGATTTTTCCAAATCGGAATGTGCTTGTTTATTTATCATTGTTTCGGCTCTCCTGATGTTTTTTATTATCAGCTTATATATTATACAAAAATTACAAAAAGATGTATATTAATTTATATGGTTAATATAAAAAACAGAATTTTGATGATAAATAATTTATAAAATGGTGAAAGGATAAAATATATGATAAAAGTGGGTGTTGTTGGTGCAATGGGAAAAATGGGACAGGAGGTTGTAAAAGCTGTTTGTGACGATGAAAATCTTGACCTTGTTTGCGCTGTAGATATAAATCAGATAGACAAACAGGTCTGCCCGACCAAGGAGGTCAGAATCATAGGGGATTTAAAAAAAACAATAGAAATGCACAAGCCAGATGTTATGGTAGACTTTACCCAGCCGAAGTATGTTTTTGAAAATGCAAAAATTTGTCTTGAAAACGGGGTTCGTCCGGTTATCGGGACAACAGGTCTTTCCGATGAGCAGATAGAAATATTAAATGCACTTTCTCAGGAAAAAGGACTCGGCTGTCTTATTGCTCCGAATTTTTCTACAGGCGCAATTCTTATGATGATGTTTGCAAAACAGGCAGCAAAATATTTTGACAATGCTGAAATCATAGAACTCCACCACAACCAGAAAAAAGATGCCCCATCCGGTACTGCAATAAAAACAGCCCTGATGATGTCAGAGTCCGGCAATATGACCTTTGAAACAGGCAATTGTCATGAAACAGAAACAATTCAAGGCGCCAGAGGCGGAAAATCATACTCTGATATACATATCCACTCTGTCAGAATGCCCGGATACATTGCTTCTCAAGAGGTTTTGTTCGGTGCTTCCGGTCAGATTCTGTCTATCCGCCACGATTCTATGGACAGGCAGTGCTATATGGACGGAGTTAAGCTTGCTATAAAATATGTTGCTAAACATAATGATTTTATATATGGACTGGAAAAAATAATGTAAATTGAGATAAATTTTTTCTTTATTATAATAAATTGTCTAATCCGGCATACACTTGTCTCATCGTGTATAACGCCTCCAAAATGGTCGGGCGGAAATGTTTTATCAAGAATTTTTTTGAATTTTAATGAGTCAGGCGCAATTTTTATCTGCGATTTGTTTTAATTAATACATAAACAGTGTTAGTGAAAGGCGAATTGTAATGATTTATCCTGTAAGTTTTTCAGGGGTAACAACTAATAAACCGGTAAAAAATAATAAATCAGTAAATAAAACACCCGTTACAGATAAGCAGTATATTCAACGTGAAATAAAAAAACAAACGCCGAATAAAAATCAAAAGTTAAAGGGCTTGTTATGGGCAGGATTGGCACTTGCAGCAGGTACTGCTGTTGCAATTCTTTCCCGTGGTAAAATAAAGGCAAGAAGAGCGGATGTACTAAAAGATATTCCTCAAGAATTACAGGTGCGTTTTGAAAAATTAAAAAATCTGTCAGGAAAAGACTTTATTGACAATGCCTATAATGAAATGGTCGATTACATGGGGCTTAAAGGCATTGCTCCAAAAGAAATATTAATAAATGGCAATGACGGTTTAATGTCTATAACCGGCGGCTATAATCCGATGTTAAATAAAATCACTTATTCATCAGGATTTGTAACAAAATTAACAAAAGACCAGCAGCTTACTATGCTTTCTCATGAGCTGAAACACTGTGAACAATTTACTAATATGCTGCGTACGGAAGGTCTTACTGTTGAAAAGTATGTTGAATCAACAGTGGATAATTATATAAACAACGCAATAAGAACCCCTTATCAGTCAGTACATTTTAGTATTGCATACAGTCGTGCCCGAGAAGCCGGTACGGTTAAAGAATTTCTGGCAAAGATGAAAAATGCTTGGATACAGGAACTTGCTAAAGAGGTAAGACAAAATTTTGCGGAAGTATTAAAACTGTCAAAATTTAAAGCCGATTCACCGGAAGCAAGAAAGGCTTTTGAACATTTAAGAGCAAACAGTGAATATGAAGGTTTGAATATATTTGGCACCGGCAGTGATACATATAGAAATAATCCGCTCGAAGTAGAGGCTTATGCTTTTGGAGACAAAATCGGCACAATGTTTAAGAAATTTTTAAGTGTATAATTTTTATACAGGAAAATATGTCCCGGAATGTCTGACTTCAAGACGCCGGCGGCGCCTGCAACACCGGATTAGGTTATTGTGTTAACTCTTCAAGCATAACTCGTCTTGAAATTTCAAAATCAGGAAGGTCATTTCCTTCTTTTATATCAAAAGGATTTGGGTTTTTCATCCAGAAATCAATAGAATCTTTGTGTATATAGTGCTTTGCTTTTTGGGTTATTATTTCTTTTATTTCTTCTTTTGATTTATCACCGTATGCATCTATCTTTGCAAAATCAAGGACTTTATTAAAGTTGCGTTTCATTACGTAAAAAGAATTTTCCATGCCTTTTGCATTTTGTTTCTGTCTTGTTTCCGCAGCATTTAAAGGCAGGCCGTTAGGCAGCTTCATATCTATTTTTTCGCCTTCGACATCATTGATTAGTTTTTTTGCGTTTGCTATACCGATTTCCGGTACGAGTTCTTCTATATCCTGAGCAGTAAGCATATAGCCGTTATGATAGTTATCAACGCTCAATGATACCGGTCTGTATGAAGTTCTGAAATTCACCCTTGCATTGCAGCCCTGAGCATCCAGCTGTATATCTATATTAGGAACTTCAAATCCGTTTTGGAAAAGCAGAACTTCTCTTATTGTTAATGGCTGTGTTTTATCTTTTCTGTGTTTATCAAGATAGTAAAGAGAGTATTTTAAAATATTTACAGTGCCCTTTACATCGGCAAGAGCATCGTGTGCATTATCCATATTTTTGCAGAAAAAGTATCTGTACTGGTTCGACAAACGTTTGGATGCACCGACATAAGGATGAATCCTCTGGATTAAAAGAAACGGGTCAATGACTTTAAAATATCTTTTCGGCTTCAATTCATCAGCAGAATAACCGTTATGTTCTTTTATTGCATTATTTAGCATACTTATATCAAACCTGGAATTATAAGCAACGATTATCCCGTTTTTCTTATTCAGATAATTGTTTACAAAGGGTTTTAATACCTGCTCCATAACAGGCGCTTTTTCCACATCTTTATCAAAAATACCGTGAACATTTGAAGACGCTTCCGGTATATGCATCTCCGGATTTATAAGTTGATTATATGCAGTTTCTTCAATAATTTTGCCGTTTTTTATCTGTATTGCACCTATTTGAATAATTTTATCAAGCGGTTTTGATGAGTCACCCGTATTTGTACCGGTGGTTTCCGTATCAAAAACAACAGCATCCATGCATAAGTTGCCGTCTTTGTCTGTAACAGGTTTATCAAGCGATTTATGACGGCGTGTATCTAACAGCTCGTCTATATTTGAGGCAAAAGATTTATCTTTAAACGGGTCTTTACGAAATTCTTTTGACGGCGGTTCTTTTACGTTTCTTGAATCTATAGAATGTGAGGTAGCAAGGGTTTTTTTTCTGTTTGTATAGTTAAACCTTCTGACCCAGGCAGATTCATAGCCTTCAGCAAGAGCATTTGCCTGAATAAATACATAAAAATCTTCCGGTGCTGCGGTTGTCCAATCCAGAGGCTCTTTGCTCAAATATTTCCAGCCTACTTTAGAAAAATCGTACCATTCGGGAGAGCCTATTTCATTTTTCTCCATCAGCCCCAGCCCCTGATATTTTTTGCCTTCAACTTTTTTTGTGAAATTGTTTTCAAAAAAATCCCCCCTGAAAGCAGGCTTATAAGGGTAAACAGCAGAATAAGAATACAAGCCGGCAAAATTTTGATTATTGCTGGTTGTATAATAATTTGTTACAGAAAAACTCTTGGAAAAACTCCTGTTTTTATAATTATAATTTTGAATACCAACCGGTAAAATTTTCATATCTAACCTGCCACATCCAGTTTTGTACCGTTCATAGGCGGTGCTTCGTATACTCTGTTTCTTACTTTTTCATATTCAGATTCTGAGTGTTTCCAGTCTTTTTCAAACTGACGGAGAAAGACTCTTGCAAGAACAGGTTTTTCAAAAGCAATTGCCGCTTCATTATTGCCCCGTTTATATTTTTCTTTTGCATTATTTCTGTCAATTATGATTTTGTAATAGCCTTTTATTGTATTTAAATCGGAGCGGTTTTTGACATCGAATTTGTAAACTTTATCCTGAAGTTTTATTACTGCAGCTCCTGTTTCATTTATTTCATTCACAGCTTTTTTTATTTTTGCACGCCTTATCATTACTTCTTTATAATCAAGCTTTTTTCTTATTATTGGCGGTATTCCCACCGCATTTTCATAAGATTCTACGGCTTTCATGTAACCGACAATTTCTTTGTTAATTTGTTCGGTATATTTTTCATAATCTTCTCTCTGACCTTTTTTTAGATTCTGATTCATTGCCATAGCAGACCAGTTCGCAGAGCCGATTAGAATTTCTTTGTCATCAAACACAGCCCATTTACCGTGCATTCTCTGTGTAATATTTGTATCTGTTTTGTACTGGCGCACGTCTATATTATTTTCCACAAGTTTTTGGTAAGCAGTATTGCAATAAGGAAATTCTTCTATAATAGAAGGGTCCACTATGATTTTTGCATCCAGTTCTCCTTTATGAACCCTGTCTATAATTGTTTGTATAATTTCTTTGTCAGACAGGACAAAAAGCTCAGCTCTCAGTTTTTTTGCAGTTTTTACTTTTTCCATTACATACTGTCTTATAGATTCAGAGCCTTTTTCTCCTATATAAGCAAGTTCTCTCGGTTTTGTTGAAAGGACTTTAATTGCAGGATTTTCAACAGGAAACCTTTTTATAATATCCAACTTAGACAAATCAGTTTCATCATAACGGTTTTTGTCATTATCGTTGTTGTAAAGTTCCCCTACAATTTTCATATAATCAACATTTTCTTGCTTAATTTCTTTATTCAGTCCTTTGTAAAAAGGCTGATCATCTTCTGTTAGCGGTCCTGCTACGATTTTTGTCCGACCTAATCGCTGCCAGGAAAATGCCCAGTCTTTGTTAAAAATTTCCGTTAAAATGTTGTCAACTTCCGAATTTTTATTGCCTTCTCTTGTCTCTATAGCAACGCAGGCATCATGGTTTGCCGTAGAATGTGTCCCCCAGTTCATACCGCCTATAATTAGCTTTTTACCGTCCACAGACACAAGTTTCACATGCTGCAAGGCTGCACCGTTTTGTGCAGGACGTGGATAAGGAACTACATCAATACCGTTTGTTTTAAGGTATCTAATCATATCCTGATTGTTATAATGCCGGAGGGGAGTACCTGTTCCATCCATATACCATTTGTGTGCATCAAGGATAATCTGAACTTTTAAATCAGGATTTTCTTTTTTCTTTTTTATTATCATCGGCAAAAGGCTGTTGTGTTCTTCAAAACCGGCAACGGCTTCCGCTCCGTTAGACGGCCATTTGTGTCCGTCTATAGAAGGGTGCTGGAATTCAAACATTTCTATCTGAATAGAGTTTTTTGCGCTTTTTATGTATTCTACGGCTTTATCAAAAATCTGTTCCCCGTCAATAAGGGTTGTGACATTTGTTTTACCGACAATTGCCGTTCTTGACGGTTCGGGTATAACCTGCGGAATATAAGCAAGAGAGCGGATATTCTGTATCAGATAATCGGTTCTTGATATTCCGAGTTTATTTGCGTTCTCTGCTATTTTTTTAGCAACTGCAAAAGAAATATCATCAAGATAAACCGGATGATCTTTCTTTGGCGTTTTTACTTCCGGTGCCGGTATGCTTTTCTGGTAAAAATTCGTGTCATCTGATTTTATTGCAGCAAAACTGACATTATTTTTGCGTAAAAATAATGAATGAAATACAACAAAAGGCGATACAGCAAGACTACTCTTCATACCCGAACTCCGTGTATATGTTTATTATGAAGTTTTATTTTTGAATTCGCAAGCGTTTGTTACAAAAATTTTATATTGCATGTTAATAACCCTAAAAGATGATATAAATGGAATATGCTGTTACCTGTTTTGTATAATTTGAATACTGCTGCAGAAACTAAAACAAAATCAAAAATTTTGCAATGTTCAGTCAGAAATAATCATTTTAATGCGGATATTTCAAATGATTCTATGCTTCCCTCTTTTAAAAGCAGCATTCTTACATTTATGCAAATGCAGATGAAAGATAAGTTTTTTATCAAAGAAGCTATGACTCCTGACAATCCGAAATGGGTGCAGGCAATAAAACGCTGCACTCCTATTGAAAAAAAAGATAATGAAATAAGATCTGATTTTGAAAGAGACAGAGACAGGATAGTTCATTCAGAAGGCTTTGACAGAATGCGATTAAAAACGCAGGTGTTTCCGCTGTGTGAAAATGACATGATATCGACAAGAAGTTCACATGTACTTCAAGTTACTGATATAGCAAGAAATATCTGCAGAAAACTGGGACTGAATGAAGAACTTGCAGAAGCAATCGGTCTCGGACACGATATAGGACATTCGCCATTCGGGCATGACGGGGAACGCTCTTTAAAAACAATTACACAAAAAGAAGGGCTGCCGCTGTTCTGGCATGAAAAAAACAGCCTCAGAATGACAGATAAAATATTGACTCTGACAAATTCACATGGAGAACAAAATAATCTCGGGCTTACTTATGCGGTTAGAGACGGAATCATAAATCATTGCGGGGAAATTGACGAAAACCACATCAAACCCAGAAACACCGCTATTGATCTGGAATCAATAACAGAGCCCGGAAAAATACAGCCATACACTTGGGAAGGAATAATTGTAAAAATTTCCGATAAAATTGCATATCTGGGAAAAGATATAGAGGATGCATACAGATTGGGTTTGTATAACGAGAAAAACAGTGAGGAATTAAAAGATATTGTAAAAAAACATATACCTGATTTTTCGTCAGATGTTAATAATACAGTATTAATTAATATATTTGTTAACGATTTAATAAAAAATTCCGACACTAATAAAGGAATAGGATTTTCTAAGCCTGTGTTTGAATTGATGAAAGATATTAAAGACTACAATTACAAAAATATTTATAAACTTAAAGGTGCAAAAGAACTTTCTCAAGAAGAATGCGATAAGATAATTTTTTCCATATATGAAAATTTCAAAAATTTATATAAAGGAAAGGATACGATTGATTCTTTATCAAAATCAAATAATAAATACATAAAAATTTTTAGTGAATGGTTAATAAAGTATTCTGATAATAAGTATCATTCGGCAAAGTATAAAAATGTTTTGTTGTACGATTTAAATAATATAAAAGATTATAAACAGGCAATTGTTGATTATATTTCAGGAATGACAGATAAGTATGCTATGAATACATACAAATCCTTAACATAGTTGTTTTCATGAATTTTTGGAATATTTTTTAATATGATATAATTCAGTAAATAATTAAACTCTCGATAGTAATGACAAAAGAAATTGATAAATATATAAAAGAAGTGGAACTGCCGGTAAAACATATTTTTAAAGATATGTTAAAGTATGCTCCATCTAAGATTTTCGGGTTAATTGGAAATGCGGTGATTGTACCTGTATATACAAATCTTTTAACTCCGTCAGAGTATGGACTGTACACAATTTCTCTGGCGGTTTTAAGTTTTTTATGCATTTTGTTTTCAGATTGGATAGGACTTGCCGGTTTAAGATTTTTCCGGCAGAACCAGTTGAACAATCAAATTCCGAAATATCTATCTACTCTTGTCCTTATACTTATCTCTAATTTAACTGTTATGTATGTATTGTGTTTTATATTCAGGCACAAGTTTTATGAATACTTTAATATTTCGCCCAAAGCTTTTATTTTTCTTCTTATATTGATTATACCGGTAGCGCTAAGAGCACTGCTGTTTCAAGTTTTGCGTGCACAGATAAAGCCCGGATCATTTACAGTGTCAACAATAATAAATCAGGTTCTGACAATTGTTTTTGCGGTTTTGATAATAAAATATCTGCATCTCGGAGCAATGTCTATCCTGCTCGGGATGTCTATATCCATAACAATAATAGATATAATGTTGATTTTTCAGACTGATATATTATCTTACCTGCGTTCGGAATTGCCTAACTTAAAAATGATAAAGACATTATTTGTTTACGGTATTCCTATATCGGTTGCTTCTATAAGCCTCTGGGTGATAAATCAGAGCAATAAATTTATAACAACGCATTACCACGGATTGGAACATGCCGGTTTTGTCGGAGTTGCATACAACATGACATTTCCGTTATTAATGACTTTGTTTGCAATTATTACAATCGCTGCATATCCGAGAATAATTAATCTCTATGAGGATAAAATTGACGTTCGACCTGTTATATCAAGAATGACAGGTTACTTTCTGATGATTTCCGTACCTGTAGTTGTAATAATTTGTGTGTATGCAAAAGATGTCCTTTATTTGTTTGCAAATCATCAATATCTCGATGCGTACATTATTTTACCGTATTTTGCACTTTCTGCTCTGTTTTTAAGTCTTACTGACTATACGACAATCCAGTATCATCTTGCAAACAGAACTTATATTTTGACAATGTTAAAAATTCTTTCCGCAACTGTCGGACTGGTATTGAATATTTTCTTAATAAAAAAGTTCGGACTTACTGGCGCCGGTATTGCTGTATTATCATCCAATATTTTGTATTTTATTTTAACAGTAATAGTTACGCTGCCGGATTTAGAATGGAAAATTCCTTATAAAAAAATCAGCCATATTAGTATTTGTTTTATACCTTCTGCTATAATCTGGTATTTTTTGCAAAAAACACAGATTATGCCGATTTTGCAAATTAATATACTTCTTTTTTCTTATTATTTTGTGTTTTATTTAACAAGAAAATTTTTCAAAGAAGTGTTATCATAATTATTATGAAAAAACTTATTTTGATTTTGCTTCTGTTTTTTGTTAATTTTTCTTTCTGTTTTGCGGAAACTATGCTGCAAGGCGGTGTCGTATATACAGTTGAATCAGCAAGAAAACTTGCATTTGACGGATTGACTCTAAGGCTGGATAAAAAAGAATTTAAGCCTTATCTTGTTGATGAAAAGAATAAAGAAAATCAAAAGGCTTTAAAGGATAATGTACAGCCGGAAGGTCGGTATATTATGGGTTTTGAAACAGCAAGAGGATTTGTAAAAGGGTATGTAGTTGTATATGATGACAGACCGCAGTATGCGTATTACTATTCAACAAGAGGATATCTTGTGGCAATAGATGTTGATAATAAACAGCAGGATGGTAAATATCCGTACAAAATAGGAAAATACAGTGCTGCAACAGGAAAACTTGTGTCAATAGCTTTGTATATTTCAGATGAAGAACAATTTGCATATACTAAAGACGGAAAACTAAAAGCCCGCTGGGTAGGTGATACAGGTTACAATGAAAAAGGCAGACCAATAGCAACAAGAAGAATCTTAAATCAAATACCCTCCGATTAGCGCATTGACATAAATTTTAAAAATATATAAAATTTAACAGTATGAAAAAACTCTTTTTTATAGGTCTTGTTTTATGTTTATCACTTATTTGCTGCTTACCTTCACCGGCTAAAGAACGGATTGTTGCAAATGTAAGCTGCAGTGAGATAGTTTCGGAAGGTCTATATTTTAAAATTTGCGAAATTATACAGAATAAAAATACAATAAAATTATCAGTAGAAGTAAAAAACAAATCTGTGCTGAGTCAGGCTGTATATGTTGAGCTGCTCGATTCAACAGGGAATCATTATCCGCCTGAAAACAAAGATACTATAAAACTTTTCGGACCTTTAAAATTTAATAAACCCGTAAAACAAAGTCTTGTTTTTAACAATATTTCTCCTCAAAAAGAATATTATGTCGGAATATACAGCAAAGATATTTTTAAAAAGAATCATAAATCTTTAATAACAAAATTATCTCTTAATAATGCGAAAAGAGAAATATATACTAAATAGTCAGAAATATTTTTCTGGCAATATATCTTACTTTCCCTTTTACGTTTTCAGTAATTGCTTCTATTGCTATGTGTCTTGAGGTTTTGTCATAAATTAGTTTTTTTATAACATCCCCTGCCTGTTTTTTCTTGTCAGCAAGAGAAACTCCCGCCTGCTGCCAGATATGTTTTAGTCTTGCTGCTGACTCGCCTAAAATTATATTAAATTCTTTTCCTATCATATTAAGTTTTAAAAATTTTGTTTCCTGATATCCGTCTGTCCAGTAGTAAGAAGGAATAGCTTCTTTTACAGAGCGTCTTAGTTCCAAATTTTCTTTAGTGGAATTTTTTAATGTTTTGACTAGCTGCTTTGTTACATCTTCGATGACCTGTTTGTCATCAGTAACATTTCCGTCAACAATAACATATCTAACCGAATTCATATCGCCTTTAAAGTTAACTGGCAAACAGGAATGACGATTATATTTTGACGGTTGATTACTAAAAGAAACAGAAAACATATAAAATCCTTTTTTATTATGAAAACACATAAATAATATTTTTGACGCATTCAAAAAAAAATCTTTTACAAAATTTATAAAAAAAATATTGCTTTTCAGTATAACTGTTTAGATAAATATATTTTGAATTGTGAATAAAAAAATAAAACTTTGTTTTGTAATATTCAGTAAAAATCTTTGTTAAAGCTAAACAGCAGTAAATGTGATTGCATAAAGAGCAATTATGGCAACTGCACTGAGCATAATCCATCCGTTAATTACAGGGTGCTGGTTGGCGAACACATCAATTAATGTAAATTTTCTTTCATTAAAATCTGAAAAATCTGCTGAATTTGTTTTCATAATAAAATACCGTTTTTACAATAAACCGTTAAATTAAGAGTTCATATAAAGATTGTACCGTTTTTTTTATCTTTTTCATCAACTGTTTGAGGGAAAAATATTACACTGCAAGTTTCTGATAACAATCCGTATGCTCCTCCGCAGGTAGGATTGCATTTCTTAATGTAAGTATTAAAATAACTATAATTCAAATAGCTATTGATGAGATTATTATATGAAAAAAATTCAATTTATTAACCTTCTTGCAGACACTTTTTCGTCTTCCAAGATTATTAATCTGCTTGTTTTTGTTTTTTTTGCTCTGGTGTTAACAGCAACAATGAGTGCCAGGTACTATATGTTTCAAAGTATTATATCTGATGACGGAACCAGCAAAAGAGATATTGTTGCTCCTAAAACAATAAAAGTTGTTGATACCTTTAAAACAGAACAAAATAAAAAAGAAATTGCACAAAAAGTTGAGCCTATCTTAACACCGGCAGAAGATACATATATAAAAAACAACTATGCTACCCTTGTAAAATCAATAGAGCAGATAAGAGCAAAACAAACTAATTATGCACAAAAAAAAGATGAAATGAATTTGCTTTTTGATTTTGACAACAACCTCTATAGAGACTATATCCTTAATTATTTAATAAATTCAAGTGATGAAAGGCTGCACGCTACTCTGAAAAAAGCGGCTAAAACACTAACAAATGTTTTAAATCAAGGTGTAACGGAAAAAGATTTTGAAAAAGGCAATCTTTCAACAATGATATTTAGAAACACCCATTTTGAAACATCAAAAGGCGAAATACGTGTTATATCTGCACTGCTTGAGCAGGTTATTGTCCCAAATATGGTTTTTGATGAAGCTGCAACGGAACTTGCAAAGAAAAATGCAATAAACTCTATCGCACCTACGGTTGTTAAATTTGAAAAGGGCGACAAAATTGTGTTTGCAGGTGAACCTGTTACCCGTGTAAAAAAAGATGCACTCCAAAAAGCAGGATATAATGTTCTGGAGCTTAACGCCAAAGGTGTTATAGGAATTTTTGCACTTGTATGTATGGGAGTAATTACATTCCTGTATTATCTTTTATACTATGAAAAGCAATTTGTAACAAAAAACTATCTTTCTGTTTTAGCAATAATGGCTGTTTTGATGTCATCTCTGGCAGCGGTATTACCTACCGGAGCTTCTTTTTATTTCTTGCCTTTTCCTGCATTAGCTGTTTTAATTGCGATATTTACTAATCCTAGAGTATCTATAATAACATCAACAATCCTTATAACATTAATCGCACTTGTTGAACAAATACCTATACAGCCTGCGGCTGTGTTTATTGTCGTTTGTCTTATTGCTGCTATCGCAACATCAAAAGTACGTTATTCAAGAAGATTTGATCTTGTTAAAATAGGCGGAGAGATAGGCTTCTCAATGCTGTTTTTAATTTTGATTATTTATCTTATAGAAAACTCCATTAATCCAATCGGTTCGAATATTATGTGGATAAATGCACTGGTCGGTACGGCAAACGGATTGTTATCAGGCATTATTGTACTTGGAATAATACCGCTTATTGAAAGCATGTTTAAACTTGTTACTCCGTACGGTTTGGCAGAACTTGCTGATAATAACCAGCCTTTATTAAAACGTTTACAATTTGAAGCCCCGGGAACGTTTGCACACTGTTTAATGGTAGCAAATCTTTGCGAGACAGCAGCAGAAGCAATCGGTGCTGATCCTGTTCTTGCCCGTGTCGGTGCACTTTACCATGATATTGGTAAACTTAAAAGACCGCTCTTTTTTGTCGAAAATCAAACTTATTTCGGTATAGAAAACCCCCACACAAAACTTAATCCCAGATTAAGTAAAATGGTTATTACAGCACATCCTAAAGACGGTATTGATATTGCAAAAGAATATGACCTTCCTCCTGTTGTTCAGAATTTTATAATTCAACATCACGGTGATTCCATAGCCAGTTATTTTTACAATCAGGCAAAACTTGAGGAGGGTGAAGACAAAGTAACGGAAGAACAATTCCGCTACACCGGTCCAAGACCTAATATGAAAGAAACAGCAATTCTTATGATTGCCGATTCGGTTGAGTCAGCCGCACGTACTTTAAAAGAACATTCTCAAGAAGAGCTTGACGGAATGATTAACAAAATTATTCAAACAAAACTTAATGACGGACAACTTTCTGACAGTCCTTTAACATTAAGAGACCTAAAAACCATTGCTTCTGTATTCAGCAAGAGTTTGAGAGCTGCACATCACCAGCGAATTAAATATCATGAAAATATTATTCAAGAGCTTGAAGAAAAAGCTCTTAAAAAGAAATTTGTTGCACCGGACAAAATAGTTACGGATGAGGAAGAGAAAATAGAAAAAAAGATTCAAAAACATCAACAAAAATGCGAAAACACCACAGAAAATTTAAAAGATAATGATGAGCAAGAAAAAAGAGATTAATGTTTTCATAGAAAATACTTATAATGAGTTTGAGCAAACTACTGGTATCAAAGTTGATTGTGCACAGTTAACAAGAGATACTGCAAAAATAACGGAATATTTTTTATCCGAAGAAATGCTTTTTAAAAACTCTTGTCTTAACGGATATGATTTTAGTCTTTTATACTTTGACATAGTGTTAACTGACAATAAAAAAATTCGTGAAATTAACAGTGAATACAGACAAAAAGATTCACCCACAGATGTAATTACATTTGCTATATTCTCAGACAGTCCGAAAGAAGAAAGATTTATTTTTGATAAAGAAATAAATCTGGGTGAGATTTTTATTTCACTGGATAAAACATTATCACAATCAAAGGAAGAAACTCATGAAAACAAAACTTTTTATGATGAACTTTACTTCCTTATTGCACACGGTATTCTCCATCTTCTGGGATATGATCACAAAGATGAAGAATCGTTGCAAGAAATGTGGAATATTCAACAGAAAATGATTGCCGGAATCAGGTAACACAATAATTTATCACAAAATAGGAATCTGGAATAATGTCAAAATTTACAACCGGAGGATACAGAAAAAGTTTATCTTACGCTTTGCAGGGATTGAGTCTTGCCTACAAATCCCAGAGAAATTACCGTTTTCATCTTTTTGTCGGCTTTATTGCCATACTTGGCGGCATTTTACTTAATTTTAAGTGTATTGAATACTGTGTTTTGATTTTATCCATAAGCTTTGTTATAACCGCTGAACTTTTTAATTCAGTGATAGAATTTGCACTGGATGCTGTATACAAAAATAAATATTCAAAAATGGTAAAAATGGCAAAAGATTTGTCTGCAGGTGTCGTACTTATTGCTGCAATGACAAGTATCTTGATAGGTTTAATGCTGTTTGGTCGAAAACTATTGATAATGTATTTATATTAACAATTATTACATTTTACATATTTTCATAACAAAAGTTTTTTTGTTTCTTTTTTAAACTAAAAAAGCATATTTGCTGCATTGATTTTTAGTTTAATGAGAGAATGAAAATGATTGAAAAAATTGGATTGAATATTGAGATAAGAAATAAAAAAAACAGACAATTATTAGCAAATAAACAAATTCCGGTTGCAAATTTACACGATACTGCTGTTGAAAAACTTATTGTCCCTTCATCAGAGCTTTTAAATAAATATTTTGTAAATTTTGGTAAAAGCAAACAGATGTATGATGAGCCGGATGATTTTGAAACCAGGATAATAAAAAAGTCCCAAAATGCTTCCGGCAAAGATAAAATGGAAGAAATAGAAAGTAACCTTTCCTATTATGGAGAAAAGCTTTTTAGCGATGCAAGATCTCTTGCAAAAAAATATAAAAATAAAGAAATAACGCAGCTTCATGTTTTAAGAGCCGGTCTGAAAAATATAACAACATATATGGATAAGCTTGATTCAGGAGAGGTTTCTTATGATGATGAGTCTTCTTTTAGTACACATGTAACATTAGAAAATGATATCAGCAAATCTGTGTTTAAAGATAAAGTAAAAAGAGACAGAATAAGACCGATAATTGAAAATGAGATAGAACTCCTTGACAAGAAACTTGAGCAACTACCAGCAGGTAAAAACGGTGTTAATACTAAAATTGAATTTTCAAAAGATTTTTTAAATGACATATACAGTTTTTATATGCAGGATAATGAAGAGGATCTGGGAGGAGACGGGCTTGTTCATGACCAGACTCTTTTTGAGGCAGCTTTTTATCCCAACAATGACCAGATAAAAAAAGAGATTGTATCCCCATTCCGAACTGCTTTAAAAGATGTAATTCATATGGATAAAAGACCTCTTTCTCAAAGAATTCATCTTTCATTCTATGATGACAAAGCATTAAATATATGGAAAAATCTTGCTGTTGGTACGAACATGGCAATATTGCATGACAAAGATATTTCTCCTTCGTATCTAATAAATTCTTTTTTACACGTTTTTGATAGCAGTAAAAACGGATTCGGAAATCTATCCAAAAATAATACTGTTATTGTAAATTTTAATGATAACGGAGAAATAGATAATAATTACATAAACAAAAAAATTTACCAGTTCGCAAAAAATAAAGATAAAAATTACATTATGATAATGTCTATTATGGATAAAGATATGGACTCTCTTGCTGTTGATGAAACTAATGTTGAAATATTCAGAAAAGCGCCAAAGAATGTAAAATATGTAATGGCTGCAGACAAGGACATGTATTATAAAGAGAGCAGTTCCGGTGAAATACAAAAATTTTTCAGGGATTTTGGCGAAGTTTCAATGCCATTGATGAACATGACACAGGCAAAAAAGATGTTCAGAGAACAACCTGCATTGATTGCGAATATTAAAAAGCCGTTTTCTTTGCCGGCTATCGATAAATGCATAGAAGCAGCAAATCAGCTGGAGGGTAATTATCCCGAGAAAGCACAAAAAGTTATGGAACTTGTTGCATCGTATTATATTGATAAAGACAAAATAAGCGCTTTAGATGTCCAAAACTATGTAAGAGAAGCAAAAGAAATATTTAAACCCGTGGAAAATGACAGTTCAATAAAAGTTGTGTTTGATACGGGAATAAAATTGAAAGATATGGTAGGTACTCCCGCAACAAAAAAAGAAGCCCAATCAATTGTTAACAGAATAAAAGACAAATCTGTGGGCACAAAGGGCTTTATCATATTTTCTCAGGACGGTTCAGTCGGTGCAGGCAGAAAGTATACGGCACAGGCAATTGCCGGTGAATCAAAGATTCCTTACATAGAAATTAATGCGGTTGATTTCGGTACAAAAGACGTTGATCTATTTGGCGGCGGAAATCTTAGCCCTGAAGCGTCAATGAAAAAGCTGTTCGGAATGGTAAAAGCTCAGGCTGAAACAAATCCTTCAAAATCTGCTGTGGTATTTATTGAAAATTTTGATTATTTTTCTTTCGGTGAATTTGTATCAGAATATCATGAAAAAGCAATGTCACAGTTGATAAGAGAGATGAACAAGGCACAGGAGCAGGGGCTTAATATAGTGGTTATAGGGTCAATGGGTGATCCTGCTCATATCGGAGAAGCTACGTCAAAATCCTTTAAGTTTATTGATCAGATTGCTGTTGAGTCTCCGGGTTCAAATAAAGAAGCAAGAAATGAAATTATAAATTACTATATAAAGAAAAAGAAAATAAAGCTTACCGGTGATGAAAATGAACAGAAGGAAATTAAAGATCATATAAATCTTATAAGTGAAAATGCTTCTTATATCGAGATATTAACTCTTCTGGATAAAGCCAAAAATGTAGCTAAAGAAAGAAATCATAAAACAATTGACAAAACAGATTTTACAGAAGCCTATTTGCAGCTGGTAGTAGGACGTCCTACAAGTGCACAGGATCCGAATTTCAGAAAAGAAATAGTAACTTCTCACGAATGCGGACACGCAACAAATGGTATTGTTATGGAAGAACTTGCTCAAAAAGAAGGCAGACTTGATCATTTGGGCAATTATATGAATTTTATAACACTTGATCCCAGAGGATATTTTGGCGGTGCCGTATTTTATAGTGATGATATAAATCCTGAATATTCTTTTGAAAAAATATTCAGCAATCTGGTTAGTGATTTTGGCGGAAATTCATGTGAAAAATACTTTTTCGGACAGGATGGAAGCTGGGGTATTACAGCTGATATGAAAGCCGCTACCCACATGGCTACACTGGCAACCGCAGTTATGGGTCAGGGAAGACATTTTGGCAAAAAATCTATAGACGGAATGTGGGTAATATCCGAAAATGACAAAGATAACATGAACAAAGACATTGATATAATGCTTACTAATGCACAGCTGGTTTCAGATGCAATAACAGAAGTCTATCAAGATTTTAACAAAGAATTTGTTAAAAAATATTCCTCCAGAGTAGGTACGGGTGATTGTATTATCCAAAGAGAAGAATTTTTAGAATTACTCAAAGAATGGCGTGAAAAACAGCCTCCTGAAAAACAAAAAGAGTTTGTACTTCTGGATAAAACTATTCTTGATGTCATTGCCGCAACCAAACGGGGCGTAAAATGTATCAAAAAAGAGTCATAATAAATGTTTTGCTGTTATTAAGATAATTAGTAACCCAGTTTTTCATTAACAAGAATAACCGTGATTCTGCCCTGCGGTCTGCAGAGTCTTGTTGTAACTATCTGACAGCAAATAGAATCCGAACTCAAACAATCGCCGCAGCTTCCTGTAACAGCGCAGGGTGTTTTGCTGTTTGCAACAGCAGCGATTCTTTGAAGGTTGCAGGGTGCTGCATAAGTTCTTGCTCTTGTATAAGCCTCCTGCAGATTTTTCACCACTTTGTTCATGCCTGCAATAACAATAACTTTTTTAGGTCCGAATGCAAGTGCTGCCACACGATTTCCAAGTCCGTCTATATTAACAAGCTGCCCGTCTTCAGATATTGCATTTGAGCTCATTAAAAATATATCAGCAAAAAAGCTGTCATAAGCGCATTTTTGCTTTGACTGCGCATCAGGAGCTTTGTCTCTGTTTATGGTTTTGTATCCGTTATTTTCCAGATAATCAGCAAGTCCTAGTTCAGCAAGTGTTGTTGAGCCGCCCCAGGCTATAACATCCTCCTTTGAAATAAGAGACAGAACTGTTTTTACTGCTTCTTCCTTATCATTGCAGAAATATGCGTCAAAATGTCTTTTTTTGAAGGCTTCAATTGTTTTTTCACCTAATTTTTTATTTCTTTCTTTTACAAATTTGTTTTCCGTCATATTAAACTCCTGTAATTATTCATTTTAGAACAAACTCTTTTATTGCTTTTACAACGCCGAAATTGTTGTTTGTATCAGCAATATAATTGGCATTCTTTTTCACCTGTTCATTTGCATTATCCATAGCAAAAGAATACCGTGCACATTTTAACATTTCTATATCATTATTAAAATCCCCGAATGCCATGGTTTCATCTTCTTTTATATTGTATAGTTTCTGCAGTCTTTTTACAGCCGTTCCCTTGTTTAAATCTTTATTCATAATATCTATCCAGTTTACGGAAGAAACAACTGCAGAAAGGTTTTTATCCAGTTTGTCTTTGATTTTGGGATAGGAATTTGCTGCAGAGCCAAACACATCAAACAGTGCAACCTTTAGTATCTGTTCATTCAGATTTTTATAATCATCTATTATTTCATAACTTGTATAATAATAAGTTATTGCATCAAGATATTCTTTATCAGGATTTAGAAAATACGCTTTGTCTTTTGCACACAGTATCAATTGTAGTTTTTCTATATTTTTGCATATTTCTACGGTAGAAAAAATTTCATCTCTGTTCATCGGAAGAATAATTTCTTCTGTGTCTTTGCATTTTATATGACCGCCGTTATCTGAAATATATGAAACTTCATTTTTCCTGTTACCGAATACTTCTTCAAGTGCATAACAGCTTCTGCCGCTTGCAGCTACAAATTTTATATTTCTTTTGTTCAGTTCTTTTAAAACATCAAAAAAATCCGGTGCAAATTTCCCCCTGTCATTTAACAGAGTACCATCCATATCCGAGGTAATTAATTTTATCATTCTTGCATCCTTTTGGTTGATATAATTTTATAATATTTGTATAGTAAAATAAAATTAATAACAACAAGGTTTTTTTACAAAGGTTACAGAGATATGATTAACGACATGACAAAAGGGAATCCGTTGTCCTTGATTTTCTGGTTTTCGGTTCCGCTTTTGATAGGAAATGTATTTCAACAGCTGTACAATATAGCCGATATTGTTATTGTAGGAAGAACTCTAGGAATGAAAGCACTTGCTGCGGTAGGTGCAATATCACCGATATTCTTTTTTATAATGTTTGTTGTCGTTGGATTAACTAGCGGTTTTGCTGTTATAACAGGACAAAGCTTCGGTGCAAAAGATCCTCAAGGTGTCAGAAGGTCTGTAACCGTTTCCACTGTAATAAGTACAGGTATAACAATTGCTTTTTCACTGGTTATCGCCATATTAATGAATTATATACTCATTTGGATGAATGTGCCGCAGGAAATCAGGTATGATGCTTTCTGGTATATCCAGATAGTTATTGCAGGGCTTATTGCTTGTAACGCATATAATCTGCTTGCAAGTATTATAAGAGCACTGGGTGATAGCAAAACACCTCTTTATTTTCTTATTTTTGCTTCTGTTTTAAATGTATTTCTTGCCCTGTTGTTTATTCTCAAGTTTCACTGGGGAGTACCGGGTTCGGCTGTGGCAGTTGTATTGTCTCAGGCAGTATCTGTTTTGTTGTGTCTTATATATGTAAAAAAACGCTTTCCTATTTTACATCTAAAAAAAGCTGATTGGTTATACGCCGTAAAAAAAGACAGTATTCCTTTTGCAATAGAACACCTGAAAGTCGGGATACCAATGGCTGTACAATCTTCTATACTCGGTCTGGGTATACTAATTATACAGAGTGTATGTAATACTTTCGGTTCGGATGTTATTGCTGCATTTACTGCTGCACTTCGAATAGAACAGATTGCAACAATGCCTATGATTTCATTCGGTATTGCCCTTGCAGCTTACACCGCACAAAACTTTGGTGCTAATAACTTTAACAGAATCCGCTCAGGTGTCCAGAAAACATCTATTATAAATATCAGCCTCAGTGTGATTATGACGTTAATCATACATTTTTTCGGCAGCAATATTGTTGCTCTTTTTATAGGCAAAGGCGAACACCATATTATAGAAATAGCAAGACAGTATCTGTGGATAAGTACTTTATTCTATTTCTTCCTGGGGCAAATATTTATATTCAGAAATGCATTGCAGGGTATGGGCGAAGCCGTGCTTCCACTTGCCGCAAGTATTGCAGAGCTTCTTGTCCGCTCGTTTGCAGCAGTATATCTTGCCGTAAAGTTCAGTTATTTCGGCATTTTCTACGCAGGACCTATTGCGTGGATAACGGCTTCTGTTATTCTTGCTGCAGGATACTTTACAAATCTGCTTAAAATCGTCAAAAAAGCAAGAGTTAATTATAATTTACAAAAAAGGCTTACGGCTTGATAAAATTTTTTATTATTCAGTTTTGATAAACTCTGAATTTTGTGTAGATAAAAATTTACAAATGTAAAATATTTGTCCTGTTTAAGGACATGATATATCCTGTTATTAGGAATATTCACTATGTATAAGTCAAAAAGAATAGTAGTTGTTGACGATGAGCAGATAATGCTCTCCACTTTAAAAATGCTCCTTGAGCTTGAGGGGTTTACGAATACTGCTTATTTTAATAAACCGCAGGATGCGCTTTCTGATATAAAAGAAAATACGCCCGATTTGATATTATCTGATTTTATGATGCCGGATATGAACGGAATAGAATTTTTATCAGAAGTTAAAAATTTATGTCCGGATGTAAGTATGATATTACTTACAGGATATGCAGACAAAGAAAATGCTATAAAAGCAATAAATGAAGTAGGAATATATAAATATATTGAAAAGCCATGGGACAATGAAGACTTACTTATCAGTATAAGAAACGGACTTGAAAGAAGCGGTCTCATAGGAGAGTTGAACAATAAAATAGAAGAGCTTTCACAGGCTAAATCTCAGCTGGAAAAGTATTCCCATTCGCTAGAAGAAATAGTAATGCAAAAAACAGCGGATCTTGTTGAATCTAATACAAAACTCAGTGCTATTATAAATTATTGTGCGGACGGCATTGTTATTGTTTCTTCAGATGCACAAATTGTTCAGGCAAATCCTGCTTTTGAAAACATTACGGGTTTAAGCGAAAAGCTGCTGACAGGTAAATCTTTAAAAGATTTTATAGTTTCTGATGAAAAACAGCTTAGAAAAATTACAAATGAAAAAAAAGAAGTTCTTTTAAGAGATGCTGCTGTTAAAAATTGTATAAATGATAAGAATATTCCTGTTGAAATAAATTTTGCACCTATTCCGTCAGACGGTAAAAATTCTGCGCTAATAAATTATGTGGGAGTTGTTAGAAATGTAAGTCTGCAAAAAGAAATGGAAAGACTCAGAGATGATTTTATTGCTACTCTTACACATGATTTAAGGACACCTTTACTGGCGGCAATACAGACTTTACAGTTTTTTCTTGACGGAACACTCGGTGATGTATGTGAACGGCAGAAAACATTGCTTGAAACAATGAAAAAAAGCAATGAAGATATGCTTGGACTCGTAAATGCTTTATTAGAAGTATACAAATATGAGTCAGGCAAGCTAAATCTCTGTAAAACGACGTTTTCACTAAAACAGTTTCTGGAAGAATGTCTTGCGCAGATTAAAGCACTGGCTGAAAAAAAACAGATAGAAATAAATCTTTTATATGATGATACGGAAAATGCTCAGGTTACTGCTGACAGAAATGAGCTAAGGCGTGTTGTTTTAAATCTTTGCGGCAATGCTCTTAATCACACAAATCAAGGCGGAAAAATAGAAGTTGAAACATTGAATAAAGAAGGAGATTTAATACTGAATGTAAAAGATAATGGAATCGGAATTCCGAAAGATGATTTAAAAAAATTGTTTAAAAGGTTTTCTCAGGGTACAAGCCGTAAACGTTCAGCAGGAACAGGGCTTGGTCTTTATCTTTCACGACAGATTGTAGAAGCTCATAACGGAAAAATCTGGGCAGAAAGTAAAGTCGGTAAAGGAAGTGTTTTTTCATTTGTTATACCGGAATCTCTTAAAATACAGCAGACTGTAAAATAAAGATGAGACTTTTAATTTTATCGGGGATAATATATGAGTAAAAAAGATATAAGATTGTTGTTGGTAGAAGATCACATGATGACAAGAATGGGTACAGCTCTTGTCATTGAAAAAACAGACGGAATTACTCTTGCCGGAGAGGCGGAAGACGGATTGCAGGGAGTAGAAAAAGCAAAAGAACTGTTGCCTGATGTAATATTAATGGATATCGGACTTCCTGTTATAGACGGAATAGAAGCGACCAGAAGAATAAGAGCTTTAAACATAAGCAGCAGAATTCTTATTTTTACATCTCGTGATAATGATGATGATGTTTTTGCTGCTCTGGCGGCAGGTGCTGACGGATATATTATGAAAGGAGCAACTCCGGAACAAATTATTTCCTCTATTTCTGCGGTTAATGAGGGCACAGCTTGGCTGGATCCGTCTATTGCACGACTTGTACTGTCGAATGTTCAGCGGCAGAAAAAAGATGAAGTAATTACAGGCACAATAGCTCCTGTTAAAACAAAAAATACTTTCGGACTTACAGACAGAGAGCTTGAGGTACTGGCTCTTATTGTAGACGGTTTGTCAAATCCTGAAATTGCGGAAAAACTTGTTGTTACAAGGGCTACTGTTAAAGCACACGTACATAGCATATTACAAAAACTTTATGTGGATGACAGAACAAAAGCTGCTGTTACTGCAATGAGAGAGGGGCTTGTTTAAATGTTTAAAACATTTATCCGCTTCTTAGCGGTGTTTTTATGTCTTTGTACTGTCAATGCTGTTTTTGCATTTGATTTTGAAAAAGATGTTGCATCAAAATTTTTCTGGACAAAAAGCTACAAAAAAAAACACCCGAAACCTGAGAATAATATGCCAAAAACCATGCAGGAATATTATCGTGAGGTAAATAAAGCTGCAGCAAAAAATATGCAGATTCCTTCTCCGCAATTCGAAAAAGATGAAAAACTAGTCGACCTGCCTGATCCGGAACTACTGTTGAGAAAATATAACAATCCGCCGGGAACTATTGATATAAATCTTAATTCTCTTAAAAAGAAAAAACAGATAAATTCTATAGGTGTTGTATCTCCTCAATTTGATAAAATGGTTTATTCAACTGTATTTTATTACCCTTCAACAAAGACAGCATCTTCAGAGTTGTATCTGTTAAATCTTGATATGAGTAAGGATGTGCAGTCGAGAATAGAAGATGCACACGTAAATTACGGAAAAAAGACTGTTTACAGGACAGAGATGGATGCACTGGATCCTGATATACAAAAAACACTGACTGTTGTAGATTGGTCAACAGACGGCAAAAGAATAGCCTTTAAAGAGAAAATATCATTTACGCCGGAAGGTCTATGGAAAACAAATCTTTTGGTTTATAATCTGGAAACAGGTTCTCTCAAAGAATTGAGCGAAATAAGAAGTGCAATAGAATATTATTGGCGTCAACATAACTTAAATTTGAAAAAATACAGGTGGGATATTTATCCGATAGGATGGGATTCTATTAATCCGGAGAGGGTAGTTGTCTTTGCTTATGCAGCTACGGGAGAAAAACCTAAATATCTCGGCGCCTGGTCTGTGGATTATAAAGGAGACAGGGCAATGCTTATGTCTTTGACTTCAACGGACTTTATTGTGTCACAAAACGGTTTTTGTTTAACAACTGAGCTGAAAAACTGAGGAGACAAATGTATAAATATTATAAAAAATATGTGCCGTATTTATTTTTGCTGCCTGCTGCAGTAATACTAATACTGTTCTTTTTTATACCGTTTTTTGAAACAATTGTTTTGAGCTTTTTTGATTACAATTCAAACATTTATCAGCCTGTGTTTGTTTCTCTGGATAATTATGTAACTTTATTAAAAAGCCCGATTTTTTACAAGGTAATGTTGAATACTTTCATTTATCTTATAGGTGCGGTTCCTTTTCTTGTAGTATTTCCTTTAATAATAGCTATTATGATAAATCAAAAAATCAAAGGCATTACACTGTATAAAATACTTATATATTTACCTGTAATTGTATCTATTGTTGTAGCAGCCATTGCTTTTAAATGGTTGTATGCCCAGCAGGGGATATTGAATTTTGTAATGGGACTTTTTCATATAAATCCTGTGGGGTGGCTTACCGATCCAAATGTCGCTTTGTATTCTGTTATTCTTGTTACGGTGTGGAAGGGGATCGGATATTATATGATGATTTATCTTTCTGCATTGATGGGTGTGCCAAAGGATCTATATGAAGCCTGTGATGTGGACGGAGCAAATCCCGTAACAAAACATTTAACAGTCACGCTTCCTCATCTGATGCCGACAATCGGGCTTGTTACAATGATTTCATCAATATCTGCAATGAAAGTTTTTGTAGAGATTTATGTTATGACAAAAGGAGGTCCTCTTGATTCCAGTAAAACAATAGTATATTACATATATGAACGTGCTTTTGAAAATCTTGATCTGGGGATAGCATCTGCGGCATCAGTAATACTGCTTATTGTTGTTCTTGTATTATCAATTTTAAATTTTACACTGTTTGAACACAAACAGTATCAATTGTAGAGGGAAATATGAAAAATTTTAAAAGTATATCAAAAGGATTTTTTATACATTCGTCATTAATAATAGTGTCATTACTTTCCGTATTCCCTTTTATATGGCTTATATCTACAGCGATGAAAGGTCCGGATGAAAACATCTTTCAGTATCCGCCTGTGTTTTTCCCGGAGCAGCCTACGTGGGCAAACTTTAAAGGTGTTTGGAACCAGATTCCATTTATTCTTTATTTTATAAACAGTATGATTGTTGCAGGTTTTACGGTCGTTTTAAACCTGATTCTTTCTTCTCTTGCCGCATATCCGCTTGCAAGAATGGAATTTAAAGGTAAAAAAACTGTTTTTTATGCAACACTTGCCACAATTATGATACCTTTTCAGGCAATAATGCTTCCTGTATATCTTATTATTCTGAAACTTCAAATGGTTGATTCCGTAAACAATTTTATGGGTTTTTTAGGCTTAATTTTGCCTTTTGCCGTAAATGCCTTCGGAATTTTTCTTATGAGACAGGCATTTCTTTCAATACCGAAAGAAATGGAAGAAGCAGCATTTGTCGACGGATGCAATGTTTTTCAAATATGGTGGAAAATCCTTTTGCCTATGGTGAAACCGACTCTTGCCGTACTTGCTATATTTACTTTTATCGGTTCCTGGGGCGAGTTTTTGTGGCCGAGTATTGTTTTAACAAAAAAGACTCTATATACACTTCCTGTCGGAGTAAATGACCTTCAGGGAATGTTCAGCGCAAACTGGAGATATATTGCAGCAGGTTCTATTATTGCAACAATCCCTATTTTGATATTCTTTATAGCAATGCAAAAATATTTTATTTCCGGAGAAAATGACGGTGCCGTGAAAGGATAAAATCCTATGAATATAAAAGAAAAAGACAAATTAATACAAAAAGATTTAAAATACGTTTGGCATCCTGATACACAGATGAAGCAGTATGAAGGTGCAAATTATAAACCGACTCTTATTGAAAGAGGCGATGGGATATACGTTATTGATTCTGACGGAAACAGATATATAGATGCGGTCTCTTCATGGTGGGTAAATACACTCGGACACTGTGTACCCAGACTGAATCAGGTTCTTTTGGAGCAGGCAAATAAAATTGAACATGTATTGCTTGCTGATTTTACTCACAGACCGGCGATTGAACTTGCGGAAAGACTTGTTAATCTTGCAGGAAAACCTTTTTCAAAAGTTTTTTATTCTGATGACGGATCTACGGCTGTAGAAGTTGCAATAAAAATGGCATATCAATACTGGTATCAGAAAGGACAGCCCCAAAAACGATATTTTGTTTCAATGACAGATTCATATCACGGAGACACGTTGGGTTCTGTATCTGTAGGAGGGATTGATATTTACAAAAAAATATTTAATCCGCTTGTGTTTGAGACATTAAAAGTCTCTGCTCCGTACTGTTACAGATGTCCTAAAGGTTGTAACAAGAGCAGCTGCAATATTGATTGTCTTAAAGATGTAGTAAAACTTTTTAAAGAAAAACACAATGAAATTGCAGCGATAATTGTTGAACCTCTTGTTCAGGGAGCTGCCGGCATGAGAGTATATCCTGCGGAATATCTGACAAGACTAAGAATTTTATGTGATGAATACAATATCTTATTGATAGATGATGAAGTTGCAATGGCTTTTGGCAGAACAGGCAAGTATTTTGCTTTTGAGCATGCAAAAATTAAGCCGGATATATTCTGTGTTGCAAAAGGAATAACAGCAGGATATATACCTCTTGCTGCTACTATTACAACGGATAAAATATATAATGCTTTTTATGATGATTTTTCAAAACTAAAAACTTTTTATCACGGACACAGCTTTACAGGTAATCCAATTGCATGTGCGGTTGCTGTTGAAACTTTGAAAATAATGAAAGAGGCTAAAATTATAGATAATTTAACATTTAAAATCGAAGCCTTCAGACAGTCTCTTCAAAAATTCAAACAGTTAGAGCATGCAGGAGATATTAGACACATCGGTATGATTGGTGCTGTAGAACTCGTTAAAGACAGAAAAACAAAAGAACCGTACGAATTTGTTGAAAGAATCGGTCATAAAGTCTTTTTAAAGGCAATGCAGCTAGGTGCAATATTACGTCCTATCGGGAATGTAATATATTTTATGCCGCCTTTGATTATTTCCGAAGATGAAATTGAAAAAATGACAACTATTGCTTATAAAGCGATAAAAGCGGTTACAGAAAACAATATTTAATTTATCCTTTAATTTGAAAAGGACATTTTGTGCATCTGGCTTTTGGGACAAGAACAAGGTTGTCTTCCAAATCATACATTTTTGCAATTCTTGTTATGAGTTTTGATCCGCATACCGGACACTCGAGATTTTCAATATCATGCGCAAGAATTTGATTTTTTATAAACAATGTAATTTCATTATCTGGAAGCAATGATAAATCAGGGTGCTTTTCATATTGTTTTATGTCTGCCGGTTTTAATTTTAAACCGTTTGCGAGTTTCTGTCGAATTGTGGAAGCAAGAAATAGTTCCTGACCGGATTCTATATCTTCTATCATTTTTAGAGGCAGAGCTGACTTTTTAGCCAGCCCTGTCTGTGATAATCCTAATTTTTCTCTTGTTTCAGATACAAATTGAGCTAAAGCTTTTTGCTGCGTCATTTTATGCTCTTACTCCGTGAATTTTTGCATCCTGTTTTTCTCTCCACCAGTCAAGCAATGTGGAAGCAAAGAATATACTTGAATATGTACCTATTGCGATACCTACAATCATTGCCAGTACAAATTCTTTTGTTGTTTCTCCGCCGAAAAAGTATAATGCACAAAGTGTAATCAGTGTTGTCAAAGAAGTATTGATACTTCTTGCAAGAGTCTGGTTTACACTGGCATTAACAATCTGCGGGAATGTGGCTTTTTTTGCAAGGAATCTTGAGTTTTCTCTGATTCTGTCAAACACAACAATTGTATCGTGGTTTGAAAAACCTATTACCGTAAGAACGGCAGTAATAAACAGTGCATCTATATGTACATCAAAGAAAATACCTAAAATTGCAAAAAATCCCAGGACAAAAAACGCATCGTGAGCAAGTGATATTAAAGCAATTACAGCATAATCGACCTGAAACCTGAAGGACAGATATACAACAATACCCAGAAATGCCAGTGCCAGAGCATACATTGAATTGATAAACAATTCTTTACCTAAAGAAGGGCCTATTGAACTGACCTGAACAAGCTCTGCTGCAGGGTAATCTGCCCTTATAACATTTCCTATTTTCTGCTCCGAGGTTTTATCATTGCTTTTAAAAGCTGTTTTTACGGAAATAACAGTAGAAGGTTTTATGTTTTCTGCTTTTGAGATAGTGTTATTTGCTTTCAATACTTGTATAACGGGATTTTCTATTCCTGTCTTAACAAGATTGTCTCTTATTTTTGCAACTTCTGTATTAGAAACATCTTTTGCTACAGAATACTGTGTAATTGTACCGCCTGTAAAGTCAATACCGACTTTTACCGGTAAATGCTGGGGAGAATTAAAAATCAAATAACCCATAGCAACTATACCGGGTACTATCAATAAAAGCGACAGACCAAACCAGACCCATCTGTATTTTACGACATCAATCCATTTGTGTTGATGTAAAACTGTTTCACTCATTATATTATCTCTCCTTAGTTTTTTTGTATATCCGGTGTAACGGCTGCAGGCTGTTATATTGAGTCTGCAGATTTTCACCTTTTAAATAAATTAATCAAGTATACCGAATTTAGCTTTTTCTTTCTTTGTTTCGGTTGCTTCATAGGCTTTGCCTATTTCAGACTGTTTGATACCGAACCAGCCAGGGTGTTTTAATTGTCCGGCACCGAATAAAAGGTGCATAAAGTTTTTTGTTACCGTGATTGCAGTAAACATACTGATTAAAACACCTATAATCAAAGTAAGCGCAAATCCTTTTACAATACTTGTGCCAAGGAAGTACAAAATCACACAGGTGATAATTGTCGTCATATTAGAGTCGAATATTGAAGTGAACGCTCTGTCAAAACCTGCATTAATAGCGGTAAACATTGTCCTTCCGGCTTTTAATTCTTCTTTTGTTCTTTCAAATATAAGGATGTTTGCATCAACCGCCATGCCTATACTCAGGATAAAACCTGCAATACCGGCAAGTGTCAATGTAACTGGAACTATCTTGAATATTGCAAATACAATGATTGAATATATTATCAATGCAATATCCGCAATAAAACCGGGCAAGCGATAGTATAAAAGCATAAATATCATAACAAGCCCGATACCGATAATGCCTGCTGTTTTACTTTTTGCAATACTGTCAGCACCGAGTGTGGGTCCGACTAAGCTTTCTTCTATGATTTTTGCGGGAACCGGCAAAGCACCGGCGTTAAGTAAATCTACCATTTTCTTCGCTTCTTCATAGGCAAAACCCGAGTCACCGCCTGAAATCTGAGCGTGACCGCCTAAGATAGGTTCTTGAATAACCGGAGCGGATTGTAATTCGCCGTTAAAAAATATTGCCATCGGCTTTCCGACAAGCTGTTGAGTCAACTCACCGAATTTTTTTGTTCCTTTATCATTGAATTCCAATGCAACAACCCACTGCCCGCCAGGGTTTGTAGATATAAGAGCTTTTCTTACATCTTTACCTGTTAATCCTGTAGAAGCCCAGCCTGTAGCACCGTATTTTCCGTCCAATGGTTTTTTAAATTCCAGTTCTGCTGTTTCTCCCAAGAATTCTTTTGCTTTAGCAGGATCTGAAATGTTAGGGATTTCTACTAATAAACGTTTTTCACCTGTCTGCTGAACAACTGTTTCTGCAACACCCAGCGCATTGACTCTGTTTTCGATTGCAAATTGCAGACTGCTCATCATATCAGGTGTGATTTTTGCAATTGTATCGGTTGTTTGTGCCTCGAGCACAATTCTGGAACCTCCGACAAGGTCAAGCCCGAGTCTTGTAGGTTTTTTGATGATTACAATAATACAAACTATAACAAGCAGTATAATCCCCCAGAACAATAATAATTTTTTGTTTTTCATTTTTTGCCTCTCTTATACCCCTTAAAATTATAAGTCTTAAAATCTATGACATAATTGTATCAAAAATATAAATAATAAGTTAAAAAAATTACCAAATAGCCAAGCAGGATATTAATCTTTGTAACGAAAATGAAAAGAACAAAGTATATTGCCGGACATTTAGAGCAATTTTTAATTTTGTAAAGAGTTTAATTTTTCATATTGTCAACTGACTCCGACTACTTGTTGAACCTGTGCAATAAGCAAGTTCAATATTTAACAATAAGTCCGGCACAGTCAACAAGCGCATGGGGTCACTTCCGTAAAATGCTAGACTCGGCGCCACTCGCACTCCGTGTACCACTCCTACAAGCGAGGTCCCACTCAGACAATGTTATAGCTGTATGTTATATAGAAAAGATAATGTAAATATGATGAAAATATCAAAAGTCATAGACTCAGCAGTCAAAACAATCAGTGAAAATAATACGCAAAATATCACCGAAAAAGTTTCTTCAAAACTTTGCAGTTTGGCGACTGATTTGCAAAATAAATTAGCTCCAAACGCAAAATATCACGGATACTCGGGAGAAATTAAAGAACTAATTTCTAATTTGCGAAATAGAATCCTGCAATTTTCACGACAAAAAAATAATCCGAAAATATTTGAAAATAATGAGTCTTTTATTTAAGTATTAGTTACTCATTGTGATGATGAGAAGATAATCGGTACAATTTTTGAAAATATGAAAAATTACAATACTTTTGTAAAGTCTGCAGGAAAATTAAACTCTATTTTAAAAAATGTATTATGCCGGAATTTATACGAAAAAAATAAAATTACTATAAACTTAACATTGATGAGTTTATTCAATAAAAAAAGTTTCAAAGCGCTTATTGGTTCTGCAGGATTTGACGAAATTCTTGCAAAAAGATTAAATTTTTCATATTTAAAAGATATAAAACCATTGGATAATATTGACGATAATTTTTTCTACAAACTTTTTGAAAATATTGAAAATTCAACAAATGAAAGACTGGTTAAATCAGGTATTGATATTGAAGCAGCAAACAAATTTATAAAACTGGCTGATGAGGAAATTTGTAAAAACCCGAAAGTTTTAGAAGACTATATTACAAGATTGGAAAAAGCTAAAAATCCTGAATTGATAAATGAATTTTTAAATAAATTTGAACTTACAGAAGATAATTTTACTTTTACAAAAGACAAATTTTTAAATATTCTTGATATATGCGAAAAATCACCGGATATCGTAAAAAAATCACTCCAGATACAAAATGCTTCACCTTTTACCATAGGTACTGCAATAAATTTACTTGACAAAGAAGATTCTAAAATAACTGACGAAGTATTTAAATATTATTTAAGCTTGACAAAAAATTATCCTCAATGCTGCACCCCGTCAACATTGATAGATATAAATTCTTTTTTATCAAAAGAAGGAACAGATGAAAAATTATTAAAGGAGATTTTTGAAAAAACAATTAAAACAAAAAATTATGATGCTTTCACCCGTATAGCTTTCTTTACAAATAAAAAGAATATTGGTTATTTGAAAAAATGCTTGAATAACGAAACATTAGATGTCGAATCTCTATTTAAATTAAAAATAATGGGAATAAATTCTGATTATGAAAATCAACTTGACGTAATATGCGAAAAGCTGTTTCGTCCCTTGTTAAAAGTGTTTAAAAAACATTCTCCTTCTTCAAAAGAATGTGATTTTATTGTAGGGGACATAGTCAAAATGAAATTTGAAAACCCTGAAGCTTTTAAAAAACTGGAGGATTCAAAGATTTTAGATTTAGTGCTGCAGGAAAGAATTAATCCGAGGATTTTAACGCAATGCAGCCGCACCGGTGAACTTACGCCGGAAATTCTATCCGATGTCTACAAATTGTTAAACGGAGAAAGTTTGATTAAAAAATTTGACTCTGTAAGGGATATTATAAAAAATACATCTCCCGGAGATGTGGCATCAGTTAAAGGAAAGTTATACATAAATAACAATGGCAAACCGGAAAACTGGAATATGTCAGAGGGAAAATTCAATGAGTTATTTCCTCTTGTTGACAGATTTTCAACATTGCAGGGAAGAGAAGACTGCTATCTAATATCCGTTTTAAACAGCCTTTATTATAATCCCAAAACCAGAGGCAGCTATTATAAAATGTTTGAACAAAAGGGAAACGATATTTTTGTTACAATACCGGCTTATAAAAATTATGGAGGTGCAATTAAATTTTCTGACGGCGAAATACAACCTCATCTTTATAGTGCTGATGCGGCTAAAAACGTTCAAATGCTTGAAAGAGCATTTGCAAAAACTTCTTTCAGAGATGCCTGTCATATGAAAATCGCTAATAGTGAAGACCCGCTAACATCAGATAATTTGGATTACCTGCAAAGAAGAATATTCGGTGGAAATCCAAAGGATGTTCTGGCAGAATTGCTGTCTGATTTAATAGTTGACGGACGCTGTGTTGTTCAGACCATTAAAGATAAAACAAAAATTCAAAGCTTTTTGGAAAATTTCGGTCAGAACCCCAGATATATGATTAATGAAACTTTTTTAACCGGCAGAAACAGCCGTCATGCTGTTTCCATTAAAGGATATGAGCCTGAAAGCAAAACCGTAACTGTAATAGACCCTTACTGCTCCGGTATTGAAGAAAAAGTTCCATTAAATAGTCTATTAAAAGATATTTATTCCATTATTGTTACTCGTTTTATGTGATAATTGCATGTAAAAAAATCAGATTAACAAGTACTTGCAGCAATAT
This sequence comes from Candidatus Gastranaerophilales bacterium, assembly GCA_944326115.1. Lineage (GTDB taxonomy): Bacteria > Cyanobacteriota > Vampirovibrionia > Gastranaerophilales > Gastranaerophilaceae > Limenecus. The sequence continues at coordinate 56,225 of CALVCQ010000002.1, read as the reverse complement.
AAAACATTATTGACCCGGCAATGCTCAAATTCAGCGATTCCGTATTTTTTTGTATTGGTATTGTCGTTTTTATATCAGCTGTTTCTATAGATTCTTTAGTCAATCCGTCCGCTTCGCTTCCGAGCATTATTACAAAAGGCTTTGTATAGTTTATTGTTGCGGGATTAACTATGTCATTATGATTAACTACAGTCGCAATAAAATTGTGTGATTTAAAAAGTTTTCTAACTTCTTTTAAATCTACATTTACAACAGGAATTTTAAAAAGTGCACCTACTGCAGAGCGTACGACTTTGGGATTGTACAGGTCAATTGTATCCCCTGAGAGAATAATCGCCTCAATATTAAATGCCGCTGCAGATCGCAGAAGGGTGCCGAGATTGCCTGCGTCTTTTATATTTTCAATTAGTGCTATTCTTTTTTTGTCTTTAATCTGCTCAATGGTTATGTTTTTTTGTTTAGCAACCGCAACTGCTTCACAGACAGAAGAGGTTGTAGAAAGCTTTTTTAGAACAGGTTCTGTGACAGGCACGATTTTTTCTTTTATAAATGAAAATTTTTCAAGATATTTTTGTGTTGTATAAACTGTCTGAATTTCAACTTTTTCATTATATGCTTCAAAAACAGGCTTGTATCCTTCTATCAAAAATAAGCCTGTTTCATTTCTGTATTTTTTTTGCTGAAGTTTTGCTGTTTCTTTTATTTTGTCGTTGTTTACGCTGGTTATTTCTAACATTTCCCCGCCTGCCAATCTTTGAGCCACTGTTTTTCCTGTTTATTTAAGAGACTGTAGTCAATAGCCTCCTCCTGAAACGGAACAGAAGACAGCGACTGTATTTTTAGTTTGCCGTTTACTTTTGTTAAATATACTGAATTTTCCAGTCTCACACCGCCGAAGCCTGCTTTATAAAGTCCGGGTTCTATTGTAAACACCATATTTTCTTTAAGTATTCGTTTTCCGGATAATCCGCAGGAGATAGACGGCGGATTTTCGTGTACATTTATTCCCACACCATGCCCGAGCCCATGGTTAAAATTAAAATCATCCAAACCTGATTGTTTATGGATTTTTCTGGCAATGCAGTCTAAGGTATACCCTGTTGTTCTTGGCGTTATTTCATAGTGATAAGCATTTAAAAACATTTTTAAAACAGTTGTATAAACCTTTTTTTGTAAATCCGTCGGGCTGCCTTTTACAAATGTTCTTGTAATGTCTGTAGAATAACCGCCTTCAAAATGTCCGCCGCAATCCAGCAGTACAAAATCGCCGTTTTTTATTTTGACCTCTTTTGACGGATGTGAATAATGAATTACGGACGAGTTCGCACCTGCAGCAAGAATAGTTTTAAAACTCAGCTGTTTAGCGCCTTGTTTAATGTATTCTTTTTCCACTGCATCAGAAAGCTCCAGTTCTGACAGACTGTTTCTTGTTTGTATCAGCTCATACGCTTTGTTGACTACGTTATCCGTCCGTTTATAATTGTTTTTAAAATGTTTTATTTCCGCAGCATTTTTAATTGCTTTCATCTCTTTTAAATAGTCTTTTGGTGATTCTTTCGCTTTTGGCTTTATAAGTTTAAAGTCATAATAGTTTATGCTTTCGGGGTTAAAAAGTATTGTTTTAAAATTTTTTATTGATTTGTCAAAATCATTCAACGGCAGAATTTTGAAACTATCACCGATATTTGTATCAAATTTTTCGTTACTGAATATTAATGCACCATTTTTTGTAATAACCGTTTTTGCTTTATATGTTGAAGAAAAAGGTGTTTTGTATTGTCTGCAATTGGTTAAATATGCAATATTTTCAAGATTGGTATCAAGGTACACTTCATCTTGTTTCAGTTTTTTTGCTATCTTTTTAAACTTTTCATCAGCGCTTATTCCTGATATAGAAATATCAATTTGTTTTACTGTTTCGCCGTTGTCACTCGGTTTCAGGTCAGCAAACAATGAAACAGGGTCAATATCAAGAGCCTTTAAATTGCATCTTTTTTTATCAAGCTTTGATTTTAATATTTTATAAAAATTTAGAGAGATTTTTTTTGCGACAACACCAATTGAGCTGTTGTCTTTTATTCTGGCAGCAAGTTCAGTTGAATATATCTGACCTAGCTGCAGTTTAACAACTTCTGTTGTTTTATGGTCAACCTCTTCGTCTGCCTGTTCGTGATATCTTCCGTCCACGAATTGCCGGACATTTTCTTTTGACAGAAGCACATCTCCTGTTGAACCCGAAAAGCCTGTTACAAAGTATCTTGCGCAGTTGCAGAGTTCATTGTATTCAACCAGAAATTCATCGGTTGTATTGATGAGAAGATAATCCAGTTTGTTTTCTTCTAAATATTTTCTTAGTTTTTTAATCATATTTATACAAAGCCTTATGAATAAATTTAATGAAACTTCTAATTTCAAATACATAGTTAAAAAGTCAAACTTGATGCTTCATTCCTACAAAAACAGGTTTTCACCGGAGTTCCATAACCCGGCATTTTAATTTGTACGTAAATTTAAAGCCGACATACACAACCAGTAAAATAATTTCCAATGCCTCGGACAGATGGAACTAATTATTGTTCAAGCCGTTTTTGTAAGTCATTGCGCAAAAAGTTTTCTTTTTTAACTATGTATTTAAAAGTTTAAATATAATTTTATTTTTTATCCGTCAAATATAACAAATGCCAGCCAAACTGTGTCTGAATCGGTTCTGACAAATCGCCTACATTCATGGAAAAAGCTGCATCTTCAAACTCTTTAACCATAACGCCTTTACCGAAGAAGCCTAAATCCCCGCCGTTTGCGCCTGACGGGCAAAGGGAAACTTCTGCGGCAACATCTTCAAATTTTTTGCCGTTCAGTATTTCTTCTCTGAGTTTTTTTGCTTCTTCTTCTGTTTTAACAAGCAAATGGCTTGCTCTTACTTCTGTTGTCATGATGTGTTCCTTTTTTATGTTTACCGCTAAATTATAACAGGTTTTCAAATTCTGTTGCAATTGACTGTTAAAAAGATTAGAATAAAATAAAAATTTTACGGGATAAATTATGTCAGGTCTTCAAAAGTTTTTTGCAGTTATATTTATAATTATTCTGCTTATTGCATTATTTCTCGTTGTAATAAAACCTGTAATAATGGTGAAATATATTACACTTGCAAAAAAATATGCAAGGGGGCAATATACTTGTACACTTGATAAAGACGGTAAGCACGTCGGAAATTTGTACAGGATAAAAAACGGTGAAAAACATCTTGTAAAAACTACCGTAAGTAACTGCTGTATATTTTCTAAACCAAAAATAAATGCAGGATTTTTTGTCTTTGCAATAGGAGGCGGCGGCGGTGCAACTCCGTATGAAAGCGGAAAACCCGGACAGGTTGTTTCAAAATATAAATATATTAATTCTCCTGTTATAACAATAAAAATTGGTAAAGGCGGACATGGAACTTATGTTGCACAGGATGGAACATTTATAGATGCGCAGGACGGTTATTCAACGGTAATTAAGGATATCAATATTATTGCCTTAGGGGGGTCTAAGTCCACAAGAATGACTCCGACAGGGCACAAGCCGGTTTTAGCTGATTATCATATACCTGACAGATATCATTATTTGTATGATATTCCAAAATCAACCAAAAAAGGTGCTGGCGGGCAGGTAAACATACATTCTTCTGATTCCAGTGCAAAATCACAGAGCGGACATTCGGGAATGGTTGTTATTCAATGGTAATCTTTTACTATTTACAACAAGCTGAAACCGATAACACAGTATGTTGAGAAAACTTAAAGCAAAAACAAGCAAAACCTTTGTGTATACTGCGGTTTTGCTTGTAATCAATTTTAAATTAAGAAAACTAAATTAATCTTAATCAGAATTCATATCCCATACCCTTGATACCTTCTTTGACTTTTTCTTTAAAAATATCAATGAGCTTGTCAGAGTTAACGGTATATGAATTAAAATTAGAAGTGGAAGCCCATTTGTCCGGATTGGAGAGAGCTTCATCCGCAGCCCAATCAAGAATGTAATCAAGATCTTCTTCCGTAATATTCGGATATTGAGACTTGATTTTTGATTTTAAAGGATCCAGGATGTCACGCTCAGCCCGCTCCTGAATTTGTGCATACTGATTAGAACCAGTCGGAACAACCGTGATGGTATCAGGAACTCCAGCGTCATCGGCAGCAGAGTTAAAGTCCATGTTGTAGAGAGACTGGTAATCGGATTTTTCTCTGGCTTTACGTTCTTCTTCCGCTTTTCTTTCAGCCTCTACCTCGGCAGAAGACTTACCGTCATTGGCGCAAAGTGTGTCGAATTCATCATAAAACATATTTGCCAAGTCTCCAACATGAAACCATGCAGTTGCATAACAACCGGACAAGAATTTACGACCTTCATCATATTGAAAATTATATTTATTAAGTACTTCTATTTTAGCCTTATTCAAATATGTCCGCATTGTTTCCGTAAAGTTTTCACCAAGTTCTGCTTGCATACCGGCTATGAGCCGGTCTAAATAACCACCTGCCTGACTTTTTGCATCAGCGATTGCATTTTCTATTTCGTGGTCATCTTCCCAGTGTTTTCCTGTTTCTACCTTTACGTTACTACCATACTCAGTTGATAGACCTGCACTAGCAGCAGCATTAGCTCTATCATACTCAGGAACCTTATCCTCAGGATTGACGGAATCAGAGGAATCAGAAGAATCGTCAGAAGGCTGTGTAAAAGTAGAGTCCTGAACAAATTCAACATGCGCATGATCTTCGACCCACTCGTTAGCTTGATCAAGGTTAGCAAGCAAAACTTCCTTTAACTTATCCTTATATTCAGCAGATTCCGTACCGTATTGAGCTGCAATCTCATCAAGAGCATCAATATCAGATTGAGGACACCACTGGTAGAGATTGTCAACTAAATCATTAAAAATGCCTTCGGCAATTTGATATTGAGGATCATTAGGATTCATTAATAAAGCATTGAGGATATAATGAATATCGAATTCCTGATTAACATAAGCAACATTGCCGTAACCGGAATTAAGATAAGAAGTGGAAGAATCCTGCCCGTCATCAAGATTGCCGAAAGTATAATCAGTAGCAGTAGCAGATTTATACCCGAGATTGAGGGTGTCTATATCAGTGTCTGATGAAAATCCCAGTGCCTGTGCAACTTCTTCGTTGCCCTCGATAATCCGGTATGTTCCTTTTTCAAAGTCAAATTCATAGAAAGTCTCTTCATCAGGTGACTGGTATATTGTTTTATTTCCGTTTACTACATGTCTGGCATCATTTATGGTATTGCCGTCAATACCATCACCACGATATGCATTTCCGGTTTCAAGATAATTTTCAAGTTGTTGATTGAAATACTCCAGTCTTCCTTTCATACGTAAATAAGATTCAAAAGAAAGCGTTGTATCATTGTTTTTCACATAATTTTGATACTCTGAATAATAAATATTATAAATACTTAATCCGCTTAATGAATAAGTTGTTCCACCAATACCTTCAACCATGTTATCTCCTGTTCTTTTTTTACTGCATGTTTTATATCGGTAGTTTTATAACTCAACTTTAGAGAATTTTTTAATTTGTTAATTAAATGTTACAAAAATTAATAAAAACCGGCGAATCCGGTCGCAATATCCGACCGGATTCGCCGGGAATTTTAATATATATAGGTTTTCTAAACAAAAATTTTTATAATACAGTTTGATGAGCATTATACGTCTATACTTTAAATTATATAAGTGTGACCCCGAGGAGCATTTCGAGCTCAAGAGCTTACCAAATTTGTCATTAATTATCAAATCGAAAAGATTCTGAACACACCCGCTCTTTCCGCAAGGACTGTCTGACGCTTCATAATAACAGTTTTTAAAGTGCAGGCAGGGGGTACGGGGGCGGCACGCCCCTGTTGTAACTTTGATTAGAAACAGTTGTGTTTTGAGAAGATTTTGACAGCCCCTGTGGATGCAAAATCTTTGATAAAACACTTTACTGTTTCTTTTGAACAAGTGTGTTTCTTTCTTTTGTGATACTTTTCTTTCTTTTCGTCACAATAAAAGAAAGAAAAGTATCTAAAGAAAATTATAGACACCCTCAATCTCGGGTATAAATCTGCTACTGCTACTGATTATACTTTCGGCAATCTTGATGACGGGCAGGATTCTTCCACTTCTAATTTTAATTCATATACCGTTAACTCTGACAAGCTCATTGATATTTTTAAAGAAAAAGTCAAAGAAGGTATCAAGGGTATGGGATATGAATTCTGATTAAGATTAATTTAGTTTTCTTAATTTAAAATTGATTACAAGCAAAACCGCAGTATACACAAAGGTTTTGCTTGTTTTTGCTTTAAGTTTTCTCAACATACTGTGTTATCGGTTTCAGCTTGTTGTAAAAGATGTCTGAGAGGGACGCCGCTTGTGCCCGAGGGTATCCTGATGCGTACGGATTGTATAAAGATTGGAAACTTCCGAGTGTGAAGAGAATCCAAGAAATAATCTGTGTCAGTTGACTGTATGAAATTTCATCGCTTCGCACGAAATGCAGACAATTCATTTATAAGGGTCAAAAATCCGAACTTAACAGAAAGCGTTTGACTATATGAAAAAATTTTTGATTATAATATTTGTATGGATAAACAAAGCAAAAATATCAAAGTAGCGGTTGCCCTATCAGGCGGGCTGGACAGCAGTGTAACTTGCTTTTTACTGAAAAAACAGGGCTATGATGTTGTTGCTGTTACTGCAAAAATGGTGGATGATGCAAAATTTGAACAGATCGTAAATAATGCAAAAAAAGTTGCCGATAAACTCTCTATACCTCATTACGTTATTGATGTAAGCAAAGAATTTAAAAAAGATGTTATTGATTATTTTGAAAATTCTTACAGAAACGGACAAACTCCAAACCCGTGTATCCTCTGCAATAGAACAATAAAATGGGGACAGCTTTTTGATTTTGCAATTAATAATCTGGGCTGTGATTATGTTGCGTCCGGACATTATGCAAGAATTATCAATGACAACGGGATTAAAAAAATGTATCCGGCAAAAGATTTACAAAAAGACCAGCAGTATTATTTGTTTGAGCTGAATCAATCCCATCTTAACAGGATAATGTTTCCATTGAACGATTACACAAAAGATGATATAAGAAAAATTGCGCTAGAAAACAATTTGCCATCCAGGTCTTCAAAAGAAAGTCAGGATATTTGCTTTATAACAAAACCTATGACAACAAAAAAATATATTACGGAAAAATTCGGACATAAAAAAGGAGATTTTGTATACATAAAAAGCAATAAAAAAATCGGGACTCACGACGGATTTTATCAATATACAATAGGTCAGAGGAAAGGTATAGGCATTGCATGGGAAGAGCCTTTATATGTAGTAAAGCTCGATGCGCCGCAAAATATTGTATATGTCGGAACAAAAGAAGATTTGCTAAAAAATGAACTTACTATACATGATATAAAATTTCAGTATCCTTTTGATAAGTCTCAATTTAGCGCAAATGTAAAAATAAGATATAATATGCAGGCGCAAAAAGCGCAAATTGCTTTGGATTATAAAAACAAAACTGGAAAAATTGTATTTGAAATGCCGGTTACCTCTGTTACTTCAGGTCAGGCTGCTGTATTTTATGATGTAAATGATAATCATCTTATAGGCGGAGGCTGGATTGACTGATTTAAAAAAATTAATAATAACCGCAACAGACTCTCACGTACTTTCAGAAGCTCAAATTATCGATATTTTGAAGGATGATTCAATAAACGATTTTTTGTTTTCCGCTGCTGATGAGGTAAGAGAAAAATATGTCGGAAATGAAGTTCATTTAAGAGGTTTGATTGAATTTTCAAACATCTGTAAATGCAGCTGCAAATACTGCGGGATTCGAAAAGAAAATACTCTCGTACAAAGATATAGAATGACGGAAGAAAAAATCTTTGCGCTTGCACAAAAGGCAAAAGAATACGGATATAAGACTATTGTTCTTCAATCCGGAGAAGACTCTTTTTTTTCAAAAGAAAAAATGGTATCAATTATAAAAAAGATAAAAGATATGGGCTTTGCTCTCACACTAAGTATCGGTGAAAAAACTTATGAAGAATATAAAGAATACAAAGATGCCGGTGCTGACAGATATCTTTTGAGAATAGAAACAACTGATAAAAATTTGTATCAAAAAATGCATCCTGATATGTCTTTTGAAAACAGGATAAGATGTCTTAAAGATTTAAAAAAACTCGGCTATGAAACAGGTACCGGATGCCTTGTCGGCTTGCCTGAACAGAGCATAGAGTCGCTGGCTCATGATATACTGTTTTTTAAAGAACTTGATGCTGATATGATAGGTCTCGGACCTTTTATCCCTGCCCCTGACACTCCTCTCGAAACAGAAGACGGCGGTACACTGACAATGGCTTTAAAAGTGATGGCTCTAACAAGACTGCTGTTACCGGATATAAATATACCTGCAACTACGGCAATGGAGACCCTTGATCCTGACGGAAGGCTGAAAGCTTTGCAAAGCGGAGCGAATGTTGTTATGCCGAATATTACTGATGAAGAATGCAAACATAAATATACTATTTATCCGGGGAAAGCCGGTCTCAATAATACTGCAGATGAATATAACAGAAGCATTATGTTAAAAATTAAAAATCGTGGTCGTATAATAGCTTCCGGCTTTGGGTTCAGATTCAGAAATTTATAAAAATTAAAGTAGATTTGTGTAATTCTGTATTTCAAACGTTTGTTCAGCTGACTTTATAAAATTTTTAAAAAGAGTTTTTATTTTTGGATTTCTCAATGCAGAGTCTATGGAAAATTTATTTCCGTTTGCCGGTGAAAGAGTATAAGTTGTGTCTTTGTCAAAAGGAGACTGTGCAATAAAAGTCAGCACTCTTGTTCTAAAATCATTTTTGTCAGCAAGTGGTTCAACAACTATAGCTGCTTTTTTTACTATTGAACCTGCTATCGGATTTTCCAGAGTTACTTTAATTGCTTTAAATTTTCCTATTTCCGGAATTTTGGAAAACTTTTGCTGAAGCTCTTTAAAAGCAGCTTCCAGTTTTTGTGTTTGATTTTTAGGAAAAATCTGGCTGGTTGTGGCAACCGTTTTTCGAATTGTTGAAAAATCTGTTTTCATATTTATATTCTCCAGGTTATTATGTTATCAATGTTTTGGACCGTATTTTTTCTTTATTAAATTTGCTTTTTTATCAATTAAGTCTAAAGATTCAAAACTTAAAACTTCATACTGTCCCAATCCGAAATCAGCTAATAACGGATAGTCTTTATCTTCTATATATATGTGTTTATTTTTTGTTTCGCTGTTTCTAATTTGTGCATACGTTGTTTTTTCATATTCAAGGTAAGCATTTTCCTTTATGGGATCACTGAATACTTCATTTACTGCATCTACTATACCTGTGGAGTCAAAGTAGTCCTGAAGTTCAGGTATTCCCTTTCCTATATCTTTTTTTGCAAGAATATCATAAATAAGGTGTTCTATTTGTCCTAAATAGTTTAATTTTTCGCTTCTTATTTGTAATTCACCGAGAGCGTTTTTTGTTTTTCCGTTTTTGTCTTTGAATTCAAACTCAATATTAAGTTGAGTTGTTGTATAACCATTTTTCTTTCTTACTGCTGAATTATTGAGTACCTGCATTCCGGGCAAGGACTGCTGCCATAATTTTGCAGTATCTTTACTGATATAAGGATAAATGTGATTGGAATGGTAGTTGCTGACTCTTGTAACTTTTATGGTATTTTGCAAAATAGCTTTTGTAAGATATTCTTCTGCTTTTTTCATATCAGCATTGTCGGGCAGAACAAGCCTTATTCCGATTAAATCTTTTATCCAGCTGACTGCTTTTTTATAATCTTTTGCAGAAGTTTTTAATGATTCTTCCAGTGCATTGTATCCTCTGGTATCGAGTTTTAATTCTCCATTTTCTATAAATATTTTAATAAGTGCTTTTTCTTCTTTATCCAGTTGTTTATAATTTTTTTTATCAAACACTTTTGCAAAGCTGTTTAATACATCACCATCTATATATTCGTTTTTATATTCTTTGATTAATTTGTTATAAATGGAGACAGAATCTTTTGATACGGGCTGTCCGTCTTTTTCTCTTGCTTTTAAATACTTACCGAATTCTTTTTCTCCGCCGAAAACTTTTTTTAGCTGTTTCAATGCCGGTTCAATTGCTTCATTACCATCCTGTTCCATTTTTTTTGCAACGGTTTTGTAAAATGATATTTTTTTTGCCGCCATTGTTATTATTCTTGCTTGTTTTTTTGTAAAGGTTATTTCTCCGGCAGCATTCATTTTGGGTTTTAAAAGATAATTAATCTCATCTCCGAACATGTTTTCTTTTAAAACCGTGTTGTAATCTTCAATCAATTGCTTTTTGCTGGCAAAATCTTTTGATGTTATTTTTGTACTGTTTACATCTTTTGTTTTTGATACAAAAGTGTCGGTTTCGGGAGAACGTTCCAGAGGGTTTGTCTGTAACTGATTAACAGCTGATTCCTGCTGCTTTTTAAAGGCGGGAATATATTGTGTCGAAATAAAATTCAGCGGATTTAATTTTAGCATTTTATACCTGTTTTTTGTAATATCTTACTAATTAATAAATTCATAAACAAAAAAATTTGTCATCTAAAAATTTTATTTTTAAAAAATGAAATATTTTGTTACATCTGTACAATTTGTGTTAAAATTAACGCATGTCTAAACGAAAAATTGCTTATATAATTATACTCGCAGCTATTGTTATAGGGTGCACATGGGCATTTATAGCAGCAGGAGTTATTACTAAAAATTTTAAAAAAGAGCTCCTTAAAGATGCTGGTCAAAAGCAGGAACTAAATATTCAAAATCTGATAATTACGGAAACAAAAGAGGATAAAAAATACTGGGAATTGTATGCAGAATCAGGATACTATGACAACCAGAATAAAGTAGCTATTTTGTATAATGTTATCGGCAATTTTTATGATAATGATGAGGTTGTCTTGAGTATGACCTCAACAAAAGGTACTTTTAGCGAAGATACAAAAAAAGTTGTACTTTATGACAATACATATTTTATATACAAAGACGGCACTGATGTTCGTGCAGACAGGTTTGTATGGCAGGGCAATGATAAGGATATTACCGCTCAGGGTAATGTAGTTATAAGAAAAAAAGGCGAAGTAAAAACCTACAGCAATGAAGCAATACTCGGCAATAAAATGACAACAATCCGTATAAAAGGTCGTTCAAAAACAGAGCTGTACAGCAAGGGGAATTTTGATGGAAAAATTTAAAATTTTAATGATAATACCAATGATTTTACTGGCTGCAGGTATTGCACTTGCTGCAGATTTATCAATAGAATCAGATAAACAAACCTTCAAAATGGAGGAAAATAAAGCTAAATTTGAAGGTAATGTCAGAGTAAAAATGGATGATATAAAAGCAACTGCGCCAAGAGCTGAAGTTTTTATAGATCCGAAATCAAAACAGCTAACTGATGCAGTAATGTATGATCAGCCTTATGTTGTACAGGTGAAAACAGACAAAAAAAATGAAATTAAAGCAAATATATTAAAGATGTCTCTGTTAAATAAAAAAATTAAAGCCGAAGGCAATACCCAGACAACTGTTACGGAAACAAACGCCCAGAAACCGGCTGTTATAATTACTGCTGATGTTCAGGAATATGATACCAATACAAAGACTTTAACAGCCAACGGAAATGTAATTATTTATTATAAGGATGTAGAAACTTTTTCAGATTCAGCTGTGGCAAATTTAAATAAAAACGGTGATTTGCAAAAAATTACTCTCAGCGGGCATGGAAGATTAAAGCAAAAGGATAGTGTCATTACAGCAGACAAGTTTATTTATGATGCTGTTTCAGAAATTGCATACGGTCTAGGATCTGCACACAGTGATGTAGATATGGATGGCACAAGAATAAATGTCTGGTCTGACAGACAGGAATATTACAGGGCGAATAATATTATTCAAGCCTCGGGGAAAGTCCATGTAACTTACAAGGATTATGATGCAAAAGGTCCTAAAGCAACTGTATATCCTGATCCTAAAACCAACAAGCCTAATGAAATTGTATTTTTAGGACGGTCAACAATAACCGAACAAATGAGATCGATTGAAGCTGACCGTATAAAGATGTATATCAATCCTAAAAATTTCTTTGCAGAGGGTAATGTAAAAACAGTTATACGAAATGTTCAAAATAATAAAGACAATTTCTAAAAATTATCTGTTTCATTCGTTGTTTTGTATTCATCTACAAAAATAGTTGATATTGTTTCATTATCATCAGGGAATGTTCTTTTGAGGTCTTTTATTTCTTCGTATACTTCCGGTCTTAAACGTGCCACATCAGTTTGTGCATTTGCTATTAAATCTGTGTTAACCTGTGGTCTTTTTATCTCTTTTTTGTTAATTTTATCCAACGATTTCAAAAGAGCATTGATTTTTGTGTATAAATTACCAAAACCCTTATCAAGGCTAAATGTGTGTGTTAAATCTTTGCTGTTTTTATTTTTTATAATTTGCTGGCTGTTAACATCAACGCAGTATACTTTTACCGATTGATTAGATGCCGGCATAAAATACAAATCAACGTCATTTTCATCAGCTTTTAAATATTCATCTTTATAATCCAGTCTGTCTAAGACCAAATTTGAGATATTGTTTTGTCTGCTAGTCATTTCTGATGAGTTAATGTGAATTTTTCCGAAAGATGGTGTAGAATTGTTGATTTGCATATTTTTCTCCTGTATTTTTACTATGTCTAGTCATTAATAGTTTGTAATAAAAAATATTTGCTAATCAAAAATAAAATATTAAAATTTTTTTACAATTTATAAAAATTAATCAAAATTTTTCAAAAAAAATACTTTATTTATATGTAGGTAAATGAAGGTTTATTCTTTATGACAAGTTATTCAGTAAATTATGGATATTATTATCCTCAAAATTTTAACAAATCTGATATTCCGGGCAGGACATCGAGAATCTGTTATGCGGATAATGACAGCGTTCCCCCGGAAAAAAGAGGAAAAGAAATTTCTGATGAGGATTATAAAAGATTGCAGGAACAAAGACTCGGTTCTGCAAGATATCTTTGTGCGCCCAGCGCCAAAACAGTAAAGAATTTAACAAAGTATTTTGATGAGTGGCTTGAAAAATATTTGTCAAAACCTCACCGTTACAATACCGATGATATAAAAGATAATGCTCAAACTGTTATTGATCTGTATGACAATTATACAAATCCCTCACAGCAGAACAATAATAAGCATGATTATCTGATTTAAGAATATATGCTGCTTACACCCAATTTTCAAGATCCGGAGCTTTTTTGCGCCAATCTTTTGAAACTTTTACATTAAGTTCAAGATAAACTTTTTTATCCAGAATTTTTTCCAGCTCTTTTCGGGACTGCATACCTATTGTTTTGAGCATAAGACCTTTTTTACCAATCATAATGCCTTTCTGGCTTTCATGTTCCACATGGATTTGTGCAAAAATTCTGTCAATATCTTGTTTTTCTTCATATTTATCTATGATAACAGCTGTACTGTGAGGGATTTCATCTTTTGTATTCAAAAGAATTTTTTCCCTTATTATCTCTTGTGCAACTGATCTCATGCTTTCATCAGTCAAATCATCTTCAGCATAAATCAGTTCTCCTGCCGGCAATTTTCTCATAATTGTTGAAATAAGGGTATCAGTATTTCTTCCTGTTTTTGCTGAAATTTTTGCTGTAGGCATATTTTTATCAAAGAGCAGTTTGTAAGTTAAAAGGTTTTGTTCTTTTATTATCGGGTCTTTCAGTTTATCAACTTTATTAAGTACAATAATTACCGGTATGTCTGTTTTTTTTAAAAGATTTTCAACAATCCATCTGTCACCGGCTCCTGCTGGTTCAGAAACATCAACGATGAATAAAATCAGATCAGCATCAGGGATAGCGCATTTCGCTTCATCCATCAAAAATTCGCCGAGCTTGTCGACAGGTTTGTGTATACCCGGCGTATCTACAAAGACAATCTGACCTTCTTCATTAGTAAAAATACCTTTAATTCTTTTTCTTGTTGTCTGGGCTTTGTCTGTAGCAATTACAATTTTTTGTCCTATTATCGTATTCAAAAGTGTGGATTTACCGACATTAGGACGACCGATTACAGCTACAAATCCGGACTTAAAATCTTTCATACAATATAATTCCTGTGTAGGGATACCTTTTTATATAAGGAATAATACAACAAAACACACTAAATTACATTCAATTGTTTTTCAAGTATCTGTGCGTATCCGATATCATCAATTTTGAGCGCTATGTTTTGAGCCTGCTCTAACAGAGAATGCGCTTTTGATTTGTTTCCAAGCTTAAGCATTACTGTTGCAGCTTTTTCAAAATTCTTTGCCATTTTTAAATCAGAATCAGAGTTTTGATAGAATTGGGCGGAAGCTTTGTAATCTTTCAGGGCATTGACGTTTTCATTGAGCATTGCAAGTGAATCTCCGGAGCGTGACCATATTGCACCCATAACTTTATTGCTGTTTGTTTCTTTTGCTATATCTTTTGCAATTCCGTAATACGAGTAAGTGTTTTTTATATCATATCTTTCTGCATACATATCAGCAATTTCTGATAGAGCCTTTGTTTGTACCTTCAGATTATCAGCCTGTCCCGCATGGGAAATAGCTGCATAATAGTGTTTCATTGCAGGTTCGAAGTATACAACATCGTTATAAATTTCTGCCATTGAATAGTAGGCTCTTGCTTTAAGATTGCTGTCATCAGAAGCATTGTGGGCTTGATAGTAATATCTTAGGGCATTTTCAAGGTTATCATCTTTATCATAAATCTGTCCCAGCTCAAAACAGGCAATACCTTCTGCATTGTTGTCTCCAATTTCTTTTGATTTTTTAATAGCTTCTTTAAATGCATCAATTGCTTTCTGTGACTGATTTATTGCAGCAAATTTTTTACCCTGCAAAATTGCTCTTTTTACATTTTCATCAGCAGGAATATAAACATTGTGTGTTTGCTGTTGATTTTGAATTGAATTTTGAGCAGTTTTTTCCTGTATTTCTTTCTGAGTCTCCGATTTATCGGATTGTACGAGATTTTGAGAAATAGGCTTCATATCGCCTGTTTCTTTGTCAGGTAATTTTACAAGAAAATCTTCATTGATAGTTGTCGGATCCGATTTGTAGTTTACCTGCTGCAAGAAAAGTGCATCTATCCAGTTTTCTACAACATTGGACTTTTTATCCAGTGTTACTGAAATAAATTTATCCAGCACTGTCGAGGCATTTTTTAAATTAGACTGTATAATTTTTTTGTCCGGCTCATTTTTCTTTGATTCTGTGTCTGCAAGAGACAGGTACTGTTCAACTTCTTGCAAAATATTAGGCGGTGAGCCTATTGCTAGTGCTGTATTTTTAAAATCGGTAAGAATCTGGGCAATATTTACTTTAGACTTTGAATAATCAATGGCAGATTTTGTTCCGTCCGGAAATTCATGTCTTGTGTAAGAGCTTTTTCCGTCGGGATTAACCGGATTATACGGGCTTGTTGTATTAGACTTTGAACGGCTTTCCCTGTTTAAGTCAGACGATTGAGAGGACTCATTGTCCCCGTCATTGCCATTGACCTGCTTTTTGGTCTGAGGCGGCACGTATGGTTTTATTTGTACCGGATAAATACTGTTATACAAATTTTAACACCCTTGATAATTTGCCCTACCATCGATATCGGCATAAATTACCCCGGATTCAATTATTTTTCAACAAATCATCTATACGACTGAATTGTTTTCTGTATTGAATCCGCTATATTATAGCCGATATGTTTTTTTATTAATGTTTTTTTTGCATAAGTCATGTATTAATCAGATAAACAGATGAAAACTTAAAAATTTATTCATAACAATGTATGATTTTCTGCAACTAAAGTATGTGTAGAATAACACTATACTCCTTAAATAAAGACGACGATACGCATATCCCTAATCTAATAGCTATGAACCTACAAGTCCATAGCTTTTTTTTATTTCAATATTTTGTAATAAAATTAAAATAAAGGAGTTTTTTATGACAAGACCAATGAATATTGCGGAAAAAATACTGGCAGCGCATGCCGGATTGGATGAGGTAAAACCAGGACAGCTTATAACGGCAAAAATAGATATTACACTGGCTAATGATATTACTGGTCCTGTTGCAATAAAAGAATTCAAAAAAATAGGTGTTGAAAAAGTTTTTGACAGCAGCAGGGTTGTGTTTGTTCCCGATCATTTTGTACCGAATAAGGATATTAAATCGGCACAGCAGGCAAAAATGGTCAGAGAATTTTCAAAAGAACAGAATTTAAAAAACTATTTTGAAGTCGGACGAATGGGCATAGAGCATGCTCTTTTGCCGGAAAAGGGTATTGTTACTGCAGGCGATTTGATAATAGGTGCAGATTCGCATACCTGTACTTACGGCGCTTTAGGTGCTTTCTCTACTGGTGTCGGCTCTACTGACCTTGCCTGTGCTATGGCGGCAGGAGAAACATGGTTTAAAGTTCCTTCTTCAATCAAAGTTGAATTTCGTGGAAAACTAAATAAATGGGTTAGCGCAAAAGATCTGATACTTCATCTTATCGGGGATATCGGTGTAGACGGGGCTTTGTATAAAGTTCTGGAAATAGGCGGCAGTGCTATAGAAAATATGGAAATGGACGGTCGTTTGACAATTTGTAATATGGCAATAGAAGCCGGTGCAAAATCAGGAATAATTGTTCCTGATAATATTACAAGACAGTACCTTGAAAGCCGTTCTGTCAGAAAACCTGTTTTTTATAACAGTGATACCGGTGCAGAATATGAAAAAGAGCTGGTTTATGATGCGTCAAATATAGAACCTACGGTTGCTTTTCCTCATCTTCCGGAGAATACAAAACCTGTTTCAAAAGCCGGTAATGTAAAAATAGATCAGGCTGTTATCGGAAGCTGTACAAACGGAAGATTATCAGATTTAAAAATAACAGCTGAAATCCTAAAAGGAAGAAAGGTTCATCCTGACGTACGTTTGATAGTTTTTCCGGGGACTCAGGATATTTATCTGGAGGCATTAAAACTTGGATATATAGAAACAATAATAGAAGCCCAAGGCGCTGTTTCCACACCGACGTGCGGACCCTGCCTCGGCGGTTGGGCAGGAATACTTGCACAAGGAGAAAAATGTATTTCTACTACAAACAGAAATTTTGTAGGAAGAATGGGGCATGTCGACAGTGAAGTTTACTTGTCTTCTCCTGCAGTGGCTGCTGCCAGTGCCGTTCTCGGAAGAATTGCTTCTCCTGAGGAATTAGATTGACAAAGTTTTTGAGGTTAAGATTCTGTATTTATAATTTATAATTTAGTAAAATAATAATATGGAAAGAAAAAGATTACCTGATTATCTGAAAAGAGGAATTATTGACACTGACAAAACCAGATTAGTGCGTTCAATTCTGAAAGATAAATGTCTGAATACAGTTTGTGAAGCAGCAAGATGTCCGAATAAAGCGGAATGTTATGCAAAAAACACTGCAACATTTTTGATTTTGGGCAATATTTGTACAAGAAACTGCCGTTTTTGCAATATAGAAGGTGGAAAACCTTTGCTTCCTGATCGCAGGGAGCCGTATAAAGTAGCACAGGCAATAAAAGAACTAGGGTTAAAATATGCTGTTATAACATCTGTTACACGGGATGATTTACCTCTTCAGGGGGCGGATATATTTGCCGGAGTTATAATCGAAACAAGAAAGCTTATACCTGATATAAAAATAGAAGTTTTGACTCCTGACTTTGAAGGAATAGATGATCTGGCAGATATCGTAATTGATGCCAAACCGGATGTCTTTAACCATAACATTGAAACTGTTAAAAAGCTTTATGCAAAAGCCAGACCTCTTGCAAATTATGAGCGTTCTTTAAATCTTTTAAGGCATATAAAAGAACGTGATAAAAAAATGATTACCAAAACAGGTCTTATGGTCGGGCTTGGTGAAACATTTGAAGAACTTTACGAAACTTTTAAGGATATTAAGTCCGTAAACTGTGATATTGTAACAGTAGGTCAGTATATGCAGCCTTCTAAAAAACATCTTGAAGTTGTAAAATATTATACGGAAGATGATTTTATAATAGTACAAGACCTTGCACATAAAGCAGGAATAAAACATATTGTTGCATCAGGGCTTGTAAGAAGTTCTTACAAAGCTTTTGAAACTTTTGAATCAGTTTAATGTAAATAATCTGTAATACCGTTAAGAATTGATTCAACCAACTTATTTTTAAAAGTTTGTGATGCAAGATTAGCAACATCATCTTTGTTTTTCAAATTTCCTGTTTCTATCAAAACTCCTGGTATTGGAGAACTTTCTTCTGAACTTGAAGATAAAACACCCAGTGATTGTTCTTTTTGGTGTGTGATTCCTTTAAACCAGCTATTTTGATTTAAATTAGTTGTAATTGAGTCTGCCAGAGTTTTGTCCTCTTCATCTGTACCGTTTCGTTTATTAGAAATAACATATATCCCTCTTTTTGCTCCGATAGAATTACTGTGAAGACTTACCAGCAGATCTATTTTATTAGTGTTTTCTATTTCTCTAATAGCTTCCATTGCGCTGTAAACGGAACCCTGTACATAAATAACTTTGCCGCCTGCTTTATTTATCAGTTTTGTTAATTCATCTGATATATTCTGATTGACAACCCATTCTTCCAGTGCTATGCCGCCGTTTCCGATGAAGCTTTTTGTCTCTATATTCGGATTTCTTTTGCTCATAACAGCGTTACTTGTACCCGGGTCGAAATTTACGTTTAATTTTCCGTTTTTTTCCACTTTGTTCATTGCTCCGCCGTGACCGGGATTTACTATTATTGTTTTCCCTGACAATAAACCTTCGCCTGTTGGCTTATAAATTTTTACAAGAGCTTTTATATTTCCGTTTTTATCAACCTGCGGAAGAGGTCGTTTCTGGGGTCTGAGATTTCTTTTAGCCGTTTTATTCCAGTCCTCATAAAGAGAGCTTACTGTCCAGTTTGTTTTTTGCCCGTTTACGTAAATAACCTGTGAACTGTTTGCGGCTGTATTATTTCCGATTTGATTATCCGTAAATCTTCTTTTTATCTTAACAACTCTGTTTGACGAATTATCTTTGATTTTTCCTTCAAACAGTTCATCAGCAATGTAATCAAATTCTTTAAGCACACCTTTGTATTCGTTTTCTGTTAATTCGCCTCTGTTTTTTTCTGCTTCCAGGTATTTTAAACCTCTGCGATACACTGCTGCAGCTGAATCTGTAACAACTTCCGGTATTCCGTTTTTGAATATTTGATTTGCGTTTGCAATATTATACAAGCGTCTTTTACTTAGTCCTGCAGCAGGCTTTTTGATTTTTTCACCTTTATTATTGTTAATTACTGAATAATCCTGTGTAAGATTGGCAACAGCTGTTACGTAATCCTCATCATTTAATGCTTTGTTTAATATTGTATTATCGCTTATTGCACCTATTCCTTTATTAAAAGCAAGATCTATTACGGATTCTTTTAAATTCCGTGGCATATTTTTATAAGCATTTTCATTTATGACTGTTTTTAAATCCAAGTCTATATTTAAAATATCCTGAGCAAGAAGAGTATAAATTTCTTTGTCATCCAGTTTTTTATTTTTATAGAAAGCTTTTTCTTTCGGCAATATTAAATGACCTACACCTATTGTTTGTTTTTTATTTCTGTCTTCATAGACAGTGTCATATTTCTCTTCTATGTTCTGTAAAAATTCAATATAATCAGTACTTAATCCGAGCATCTTTGCAACATCTTCGGCTGTCCGTATATTTTTTACCCTGTAAGATTCAGGTATAATCAATGTTTCATCCGGATAAATAACAGACTTTTTATTCAATCCGTTTACATCAAGCAATCGTCTTGTTGATACATTATGTTTTTCAGCTATGCCTGACGGTGTATCACCTTTTTTTACCGTATAAAGCAGCATATCTGTTTTGTCTGTATACATTGCACGGTAAGTAGTATCTGCCGGTTCACCTTCAATTATTATTTCCTGAGGTGTTTCGCCTTGATTATTTGAAACATTACTGCAGCTGCAATTCTTTACAATCCCCAATGTTGGCAGCAAAAATAAAGCTGCAATTGCATAATTTCTTATTTTAGGCAAATTATTTATATCAATAGGCGCAGATGCCGGTCTTTTCACTTTTTTTTCTTCAACACGCTGCTGCTTATTATTTGTTAATTCAGTTTTTATTAAAGGTTTGTTATTAAAAATTTTCATTTGTTCACCATCCGTAACTGTAAAAAAATATCAATATTGAATATTGCTAAATTTTTATTAAACAATTACAAAAGTTTATAAATGTTTTACAGTTTTTTATTTTTAATTTACAATTATATTAAACGGTTTTGCTGTTATACAGGTAAAAAGTTTTTTAAAGCGAGTTTAAAATTGGACATCAAGACAAAAGCGGATATAAGAAAATGTTTGTCACAGTACAACGAACTTATAGAAACTATTGCAAAAATAGAATTTAAAAAGCTGTCTTCTTCGTATTTGATAGATTTTTCAGAGCTGGTAAATATAGGCACACAGGTTGTACATCATTTTTGTACAACAACAGATATTACAAAATTCAATAATTCTTATATTTCTACAGCTATTAAATGGGCAATAAGAAATGAAGTAAGAAGAAGATATAAATGGTATTCTCAAAAAACTAAAAATGATAACATTAATTTAACACAGAAAGAAGCTGAAGAAGCCAATAATGATATAAGAGAGGCTATATATAAAACAATTCTTTCTATTGATGAAATGGCTGATGCTGAAAATCCGACACAGATTAAAGATAATGCAAGAACACCGGAAGAACTGGTAACTTTTAATGAAATAAGTGCAGCTATAAAAGAAGCAATGAAAAAACTTCCGCAAAGAGAGCATGATCTAATAGAAGCAAAATTCTTTTATGATAAAAAGTTGAGAGAATTATCCGTAGATTTTAATATTTCTCCTTCACGAATTTCCAGAATTATACAATCAGGATTGAACAAAATAAGAAAAGAGCTGGAAAAAAACAATCTTACTTAATCAAATAATGCTTTTACAAAATCATCAGGAATGAAATCTTTTAAATCTTCCATTTTTTCGCCTACACCGATAAGTTTTACAGGCAAATTCATTTCTTTTGCAATTGATATTATGATACCGCCTTTGGCTGAGCCGTCCAATTTTGTCAGTGCAACTGATGTAAGATTTACGCATTCAGTAAAGACTTTTGCCTGAGAAAGTCCGTTTTGCCCTGTATTTGCATCTAATACAAGTATTGATTCTCTCAGTGCTTCGCTTGCATTTTTATCAATAACAGATTTTATTTTTGAAAGTTCTTGCATAAGATTAAATTTATTTTGCAACCTTCCGGCTGTATCTACGAGAATCACATCATAATTTTCATTCTTAGCTTTTTTTATTGCATCGAACACAACAGAAGCGGGATCTGCACCGTCATTACGGACGATATCAGCACCTGCTCTTTTGCTCCAAATATCAAGCTGTTCTTCTGCAGCCGCACGGAAAGTATCACCTGCCGCAACCAGAACTTTTTTGTTCTGCTGACGGAATCTGTTTGCAAGTTTTCCTATCAGCGTAGTTTTACCGGCTCCGTTAACTCCAACAATAAAATAAATATTCAACTCGTTTTCTTTATAATTAAGTTCTGTTGAGCCGGCTGCATTTAGTATATTGGTAAATTCTTGCTGCAGATATTCTTTTACCTGTGAAGGCTTCATATTGCTCTTTTTTCTTAATTTATCGACTATAAAAGATGCCGTACTGACTCCTAAATCAGCCTTAATTAACAGTTCTTCCATATCGTCCAAGATGAATTCATCAAACTCTTCTTCTTTTTCAATTTTTTGAACAATATTCCCGACGAGTGACTCGCTTGTCTTTTCAATTGTTTTTTTTAAAGACTCAAAAGTAAGAGAAAAAAAGTTTTTTTTCTCATCGGTTTCTTTTTCGGACTCTGTCTGTATTTTGTTTTCTTCTTTTTTCTTAAAAAAATCAAACATTATTTAATTTTTTCTTTATCTCTTGCTTTTTTTTCATCAATAACTTTGCCAAGTATGCCGTTTATGAAGGAAGAAGAATCGTCTGTTGAATATTTTTTTGCCAGTTCTAACGCTTCGTCTACAACGACTTTTACCGGTGCTTCATCAATAAATAAGAGTTCAGCTATAGCTATTCTTAAAATATCTTTGTCTATTTTCACAAGTCTGTCAATATCCCAGCCGTGCGCAAATTTTTGGATTAATGAGTCAATTTCTTGAGAATTTTCTTTAAAAGTATTTGCTATTTGTATTACATAATTTTTAACTTCGCCTGTATGTTCCAGTGCTGTCATTTCTGCAATTTCTAAAGCAAGAACGATTTTTTCACTAATGTTCAATAATTCTTCAAGTCTGCCTCTAAGGTCTGATGTCATTGGCAGTGCAATAGGTATGTTTGTAGCATGCATTGGTCGGCTAAGATTTTCAGGATTTTCTGCTTCGTATGTGTCGACATACTCTTTCATTGCATTTATTGCGCCGACGGAGACTTTTAACTCCTCTAATGCATTGTTAGTAAGTGTTCTTACTGATTTCAATATAATATCTTCAAATTCTGCTTGATTATACTGTGTAATTTTTTTATCAAATTGAGAAAATAATATTAATGCCAGTTCTCTTGCAGCTCGTCTTGCTTGCATTTATTGTTCCTTTTTATACATTGTACTTTAATCTTTATTATAGACATAAAAAAAGTTTAAATAAAGAATTAAATTTCTCTTTGAGAAAATTCGTGATAAGACCCTGCCGAATAAAACAATCCGTAAATTGTTTTTTAAGAGGGAAATGACGTTAATAAGAGCTCTGTCGGGAATCGAGCAAATGTTAATTCGAGATAGAAACCTGCAAAATAAAAGTAAATAAATGTTGCATTTATGAGAGGAGCTAAGTCAAAGGCATAGCTTTTGCGAGCCAAGGACTCCGAACGAAAGGTGCCTGTGGCACGTTTTGAATGGTGACTCTGCCGAATAAAAGCAACTAAATGTTGCTTTTATGAGAGGTGCAATGTCAGATACGAAGTATCTGCGTGCCGTATAGTAATTATGATTCATCTGTTATACCGGATTAGATATATAAGAAAATTTTAATAAAAAAGACAGGATGATTTATTCCTGTCTTTTTTCATCTGATTTATTTTGCAATTTTTTTTCTAGCAGCTAGCAGCTGTTTTGCATTTTTCAATTGCATCTTTAACTTTTTGAACAATTTCTTTTTGTTCTTCAAAAGTTAATTCTGCAAACATTGGCAAACTCATAACATGCTGTGTGTCATATTCTGTTTTTGGCAGATCACCCATTTTGTATCCGAGGTGAGCATGAACTTTTTGCATGTGAAGAGGAATAGGATAATAAAGCATTGCGCCAACGCCGTTTTCCTGAAGCATTTTTTGTACTTCATCACGGTTTGGAACTTTGATTGTGTACTGGTGGTAAACACAATACGTATCAGCAAGTTCTTTCGGTGTCTGCACATCTTCATAGCCTTTGAAAAGCTCTGTATATCTGTGAGCAACTTCTCTTCTCATTTTATTCCATTCGTCAATATAATTCATCTTTACTCGCAGTATAGCTGACTGAATTTCATCAAGACGGCTGTTAACACCTATTTCATCATGGTGATATCTTACGGCACCTCCATGGTTTCTTAAAGCTGTCATTCTGTCTTTTAAATAATCACTGTTTGTAACAGCCATACCTCCGTCACCCATACCTCCTAAATTTTTGGTCGGGAAGAAGCTGTAGCATCCGATATCTCCGAATGAACCGACTTTTTTGCCTTTAAATTCCGCACCGATAGCCTGACAGCAGTCTTCTATAACATACAGGTTATAGCGTTTTGCTATATCCATAATTACTTCCATATTTGCAGGTTGTCCGTACAGGTGTACAGGCATGATTGCTTTTGTTTTCGGTGTAATTTTTGATTCAATCTGTGTAACATCCATATTGAATGTATCAGGATCGATATCAACAAATACCGGTGTTGCGCCTACAATTTCAATAGATTCGGTTGTTGCAACAAATGTAAATGCAACTGTTATAACTTCATCGCCTTTGCCTATATCAAGAGCTCTCAAAGCAAGATGAAGTGCATCCGTACCGGAGTTCAGACCTATAGCATGTTTTGTACCAAGGTATTGTGCAAATTCCTGTTCAAGCGCTTTTGTGTTAGGTCCCAGAATATAAGCACCTGAACGCAATACGTCCACTACGGCTTTTTCAATTTCAGCACCTGTTTGTTTGTACTGTCTTTTTAAATCAACTATAGGAATCATATAAATCTCCTTTTCCTCATACTTTCCTTAATCTATTTTCTAATTTTACCACTGCCAGAGCTGTCCTTTATAAAATCTTTACAAAGGAAGCTTCTATCAAAACATCGGGATCAAACTTTTTTACACGTTTAATTTTTAGTTTTATACAATCATTGATATCATTTATATCAAATCCTTCCGTAAAGTTTATGCCTTCTTTGTCGCCAAGTATTTTTGGTGCACAAAATTGATAAAGTTTATCGGCAAGACCTTGTTTTATAATTGCACCGTTTAATTTTCCTCCCGCTTCAACCAGAATGCTTCTTATTCCCTTTTCATAAAGCAGTTGTATAAGATAATTTAAATCAATCTTTCCGGATTTTTTATTAAGAGGACATTTTATTACTTCGACATTTTTATTTTCATGTTCAGCATCGATGTTTTCAGAAACAATCCAGAAAACTCTTGTTCCGTCGTCATTAAACACTTTTGAATCAGAACCGCAAACTGCTTTTGAGTCTATTATTACCCTGACCGGATTGATTCCGTTTTTCATTCTGCAGGTGAGAGAAGGATTGTCAGCAATAACCGTGCCCGAACCTGTCAGTATTGCATCATATTTGTTTCTCAATCTTTGAACATAATTTCGTGCTTTTTCACCGGTAATCCATTTTGATGAACCTGTTTTTGAGGCAATTTTTCCGTCGAGAGTCACCGCTGTTTTTATTGCAATAAATGGTGTTTTGTCAATTTGGTTTTTTATAAATATTTCATTTAGGGATTTGCACTCTTTTTCAAGAATCCCCTGAATAACTTCAATCCCTGCATTTGTAAGCTTTTCTATTCCTCTGCCGGATACAAGCGGATTCGGGTCAACACAACCTATAACGGCTTTTTTTATTCCTCTTTCTATAATCAAATCAGAACATGGCGGTGTTTTTCCGTAATGAGAACAAGGCTCAAGACTTACTATTATTGTGCCGCCTTCAATATCGATTTTGTTATAATCTGCCATTTTTACCGCATTAACTTCAGCATGGGCTTTCCCGAACTTTTTATGCCAGCCGAATCCTGCAATATTTCCTTTTTTATCGAGGATTATAGCACCGACCAGAGGATTCGGCGATACTTTGCCTTCTCCTTTTTTGGCTAATGCAATACATCTTTTCATATATTTTTTGTAGATTTTGGACATAAGATTATTTTAATTAGCAGTATATTTTGATTCAAGAAATAATTTTTATAATAATAACTGAATAAGATGCAGCACTTGACAAAATTTTCCAATTATAGCTGATATTTTTATTTAAATGTAACAATTTTGTTTAGTATTGTAAAAAAATATTTCATTAAAAATTAAAAAGATCTGTTTTTTCTTGACGGGCATGTTTTAGTGAATAAGATAGTAGAATGGTTAGATATAAGTAAAAAAGTATTGTAATTACAAATATTTATAAATAGCGGGGCGTTGGGCTCGGCTATGCCCGAAAATTTAATAACAACAGTTTACACAAGAAACAATGTAGTACGCCACATTTAGCGAGGTAAATAATGTCGACAACAAATCAAGCAACCAGAGTAACACCAATGGGTATTCCAAGTACCAGATTGGATGATTTACCTGATCTTATTGAAGTTCAAAAGAATTCTTTTGAATGGTTTTTAAAAGAAGGATTAAAGGAGGAGTTACTTTCGTTTTCTCCTATAAAAGACTATACAGGTCGTTTGGAACTGCACTTCCTTCCTAACTATACTTTTGATAATCCGAAGTATACTATCGAAGAAGCACGTATCCACGATGCTACTTATGCAAAACAGCTCCGTGTTATGGTCAGACTTGTAAACCGTGACACAGGTGAAATAAAAGAGCAGGAAGTCTATATCGGTGATATTCCGACAATGACTGACAAGGGTACTTTTATTGTAAACGGTGCTGAACGTGTAATCGTTTCACAAATTGTACGTTCACCGGGTGTATATTTTAAACGTGAAATATCTCCTACCGGTAAACGTTTGTACAATGCCACTTTGATTCCTAACAGAGGTGCATGGTTAAAAATCGAAACTGATGCAAACGATGTTATCTACGTTAAGATTGATAAAAACAGAAAAATCCTTGCAACAACTTTACTTAAAGCATTGGGTATTACTGTTTCTGAGATGGAAACTCTGTTTACACACGCAGAATTCCTGAAAAAGACTCTTGATAAAGATACAACAGAAACTACAGATGATGCTTTAATTGAAATTTATAAGAAATTAAGACCGGGCGATCCTGCTTCTGCTGCAGGCGGACGTTCTATACTGGAAGCACGTTTCTTTGATGAAAAGAAATACGATATCGGTCGTGTAGGTCGTTACAAATTGAATAAAAAACTGGGGCTTAACCTTCCTGAAACTCAAAGAACAATCACTGTTCAGGATTTGGTGGCTTCTATCGAATACTTAATTAACCTGACTTATGACGAAGGTTCCGTAGACGATATTGACCACCTCGGAAACAGAAGAATCCGCTCCGTTGGTGAGTTGCTGCAGAACCAGTTTAGAGTAGGTCTTTCAAGAATCGAAAGAATCGTTAAAGAAAGAATGACTCTGCAAGATTCTGACACTTTGACCCCGTTGAATCTTTTGAACACTAAACCGTTAGTTGCTTCATTAAAAGAGTTCTTTGGTTCTTCACAGCTGTCACAGTTCATGGACCAGATTAACCCGTTAGCTGAACTTACTCACAAAAGACGTATTTCAGCTTTAGGACCCGGCGGTCTTGTTAGAGAAAGAGCAGGGTTCGCTGTTCGTGATATTCACCCTTCTCACTACGGACGTATCTGTCCCGTTGAAACTCCTGAAGGTCCGAACGCCGGTCTTATCGGTTCATTGGCTACTCACGCTAAAGTTAACGATTACGGATTTATCGAATCTCCGTTCTTTGCTGTTAAAGACGGTGTTGTTACTGACGAAGTACATTACCTCACAGCTGACGAAGAGGATAACTTGCGTATTGCTCCTGCTGACCTTGAGTTGAATGAAGACAGAAGCATCAAGTTCCCGTTTGTACCTGTTCGTTACAGATCAGAGTTTACAATGTCAGAGGCTAACAGAGTAGACTACATCGGTGTTTCTCCGATTCAGATTTTCTCTGTTGCTACTTCGTTGATTCCGTTTATCGAACACGATGACGCGAACCGTGCATTGATGGGTTCTAACATGCAGCGTCAATCAGTACCTCTTCTTATCACAGATCGTCCTGTTGTTGGTACAGGTCTTGAAAAGAGAGCTGCTAAAGACTCCGGCATGGTTGTGGTATCAGATGTTGACGGTACTGTTGAAAAAGTTGTGGGCGAAGAAATCTATATCAGAGATAAAGCTAACAAACTTCACAGATATCAGCTGATGAAATATGTAAGAAGCAACCAGGATACCTGCATTAACCAAAAACCGATTGTAAGAGACGGTGACGAAGTTAAAGCCGGTGATGTTATTGCAGACGGTGCTTCTACTCACTGCGGTGAACTTTCTCTCGGTAAGAACGTGCTTCTTGCTTATATGCCATGGGAAGGCTATAACTACGAAGATGCTATCTTGCTTTCAGAAAGATGCGTTCATGATGACATCTTCACATCAGTACACATTGAAAAATTAGAAATAGACGCACGTCAGACAAAACTCGGACCTGAAGAAATTACAAGAGAAGTTCCGAATGTATCTGAAGATTCATTGCGCCACCTTGATGAAAGAGGTATTGTAAGAATCGGTGCAAGAGTTTATGCTGACGATATTCTGGTAGGTAAAGTTACACCGAAAGGTGAATCAGAACATCCGCCGGAAGAAAAACTGTTAAGAGCAATCTTTGCTGAAAAAGCAAGAGATGTAAAAGATAACTCTCTTAGAGTTCCTCACGGTGAAGGCGGTCGTGTAGTCGACGTTAAAGTATTTGACCGTGAAAAAGGAGACGAACTGCCTCCGGGAGCAAACACGGTTATCAGAGTATACATTGCTCAAAAACGTAAGGTATCTGTAGGTGATAAACTTTCAGGTCGCCACGGTAACAAAGGTATTGTTTCAAGAATTCTTCCAAAAGAAGATATGCCATTCTTGCCTGACGGAACGCCTGTTGATGTAGTTTTGAACCCTCTTGGTGTACCTTCCCGTATGAACGTTGGACAAACTTATGAAAACCTTCTCGGTATGGCTGCATACCTTAATAAAGAGTACTATGAAGCTCCGTCATTCGATGAAATGTACGGCGGCGGTATGTCTGAAAAAGTTACAAAAGAAGAACTTTTGAAAGGTATTAAGGCTACAGGCGTTGACTGGGTAGGTGAAGACGGTAAAGTCAGATTGATTGACGGAAGAACGGGTGAACCGTTTGACAGACCTGTTGCCGTTGGTTTGACATATATATTGAAACTTGTTCACCTTGTAGATGATAAAATTCACGCAAGAAGCACAGGTCCGTACTCACTTGTTACACAGCAGCCTTTGGGCGGTAAAGCTCAATTTGGCGGTCAGAGATTCGGTGAGATGGAGGTTTGGGCGCTTGAAGCTTACGGTGCTGCTTATACTCTGCAAGAAATGTTAACAATCAAATCAGATGACGTTAACGGACGTTCAAGAGCTTATGAAGCAATCGTTAAAGGTGACAATATCCCGAGACCGGGTATTCCTGAATCATTTAAAGTACTGGTTAGAGAACTTCAATCCATCGGTTTGGATATTACTGTTGCTAAAAAAGGCGGTGAAGAAGTTGACCTTATGTCAGACACGGATGATTTAAGAAAATCTTCTGCAAAAAGAACACTGTCTGACATTGATTCAGAGCTGTTGAATATCAACTTCTTTGAAACACCGACTACTTTTAAAGAATAAAATTGGATTGTCATGCCGGATATTCTCCGGCATCTATCCAACTTTTGAAATATCTTCTAATTTGGAAAGATTCTGAAACAGTTCGGAATGACAAAATATAAAAATATAATTTAGAAATAATAAAATAAGGAGATAAACATTGTCTACAAGTATAGATTATTTTGACTATATACGAATCAGTATTGCATCTCCAGAGCGTATACTGAAATGGTCATACGGTGAAGTTACAAAACCGGAAACAATCAACTACAGAACTTTAAAACCGGAAAGAGACGGTTTGTTCTGTGAAAGAATCTTTGGACCTACAAAGGACTGGGAATGTTTCTGCGGTAAATATAAAAGAGTAAGACACAAAGGTATTATCTGCGAACGCTGCGGCGTTGAGGTTACGGATTCCAAAGTAAGAAGACACAGAATGGGTCACATCAAGCTGGCTGCTCCTGTTTCTCATATCTGGTTTTTAAAAGGTATTCCTTCTTACTTAGGATTACTTTTGGATATGTCATTAAAAGATTTGGAACAGGTTATCTATTTTAACAATTATGTTGTAATAGATCCTGCTGATTCTGAATTTAAAAAATATCAGCTTTTAAGCGAAGAAGAATACGAAGACTTTATCATGGAAAATGAAGAGTCTGCTCTTAAAGTTGGTATCGGTGCTGAAGCGATTAAAGAACTTCTCGGCGAAATCAATATGACAGAGCTTGTTGAAGAAATCAGAAACGAACTTGCTCAGGCAGGCGGTTCCGTTCAAAAGAGAGCAAAATTAATCAAGAGATTAAGACTTATCGAATCCTTGATTGCTTCAAACACAGAACCTACCTGGATGATTATGGATGTTCTGCCTGTTACACCGCCTGACTTAAGACCTATGGTACAGTTAGACGGCGGACGTTTTGCAACATCAGACTTGAACGATTTGTACAGACGTGTAATCAACAGAAACAACCGTTTGTTAAGACTATTGGAAATGGGCGCACCGGAAATCATTGTAAGAAACGAAAAACGTATGCTTCAAGAAGCTGTGGATGCATTAATCGATAACGGCAGAAGAGGCAGAACTGTTGTCGGCCCGAACAACAGACCTTTGAAATCACTTTCTAACATTATCGAAGGTAAACAGGGTCGTTTCAGACAGAACCTGCTGGGTAAACGTGTTGACTACTCAGGTCGTTCAGTTATCGTAGTAGGTCCGAGCCTGCACTTAAACCAGTGCGGTCTGCCTAAAGAAATGGCTATTGAGCTGTTCAAGCCGTTTGTTGTAAACAAATTAATCGAAAGAGGTCTTGTACAGAACATCAAATCTGCTAAAAAGAAAATTGAACGTTCTGAACCAGTTGTATGGGATATCTTAGAAGAGGTAATTGACGGACACCCTGTATTATTGAACCGTGCCCCGACTCTTCACAGATTAGGTATTCAGGCATTTGAACCTAAACTGGTAGAAGGCAGAGCTATTCAGCTTCACCCGTTAGTATGTACAGCCTTCAACGCTGACTTTGACGGTGACCAGATGGCTGTTCACGTACCTCTGTCAATTGAAGCACAAACAGAGGCAAGAATGTTGATGCTTGCTACAAACAACATCCTCGCTCCTGCCACGGGTAAACCTATTATCACTCCTACACAGGACATGGTTCTTGGTATGTATTATCTGACAATACTTAAAAACCATGACGGAAATGATGAAGTTAAAGGTTATTTCTACAGCTTTGAAGATGCAATTTCAGCTCTCGAAGCTAAAGTGATTGACCTTCACGACAAAATCGTTGTAAGAGATGAAAAAGGCGAAAGAATAGAAACTACAGTCGGAAGAATTATCTTCAACGAAACAGTAAGAAAAGCTCTTGCATAGAAATTGAAGAATTTCGGTGCAGGACAAAACCTTGGCAGTAGAACTAAATACAAACTAAAGGGAAATATAAAGAATGGATACATTAATTCAACCACATCATAAAAAAACAATGGAGTTCATAAACCAGATTGTGAACAAAAAAGCATTGAATAACCTTCTTGCTCAGGTTTATCTGGAATACGGCGGGTCAAAGGCAGCTACTCTGGCTAACAGCTTAAAAAACCTCGGTTATAAATATGCTACTTTATCAGGTACAACAATATCTATCAGCGATTTGAGCGTACCTCCTGTTAAAAAAGAACTTTTGGCTGAAGCAGAAGCTGAAATCGAAAAATCAACCAACAGATATCTAAAAGGTGAAATCACCGAAGTAGAAAGATATACAAAGGTAATTGACACCTGGTCTGAAACAACTGCAAAATTGACAGAGCAGGTTGTAGAAAACTTTGACAGATTAAATCCGGTGTATATGATGGCATTCTCCGGTGCAAGAGGTAACTTATCACAGGTATCACAGCTTGTTGGTATGCGTGGTTTGATGGCAGACGCACAGGGGCAAATCATCGACTTGCCTATTAAATCAAACTTTAAAGAAGGTTTGTCTGTTACAGAATACATCATCTCCTCATACGGCGCACGTAAGGGGCTTGTAGATACAGCGTTAAAAACAGCCGACTCGGGTTACTTAACAAGACGTCTTGTTGACGTAGCACAGGACGTTATCATCAGAGAAGATGACTGTCATACTACAAAATCAATCACAATGACTGATATCAGAGATGGCGAAAAAATTGTTGTTCCTTTAAAAGAAAGACTTTTGGGAAGAACAATAGCAGAAGATATCAAAGACGCAGACGGCAACGTACTTGTAAAAGCAGGTACAACAATGGATAGAGATGACATCAAGAAAATTGATGCAATCGAACTCCACGAACTCAAAGTTCGTTCCGCATTGACTTGCGCTTTGGAATACGGTGTATGCCGCAAGTGCTACGGCTGGGCAATGACTACTCAAAAAATGGTAGATACAGGCGAGGCTATCGGTATTATCGCTGCTCAGTCAATCGGTGAACCCGGTACACAGCTTACAATGAGAACATTCCACACAGGCGGTGTATTCAAAGGTTCCGGTGCTATGAAGCACATTGATGCAGATATTGACGGTGAAATTATTTCTAAACTCAGAACAAAAGAAATGAGAACTCGTCACGGTGATATCGTACAGGTCAATATTCAAGAAGGCGACCTTGAATTAAAAGGCGCTAAAATGACCAGAAAATATCACATTCCGACAGGCGCAAAAATGTTTGTCGTAAACGGTATGAAACTCAAAAAAGGCGACCAGATTGCCGAGTTTGAGCCCGCTTCATCCGGTGACGGCAGCCGTTTGACGGAAAAAGCTACAAAAGATATTAACTCTGATTTGTCAGGTGAAGTATTCTTTGAAGACTTTGTTGCTGATGAAAAGAAAGACAGACAGGGTAACATCTCAAGAACCGCAAACAAAAACGGTATTGTATGGGTTTTAGGCGGCGACGTTTACAACCTTCCCGGCGGTTCTAAGATTCTTGTTAAAGACGGTCAGAAAATTAAAACAGGTGAAAAACTTGCAGAGACTCACATTTCATCTGAACACGGCGGTGAAGTGAGAGTCGGTGACAATTTGGTTGTTGAAGAAGTTAAATTTGACGGCAAAAAGATTAAAAAGATTGTTCAGGGTAAAGAATTGACAATCGTTATCGCTTCTATTGCTCCGTCAAATGCTACTTTTGAAACTACTAAAAAAGAACAATTCTGGACAGTTGACTCAACAGGCGAAAAATACATTGTTAAGTCTCCTGCTGATACAACAGTTGAAAACGGTATGATTATTGCCGAGTTGATTGATGACGAGTATGCTGTTCAATCTTCAGGTGAAATCAGATATCAGGGTATTGAAGTTGATGAAAATCAAATTATTACAAAGCCCGGTTCTGTAATCTTTATTCCTGAAGAAGTTCACCAGATTAACAAAGATGTAACGTTGAAAATGGTTGAAAACAATACATTCGTTACTGCAGGTACTGAGGTTGTAAAAGATCTTTATACTCACATTGACGGTATTGTTGAAATCAAAGAATTTAACGATATTATTCACGAGGTTGTTGTAAGACCGGGTGAAATTTATACACTTGATTCTATCGGTGATTTGAAGGTAGAAGAAGGTGAAGTAGTTGAAGCCGGTACAACAATTGCTCCTAAGATTAAAGCAAAACAAACTTCTATCGTAACAATTCTTGAGTCAGAAAATGATAATCTTGAAATAGATGATCTGGATGAAGAAATTGATGTAACTTCTCTAGATGAAGAATCTATGGACAACAAACCTATCCAGATTCTTGTAAGACCTGTACAGCAGTTTGATATCAAACCGAAATCTGTAAGTATTGAGTTTGAAAGTACAGATGAGGCAATAAGCATTGTTCCTGTTACACAATTGCAGTACAAAGACGGTGCAAGAGTTAGAAACCTTGATGGTTCTACACTTACAAGAACAAGTTTAGTCCTTCAAATGCAGGGATACTTGAGTCATCTCAAAGGTATGGTTGAAATGAAAGATGAGAACGAACTCAAGGTCGTTGTTCTCGAAACATTAATCGTAAGACGTGAAGTTGAAGGGACAAATAAATCTTCTCTTCAAACAGAACTTCTTGTTGAAAACGGACAGGTGATTGCTCCGAAAGAGCCTGTTGCAAAAACTCAGGTTCTTGCAGTAAATGACGGTGTTGCAAGTATTAAATCAGACAAAGAGGATTTAAGAAGACTGCTTCTTATCTCTGATAACGTAGAGCAGACTGTTAAACTTAAAACAAAACCAGTTGTTAAAGAAGGCGATTTTGTAAGACGTGACGGCGTAATATCTGAAAGCGGCGAAACTACTCCGACATCAGGTCAGGTAGTTGCAGTTAATAAAGATTCCGTTGTAATAAGAATCGGTCGTCCGTACTTAATCAGCCCCGGTACAATGTTACAGGTAGATTCCGGTTCTCTGGTACTCAGAGGCGATATGCTTGCAAACCTTGTATTTGAAAGACAAAAAACCGGCGACATCGTACAGGGTCTTCCGAGAGTAGAAGAATTGCTCGAAGGCCGTAAGCCTAAAGATTCTGCTATTCTTGCAGAGTTTGATGCAGTTGCTGAAATCGAAATCGAAGATGATGTACCGAGATTATATCTGGTAAATGAAAACGGCAGAACTGAAATCAAATATCCTATTGATTCCAACATCATTGTTCAGGATAAACAACAGATTCATGTTGGTCAGCCGTTAACAAGCGGTCCTTTGAACCCGCATGACGTTATCAGATTGAACGGTATTGAAGCTGCTCAGCAGTATCTTGTGGACGAAGTACAAAGAGTTTATCGCTCACAGGGTGTAGAAATTGCTGATAAACACGTAGAAATTATTGTTCGTCAGATGACTAAGAAGGTAAAAGTTGTTGAATCAGGCGATACAAAACTCTTGCCGGGTGAGTTGATTGAAATTCAATCACTTGAAATCGAAAATAAAGCTGTTGAAGAAGCAGGCGGACAGCCGGCTACATACGAACCGGTACTGCTCGGTATTACAAAAGCTTCTTTGAACACAGAAAGCTTTATCTCTGCGGCTTCCTTCCAGGAAACTACAAGAATCCTTACAGAAGCTGCTGTAGACGGTAAGAAAGACCTTTTGAGAGGGTTGAAAGAAAACGTAATCATCGGTAGATTGATTCCTGCCGGTACAGGTTACTATCATTTGACTCACGCTTCTGAAGAAAAAGACAAAGAAGCGCAAAGAAGAGCAGCTCAAAAGAACAATGCACGCAAACCTTCCGCTATTTTGGAAGAGATTGAGGGTATGTTCGGCGCTCCTGACTTTACAGTCGGTGATAATTAATTTATAAAGTATAAACACAAAAAGCCTCTGTCTTTTAGACAGAGGCTTTTTTATTTAATAAATATATAAAAAATTAGCCGTATTGTATTAGCCTTTAAGTATTAAAGATAAAGCGGTAATTTATGTTAAAAAAAAATAACAAATCAGGAAAGGAGTAATAGATGAGCATTACTGATGAAGATGATTTTTCTAATTTTATTAACAAAAGTTTATCAGGTACAAGAACGGAAAAGAATTTAAAGGAGGCTTTTTGCGGTGAATCACAGGCAAGAAATAAATATGCTTTTTTCTCCAAACAGGCTAGAAAAGAGGGATACATCCATATTGCTGACATCTTTGATGAGACGGCTTGCAATGAAGAAGAACACGGTAAAATCTGGTTCAGACTTCTTAACGGAGGAAAAATACCCAAAACAATAGATAATCTTAAAACAGCATCTGAAACCGAAAATTATGAATGGCAAGATATGTACGCAAAATTTGCAGACGAAGCAAGGGAAGAAGGTTTTGACAAAATAGCATCTCTGTTTGAAACAATAAGAACAATAGAAAAAATGCACATGACAAGATACAACACCCTTATTAAGGATATAGAAACAAAAACACTTTTAAAAAAAGAAGATAGCGTATTATGGGAATGTACAAAGTGCGGCTATAGATTTCAAGGAACAGAACCGCCCAAAAACTGTCCGTTTTGCAAACATCCGAGAGAATATTTTGTTGAAACACAGGCAGATTTCTAAAAGATAAAATAAAATTATTCAGTAATAGACTTATTGAGGCTATCCTGTGCATGGCACAAACCAGAGCGCCTCAGTTTTAATCAGTTAAACAATTTGAAAACTAAAAAAGCAGGGAGTTAAAAATACACCCTGCCTTTTTAGTTGCAATATTCTTTTTTAACAAAAATTATAACGTTATATTGTCGCCTTGCCTGTCATAAGGTCATTTAAATCGACCTTTTTACCGTTAATCTCTACCATAAGAGCGCCTGTTTCCTTGTCTATGGTAACATTGTATCTTTCCTTACCGGAGGTTAAGAAATAACTGTCATTAGAAATTTCTTTGGCACTGATTGTGCCTGTCTCTGTATCAACAAAATCTTCTATAAAGTCATTATAATCATAGCTGGAGCCTGCCAAATTTACAGTAAGTTTTCTTTCCAATTCAAAAGTTTTGCTGCCTATCTTAATTTGAACATTGGAATCATAGGTCGGGTCTTCCTGCGCTGGAGTTAATGTTGCGGTGCTATTATTATTATAATAGCTATACGTGTAATATTTTCTGTATTCAGGCGTATTATAATTTTTTCCAAATTTTTCCTTATCATAGTCAACAAGTTTCTTTTGAGCAAGTTGAATTGTTTTCCCGTTTTCATAATATTTACCATCACGTAGCCCTGTATACGCTACATAGCCTTTTTTACCAGGGTCATATTTAGTCATAACACTATCGTTAAATAAAACAAAATCCGCATTATTAAATTTTCCCGTAGTTGGATCAGCGTCAGCTACATGATAGACTCTGGGTTCAGGATTTGTGACAGCAGGAGGATTTTCTTTAACAACCGGTTCCTGCTCAGCTGGAGTTTTCTTTTCATTGGGAGTCTCATGTCTGCTACTATTACCGCCAATTGCTTCTTGATAAGATTTTATTACATCGTCAGCATTGTTTTTATTTGTAAGATTTCCCGCAATTTTTACAACAGCGCCCGCATAGAGGTATTCAACACCGTTCTGGCTGTGTACAGCATTGGGATTATTCTTTTTAAACTCTTTTATTGCTTTATTCATATTCTCCTCTGTAATCTCTATATCTTGAGATTTGAGAGATTTTTTAATCAATCCTCTGAAAGAATCGTTCAATTGTACGGTATAGTCCTTAGGCGTCTGCAGTTCTTTCAGTCTTGCAACTTCTTGTTCATCCTGCTGTTCTTGCTGTGTTTCTTTTGGTATTTCATCAATATCAATTGTCTCCTTAACTTCGTCAAATTTCTCTTTTGCACTATTGAATGCATTTTGGTCAATTTCCTGCTGACGTTCACGTGCTTGCATATCTTCTTGCATTTCTTTCAACATTTGTTCATAACGCCGGTTTTGCTCATCCAGAACCTGCTGTGTGGAAACTTTTTCGTCATTTCTTGTTACTTCTATTACAGACTTAAAAAATCCTTTTAAATCTCCGCCGCTTACTTTTTTATCACCGGAAAGCCCGTGAGTTCTGTTAAACTCTTCCGCCATTTTATTGAAGTCTCTTCTGGAAATCTTATTGTCATCGCCGGAAGTTTTCAAAAAATCATCCATGGCAGCAGCCAGTTCAATTTGGGTCAACCCCTCTTTCCCGTCAGTATTATATGCGTTATAAATATTTATAAATTTATTATTTTTTTTGATTATCTCTGCTATTTCCTGCGCAGAAAGTCCTTCCGCAGAAACTTGAGTTGCATCAAATTTTTGACCTTCGCCGACTTTAAGCTTGCCCATACAAACACCTTTCTATTACTTACACATTACATGGAACTAATCGGCATAATTTATAAATACTTAAATGAAAAAAGTGAAAAAAATCCTATCCTATCCTATCCTATAAGAGATTATATCAGGCTTTCAGAGGTGTGTAAATTTTTGTAACATTCTTTAGGGGCAGCTTTTTTATAACCTGTTTGATAACGTGTTTGATATTGTCTGAGTGGGACCTCGCTTGTAGGAGTGGTACACGGAGTGCGAGTGGCGCCGAGTCTAGCATTTTACGGAAGTGACCCCATGCGCTTGTTGACTGTGCCGGACTTATTGTTAAATATTGAACTTGCTTATTGCACAGGTTCAACAAGTAGTCGGAGTCAGTTGACAATATGAAAATAATTATGGATGCCCGCAGCTCCAGGTGAGTCCCGCTCTGACAGTCTTTATTGACCTGTAATCAAATCAAAATCTTTTATATAACAGTCAATTGAATGCTGTGATTATTGATTTTTGCCAGAGTAAACAAAAAATCATCATTGGAAATGTTTTGAAGTGATTGGGGTATGTAGAATTCTTTATATTTTTGAATGGCATAGCGATCAGTCATACCTGCAATATAATCGCAAACCGTTCTTTTTATCTCTTCTTCGTTCAGGTTAGGCAGTTTCTGCTTTAAAAATGCCTCATAATGATTGAACAATCCGTATACAACGCCTTTTACCTTTGACTCTTCTTTTTTTGCAAGAGAATTGGTATAAACATTTTTAAACATCCATGTTCTTAATTTATCAATATGGTAAAACGCATCATCCGACATACAGATATGATCTTTGCCCATGGAGTTTTGTACAATATCCATAACCATCTTTGTTATACGTTCGCTCCTGTCAACAGAGAAATATTTAATACAATCATGAGGAAGATCTGTTTCTTTTATAATACCGGCTCTCATTGCGTCATCAATATCATGATTTATGTATGCAATCTTATCGGATAGCTTAACAATTTTCCCTTCCAGCGTGTATGCCTGACTTTCTTTCTTTAAAGAGCCTGAATGATACAATATTCCGTCAAGGGTTTCTTTTGTAAGATTAAGATCTTCAATAATTGTTGCCACTCTTACCGAATGTTGTGCATGTCGGAAACCGGAATCCATAATCTCGTTTAATACGTCTTCGCCGCTGTGCCCGAAAGGCGTATGCCCCAGATCATGTCCGAGTGCAATTGCTTCCGCCAAATCTTCATTTAAATTTAATGCACGTGTAATTGTTCTTGCAATTTGAGAAACCTCTAATGTGTGCGTCATTCGTGTTCTGAAATGGTCATTTGTCGGAGAAAAGAAAACTTGTGTTTTATGCTTCAAACGGCGAAATGCCTTTGAATGTATTATTCTGTCTCTGTCTCGCTGGTACTCTGTACGCAGAGGACATTTTTCTTCTTCTTTTGCTCTCCCTTTTGACAGAACACTTTTTGCGGCAAAAGGGCTGAGTTCATTCAGCTCTTTTTGCTCCTGTTGTTCTCTAATATTTAATTTTTCATTACTTGTAAATGGCATTTATAAATTTCCTGTTATTTCTTTTTATTTTCGTTTCAGGTTTGTCTGGTACAAAGCAAATTACTTTTTTATAAATTTAATATGATTTTTATAGCACACTATTTTATAAAGTATTTGATTTGTTGCGGCTATATGTAATTACATTCGCTCAGGAGCATCCACAGCAAGCAAATCCAATGCTGTTTTTATTACGATAGAAACTGATTTTACAAGAGAAAGTCTCGCTGCTGTAAGTTTTTTGTCTTCCGTCAATACTCTTGAAAAAGTATAGAACTGATGGAAGCTCCCTGCAAGCTCCTGCAAATATTTGCATATTAAATACGGTGCTCTGTTTTTCGCAGCCATAAAGATTATAAAATTAAATTCTTCTAATTTTAATATTAATTTTTTTGCAGAAATACAGGATTTTTCATCTTCTGTTGTCCATAAAAGATTCAAATCCGCATTCATTATTGCATCATCTAATTCTTTTTCTTCAAAAATCGGAGCAGTTTTCTCTTTAGTTTCTATGTTTATACGTTCTGTTTTGGCGTTTCTAAGTATTGAACAGGCTCTTGCATGTGCATATTGAACATAGAATATCGGATTGTCATCAGTTTTTGATTTAGCAAGTTCTATATCAAAATCCAGAGTTGTATCAATACTTCTTATTATCATCCAGTATCTTGTTGCATCGACGCCGACTTCGTCTATCAAATCCTCCAGTGTGACCATGTTTTTGCGTTTGCCCATACGCATTGCTTCGCCGTTTAATACTATATTGACAAGCTGTCCCAGCAGAACCTCCAGTTTATCAGGATTGTCGCCAAGTGCCTCTATTGAAGCTTTCATTCTTGCTACATATCCGTGATGATCGGCACCCCAGATATTTATAAGTTTATCAAAGCCTCTGTGTATCTTATCGTGATGATAGGCAATATCTGCAGTCAAATATGTATTTGAACCGTCTGTTTTTTTTAGTACCCTGTCCTGATCGTCGCCAAACATTGATGACTTAAACCACAATGCGCCGTCTTTTTCATACAACATACCTTTTTCTTCAAGCTTTTTCAGACATTGTTCAACCTTACCGGATTTGTGCAAATCCGTCTCAGAATAAAAATTGTCAAAATGAGTATGAAATTTATTCAACAGCGTTTTTTGCGCTTCAAGCATTTTTTGTTTTGCATAACCGCTTAGAATTTCGAGCTGTTCGTTTGTTAAATCTTTAGTCAGCGTTTTTACAAACTCCGGATTGTCTTTTACAAACTCTTTTGCAACAGGAACAAGATATTCTCCCGGGTAGAATGACTTCCTTTGTGTTTCATCGGAAGGAAAATCAATCTTTTCACCGATTTCCTGCAATACTCGTACATGAAGAGAACGTCCGAGATTTTTAATCTGATTGCCGGCATCATTTATATAAAACTCCTGATAAACATTGTATCCGGCAAATTTTAATAAATTAGCAAGCGCACTTCCCATTGCTGCCCAGCGTCCGTGCCCTATATGAAAAGGTCCTGTAGGATTAGCTGATACATATTCAAGTATGACTTTTTGTCCTTCTCCAAAATTGTTTGAACCGTATTCGTTTTTCAAGTTCATTATGTCTTTTACTACGGTATTTAAAAATGATTTACCAAGTTTAAAATTTATAAAACCTGCAACAGTATTTACCTCTATATCATTAATATTTATAAATTCGGCTACAGCATGCGCAATTGCAGGGGGTGCCATTTTGGCATATCTGGCTAAAGAAGAAACATTAACAGCAAAATCACCGAATTCTTCGTTTTTCGGGGTTTCTGCATTTAAAGTATATTCTTGTTCACAGCTCATTTCTCCGAGTTTTTTGTTTTTAAGAGCTTCTTTTATTGCCTGTACTGTAACATCAGTAATATATTGTTTTAACATACTTCACCTTTGTAAATCTTAATCTACAAAAATTATAGTT
This sequence comes from Candidatus Gastranaerophilales bacterium, assembly GCA_944326115.1. Classification (GTDB taxonomy): domain Bacteria; phylum Cyanobacteriota; class Vampirovibrionia; order Gastranaerophilales; family Gastranaerophilaceae; genus Limenecus. The sequence goes on along the minus strand of CALVCQ010000002.1, from coordinate 15,165 downwards.
AAAACAAGATAAGAAGAAAAGACAGGGCAGCCAAAAGCTGATGTTAGTTCTGGTTTGAACCTGCAAGCATTTGTTTTTTCAATGTATAACAATAAAAACTGTCAATATTTTCCAAACATTCATCAAGAACTTTAATCAATCTGATAAGATTGTTCTGTATTTCCGTCTGTCTTTCGTATTCATTATTTTCTTCGTTGTAAAAATCCATATTCATCCCTGTTGTTTTTTATGTGTGTAACTGATATTAATTCTGGCTGTTATATTTATCTTATCGGCACATAATCAAAAAACTTTAAAAAAAACATACTGTATGTAAAGTTATGTAAAACCGAACTACAACATTATCGTATTGACAATTATTATTTTTTTATATAAGTTAGTCATGACTAACTTATTGTATTTAAAGGAAATATAATGAATATTAAATCTATTGCACAATACGTTGACCAGCCTTTGGTATTAAATAAAATTGAAAAAAGAATGCCGATATTGTTAGTAGGAGCCGGCTGTGTTTACGGTATTTATGACACATATAAATCCGTAAAAAATAAAAGTAATAACAAAAAAAAGAAAATCGTACTGAAAAATTCTATAATTACCGCTGCCGCTATAGCTGCTTCATGGATAGGAGCAAGAGGAATAAAAACCAGAGAAATAAATTTCAAACTAGGTAAAAATTTTTTCAATATTCCACAAAAGCAAATTATTCCGGCTTTGCTTCCGATTTCATCAAAAAAAGATATTATCAAAAAACAGACAGATTCTATCACCGCATACATTTCTCAAACAAAACCCGAAAATGAAAAAGTTTTGCTGCTTTTAAACAAAGCAAAAAACAAGCCGCTTTCGCCGGCAGAGATTGACTGCCTGACAAAAATTTTGCCTGAGGATAAAAATAAAAAAGTTCTGTTTAATACAATTTTGCCTGAACCTAAAAACTTAAAAGCAAGAGATATTTTTTCTGAGATAGGACGATTGTCTCTTTTAGGTGCTATTCCTGTTACCGGAGGAGTACTTGGCGGAATAGCAGCCGATAAAGTTATCTCTGAATGTTCAAAAAAATCTATCGCCAATAAAATAAAAGAAGGGTTTTATCAATATTTTGCAAATATATTTTTATGCAATGTCGGAGCCTGCGCAGCATTGTTTATAGCGGAAGGTCTGCAAAAATCAGGAAAAATAAAACCGCTTTCACCGGCAAAAAAAATGCTCGTGATTATAAGCGGCATTGCTTCTACAGGAATCATCGGCGGAAGTTATATTGCAAATAAAATGAGCCAAAAAATTATTGACCCGATATTTAACAAAGGGAAAAATATATCGCATAAAAGCATATATGATGAACGGCATCCTGAATTAACGGATATTGCACTGCATGCAGATGATATTGCAACTGCCGGAGTTTTATCAGGATTTAAATGGATAGAACCGGCTTTGCCGTTAATGTATTTTATTTCCGGATACAGAGCAGGCATAGGATACAGAAATTAATTTTTTTAATATTTCCGAATTTCAGAAAATTTTGTGTAGTAGTAACCAATATTTATACAAAAAAAATTAGCCTCAAACATTGAGATTTATTAAAGTTTGATAATTTTTTATTTGACAAAATTCATATAAATTTAATATTATAAAGGATAGTGAAAATGAGGATATTATTTAATGGAGAAAACTAATGGTCGCTAAAGCTTACACCGATGACGAATTTGAGTCATTAATGACACAGTATGATTATAAATTTCAAAAAGGTGATCTGGTAAAAGGTATTGTCTGTGGTTATGATTCCGAAGGCGTTATTGTAGATATAGGAGCAAAAACTTCTGCTGTTTGTCCAGACAGAGAAGCACGGGTAGATACATCAAAAACAGTAAGTGAGACGCTTGAAAAAGGTCAGGTATACGAGTTTTTAATAATAAGAGAAGAGGATGAAGACGGCAAGTTTATGCTTTCTTATAAAAAAGTTGCAATGGCTTATGCGTGGAAAGAGCTTGAAGTACTAAAAGAAGAAGATGCAACTGTAGAAGGAACTGTTGTTTCTGTTGTAAAAGGCGGTATACTTGTAGAAGTAAAAGGTGTCAGAGGTTTTGTTCCATCCAGTCATTTAAGAGCAAAAGATACAGACAGTATTGTCGGAGAAAAAATTGAATTGAAGATTCTGTCTATTGATCCTGCGCAAAATAACTTTATATTGTCTAATAAAAAGGTTTATTCCGATGCGCTTGAAGAAACAAAAGAAAATATGTTTACCAATCTAGAAGTCGGACAGGTTGTAGAAGGTGAAGTTGTAAGAATCACTGATTTTGGTGCATTTATCGATATAGGCGGAATGGACGGATTGCTGCCTTTGTCTCAAATGTCCTGGAGATGGGTTGATCATCCGTCGGATATTCTAAAAGTTGCAGACACTATTAAAGTTGAAATTATAGGTATTGACCACGATAAACAACGTGTAAGTCTCAGTTTAAAAAATCTGGAGGCAGATCCCTGGATAGAAGCAAAAAATAAAATTAAAGAAGGGGATAAAGTTGAAGGAAACGTTACCAGAATCAAACACTTCGGTGCATTTGTTGAAGTATTCCCGGGTGTGGAAGCGCTTCTTCCTAATAATGAAGTCGTTGAATACCAGAACAAAAACAGCTGCATACTTTCTGCAGGAGACAAAATTCAGACAACAATTATAAGATTCAATCCCGACGACCGAAGAATCAGCTTGAGTATCGAAGGCGATTAAATTTTATAAAAAGTAAATAATTGTAAATATTACCCTAATAATTAAATGAAAAATTTATTATTAGGGCAATATTTTATTATATAAGTTTTTGATTATTTTATCAGTAATTTGTTACAAGGGTTGTAGTGATTAATTCAATAGATTCTATAAATATAAATAAAAATACACATATAAATGCATCTGCTGTGTCAGACAGTTCTGTGCTGTCAGCATTTAAACAGATGCAAAATGCAATGCAATCTATATCACAGCTTGTGTACCAATCATTGTCGTTGCTGACCGGTGCAAATGATAACGGATTAAGCAAAGAGGGATTGAATAATTTAAAAACACTTCTCGAAAATGAAAATATGACACAAAAAAATGCTTATGTTCTTGTGTCTACTGTTTTAAATAAATTCGGAAATTTATCTTCAGACGGTGATTATATTACACAGTCTGATTTTGTGGGTGCAATAAAGTTTTCAGTTGCACAAACACTCTCAAAAAGTCCTGCATTAAAGCAATTATTAAATGAAGGAAATTTAAATATTTCATCGGAACTTGCTGAAATGTACGGGATGGAAACAGCTCAAACAATAGCTATTGTTCAGTTTATAGATAACCTGTCAGAAGACACAGTAAGCGAAGTAGTTAACTGTATAGACAAAAGCAAAACAAAATCTACAATAAAACCTGATTCTTATTACGGAGAAGATAAAATACAGGATTATAAGACAGTGACTTCCTCTCAGCTAAAGGGCGCAATAAGCATCTATATATGACATTATTTTTTAATATAACTTTTCATTCCTTTATAATTTAACAGAATTGTTTTGGGACTTATTATACCTGTGTCAAAAAGCAGCTGTGTTTGAGCCTTGTTATATTCTATTATAGATTGGATAAGCTGTTGTCGTGCCCTGGTTTTTTCAGTTTGAGAGGTCAAAACATCTATAAATGTATTTTGCCCGACATCAAAACCGACAAGCGAGAATTTTAAGCCTTCATCAGCGGATTCCACCTGCTTTTTGTTAGCTTCGATTCTTTCCAGAGCTGTTTTTGAACTGTAATACGAGCTTACTATATTTTCTTTCACACTGCGTTCTAAATTTGTAAGTTCAAATCTCGCAGTCTTTACTTTTGCAAGATCGGCATTTTTTTGAGTAAGTGTATCTACCCCGAGTTTTTTTCCGAGAGGCAAGACAGCATTAAGGCTCCAGGTGTGATTCGGGCTAAGACTGGTATTTCCTGTAACACCTACTTTTGCAAACTCGTAAGTAAGTTCTATATATGGTGCAAAATCCGTATAATTTCTGTTTTTCAAATTTATCAGAGAACGAATTTCAGCTCTTTTGGCTTTAATGTCTTCTCTTGATTGCAATGCAACATTGTAAAGACAGTCTATACTGTTTGTCTTTGCTACAAGCTCTCTTGGTCTAGCCCCTGTTTCAAAAGGATACAACGTTAATGTAACCTCTATTCCCATAACATTTGCCAGTTTTGACTGCTGCAGTCTGAGAGAATTAAGTGCACTTATAAGTTCTTGTTTGGCATCCGCATACTGGGCTTCTGCTCTTAGAATATCATATTTCGAACCTATACCTATATGATATCTTGCTATCATGAGCTTTAACTGTTCATGCCGGTCTCTTAAATTTGACAATAATACTTCTATATTGAATTTTGCTTCCAAAAGATCATAGTAATAGTTTGTTGTTTTTAAAAGAAGCTCGCTTTGCGTGTATTGATATTTATGCTTTTGCGCTTTATATAAATTTTTTGAACTTGCAATGGTAAAAAATGTGCTGCCGTTGCCTATCGGATAATCAATGGTTATGCCGTTATAGATAGGATTTTGCCTGATAACTCTCGGTAAGATGTTGCCGACTAAAAATTCACCGGTTAGCGCCTGTATTCTGTATCCGTAATAGATATCCGGAAGTAAGTCAGCGTATGAGTTTGCATAGTTCCATTTTGTTTCTTCCGTTTGGGTACCGGCAATTTTTATGTCGTAATTATTTTTCATAGCAACATAAATACATGTTTCCAGATCTATAGGCAGCAAGGTAATGTGTAATCTCTCTTTTATTTGGTTATCCAGATCTTTTTGTGTTTTTTCGTCATAAAGCCCTTTGCCGTCTTTTATTGTTTCAAGAAACTTATCCGGATGGTAATCCCATATAAGCTCATCATAATCTTCGCAAAAAGCAGGCAATAAATTTATCAGATTTATAAATATAAATATCAAGAATTTTTTCATAATCCCCGATTTTCAAAATTTTATACACATAAGAAAGCTTATTTGAAAATCATAAAAATTCTCATAGCCTGTCGGTTAAATATTTGTATTAATAAATGCTTGACAAATTGTTAGTTTTAGCATACTCTTGTAATATAGTTAGTTTAAGCTAACAATATTAATAAAAACTTTCATTAGACCAATACCATAATTCACCTTTGGTGAAGGCTGCTAATCTTTCTCCTGCAGCCTTTTATTTTTTATAATTCCAGACATGTTACAATATAAAAAATAAATAACCGGAGGAAAAGACAATAGAATTATACGACGCAATATACAGAAGACACATAACAAGAGATTTTGAAGACAGAAAAGTTTCTGCTGATATTGTTGAAAAAATTATAAATGCCGGGCTGCAAGCCCCAACTCACGATCATTTAAGAAACTGGGAGTTTGTAATACTTGAGGAGAAAATGTCTGAGTGGGACCTCGCTTGTAGGAGTGGTACACGGAGTGCGAGTGGCGCCGAGTCTAGCATTTTACGGAAGTGACCCCATGCGCTTGTTGACTGTGCCGGACTTATTGTTAAATATTGAACTTGCTTATTGCACAGGTTCAACAAGTAGTCGGAGTCAGTTGACAATATGAAAAACGATAAAGAAAAAGCGCTTCAATTTATAAAAAACGGTGTAAAACCGCAGCTTGAAATTCTAAAACAAATACTTACAGACGGAACTCCCCAGCAAAAAATGTATGCGGATGCAATGCCAAAACAGTACTCTATGCTGTTCAGCGCTTCTCATATAATATTGCCGTTTTTTAAGGCTAATTCTGCAGTAATGCATCCTTCTTCCGTAAGCTCATTAAACCCTTTATCTTCTATATGGTGCGTGATAGAAAATATTTTTCTGTCTGCGACAGCGGAAGGACTAGCCTGTTCGATGAGAATTCCTGTCGCAGATGAGGGGATAAACGCCGCAAAGACAGTCGGTGCACCTGACGACTATTTGCTGCCGTGCTACATAGGCCTAGGCTATCCCGCTGCGAATAATGTTTCAATTGAACAGGTTAAATACTGTGCAAAACAAAAAATACATTACGGCAAATGGTAAATCAGCCGAATGAAAAATATGTAAAAAGTATACAGAATACTATAAACATTAAAAATGCAACAGCTAAAGTTATTTTTTCATACTTCTGCATTAATTTGAACTGGTGTTTAATTCTATACCAAAGCGGCAGTTTTTTTTTGAATTTTTGAAAATAATTTATGTTTGCTATTGCATATTCGTCTCGACCCTTAAGATGAATTTTGAAACCCGGTAAAACAGAAGAAATTTTTTGAATATCTAATATGTATTGATAAACACAGCCCAAAATTTTTACATCGGAGTTGTTATTAAACATTACAACTTCTTCATTGTTCTTTGTTATTCTGGTAGTAATTTCAGCTTTTAATATTTTTGATTTGCCCAAAGGAACTTGATATAAGTTTGCATATATTTCAAATTTTTTTATATCATCTAAAAATATTTTCTCTTTTCTTATTGTTTTGTTTTTTACTTTATATACAAGAAAAAGATTGTTATCTTTAATTATAATATCACTCACATATTCCTTATTATCTTTTAGGGAATTATATAAAAACGGCAGGAAAGCAAAAATAGCATAAACGCATACAATACTGTCGCTTCGCAGCCGGAAACTTAGATCGTTATCAAACCACACGCTTTTTAAAATAAAGAATGCTATGGTAATTAAAACTACGGTAAATAATATTAAACAAATAAAGGGGGTTCTTGATTGTACCTTAATCTTTTTCATATTTTAATAATATAAATAATCAAAAATTTTAAATCCGTTTAATATATTATTTTTTAATATTCATTTTATTTCTTCTGCTATTTGCTGTCTGTATCTGTTAGTTTTTATATCTTTAATGAGCCTTCTTAAATATTTTAATTGTGTTTCGATTTTATACATTTTATCCGAATAATAATCAATTTCATCAGAGCTCAATCTTCTTCCGGTATAATATTTTGAAAAATTATATATCTCACATTCTAATTGTACAATATTTTCCTGCAGAACAGAAATTCTTTCCGCTTCGTTTTTATCTAATTTTAATAAAGGACCTTTGTGATTTTTAATTGGTATTAGTCCGGAAAAAGAAATTCTATTATTTGTTGTTATCTGCATATTTTATATCGCCTTTTTTAGGATAAAAACAAATAAAAAATTTTTTTGCTAATTTTTAAATTTAAATAAAAAGCAATTTTAAAAAATTTTTAATTAATAATAAAAGCTCTGTAAAGAAAATATATTGTACTTGAAATTATTATACAGATAGGTATCGTCAAAACCCAAGCCCAGACAATATTGCCGATAACTCCCCATTTTACGGCATGTGCTTTGTACGTAGTACCAACACCCATTATTGCTGTAGAGATTACGTGGGTTGTGCTTAAAGGAACTCCAAAATGCGATGCAGCAAGGATTATTGATGCGGCTGAGGTTTCTGCAGCAAAACCGTTTATCGGTTTCAGTTTAATAATTTTGCTGCCCATTGTGCGGATAATTTTCCATCCGCCTGACATTACACCCAGACTCATTACCGTAGCACAGGCTAAAATTACATAAACAGGGATGTCAAAACTGCCCTGCGCATTGTGTTTTACAATACCGCCGGCTAAAAGCGCCAGTGTAATTATACCCATTGTTTTTTGAGCATCGTTGGAGCCGTGGCTCAATGCCATCAACCCTGCTGAAAATATCTGGCATCTTCTGAATCGTCTGTTTACTTTGTCAGGGTTTGCTTTGTAAAAAATTCTGAGCAAAACAGCCATTACAATAAGCCCTGTAACAAATCCGATAACAGGTGCCATAAACATCGGTGCAACTACTTTGTCAACAAGTTCCATAAATCTTACGCAGCCCCAGCCGGCATTTACTACGGAAGCACCTATAAGCCCGCCTATTAAGGCATGGGAAGAACTCGACGGAAGTCCGAAAAACCAGGTAATCAAATTCCATATAATTGCCGCACACAAGGCACAGAATATTACATGTAAAGTTATTGTCGAAGGGTCTACAATGCCTGCGCCTATTGTTTTTGCAACGTGTGTGCCTGTAAGTGCTCCGGTAAACTCCAGTGCCGCACCGTAGATAACCGCCTGACGGGGAGTTAGTACTTTTGTTGAAACGACTGTTGCAATAGCATTTGCAGCATCATGAAAGCCGTTTATATATTCAAATACAAGCGCTCCGCCGACTACCAGTACAAGCAATATTATAGAAACTGTCATATTCTTTTTCTTTCCCTCAATCCTGCTTTAACAACACTATGATTGTTTTAATACAACGTTAACAACCGCATCAGATACAGAAAAACAGCTATCCAGTGCATTTTCGATATCTTTGTGGATATCTCTCAGTTTTATAACAGTTAAAGCATCATATTTTCCTGAAAACAGTTCGTCTATGGCGTGATAGTGGATTTCATCCCCGTGGGATTCTATTTCTTTCATTTTCAGGTTTGTTTCTGTCATTTCTTTTATTGAACTTGATTTTTTAAAGTTATGGATAATAATTTTTAATTCCTCTGTTGCTCTGTAAAGAGTTTCTGCCTGTTTTTTCATGTTTTCTGTAAAATTTTCAAGTCTGTAAACTTTTAAATTTAAAGAAGCTTTAACTATTCTTTTTGTAATCTTATTCAACAAAGATGCAATAGCCTGAATATCTTCTCTGTCAATTGGTGTAATTAAGGTAACATTCAATTGATGCAATGTTTCTTTTAAAAGGTCATTGCTTTTGTGTTTCAATCTTTTTGCATTAATCACATGGTCTTCTGTTAGCGTTGCAGTTACAATTTCCTTATAAAGATTTGCTACATCATGACAAACCTGTGCGCTTTCTTCAAAAAGAGTATAAAAAACTTTTTCCTCAGGCGGCAGAATGTATGCTAATAAATTGAATTTACTCATCTTAATCCCTTTCACATATAGTTTTGTTTTGTGTACAAATTTTACCTGTCACTACCAAAGGCACACACAACAACTCTACCATAAAAAAATTTTAGTCATGGTAAATTAAAATCATAAAGTAAAGAAATTATTACAATTGAATAAAAACAAAAAAAGTGTTAAATTATACAAAAGTATTTGTCTTCGGAGTAAGAGATGACACCTGATTTATTAGAAGAAGAAAACGATAATGAAAGAGTCTATCGTAATAACGATGACGAAGTAGAAAGTCCGTATACCGGCATTATACTTATTGCTGCGATGATATTTATCTTTATCTCTTTATTTACGAGCAATATTGATTATATGAGGAAAAATCCAAATTTTAGCAGAATTCAGGGATTTAGGTTATTAAAAATAAAAAATATTCCCATGGCTTTTGACATTCCAAAAAATGTTGTCGACAATACAGTGAGAACAGATAAGCTTGCAAATGTTCTTTATGCTGATAAAAAGGTTATTTATTATGCTTATCCGGGTTCTTGTGCCGAATCAAGAAATTTTTTGCAAAATCTTCAAAATCTTATGGCACAAAATACTGATTTAAGAACAAAATATTATTACTACCCTGATCCGCAGGGCTCCAGTACGGCTGTCGTATGCCAGACTCCCGGAACTACTGATTGTATACAAAACTTTCTATTCCAGAATTGTTCTCAGAATGCATGCATTATTAACGGACCTAAACGACAGATAAAAGTTATTTCGAGCACAGACGCTCAGGCTGCTTATGATTCAATAGTTAACAATATCGACTGGTAAGACATTATACATGTGTATAAAATTTTTATACCTGATGAAAAATTCTGTTATTAATTGATTGCGCTTCAAAATATGCGTTACTAGAATCTTGTCTTTGCTGCGTATCGGTGTTTTCATTGCTGTTTTCATTATGAGATTTCTCGCTGTTCTCCAGCGGTTTTACCTCGCTATTTGAAGCTGAATCAACAGGCAGTGGTACAAATTGTTTATCGTCTTCTGACGGATTGCTTTCCAGCCGGACTAATTTCGCTTCAAGCTTGGCAATTTTCTGCTGTGCTTCTTCCAGTGATATCAGTCCTGCTCTGGCTTGCTGCTTTATTTTTGAAATTTCCATTTTTATTTCAGCAATTTTTGCCCCTGCGCTTTGATTGGTACGGGGGATATGGTGAATTTGATAATTTGATGATATTCCTGACACAATAATACCTGAATTATTACTTTCTAATTATAATAAAAACCTTTATTAAAAATTTTTTCAGATAAAAAAAATATTGTTACAATTCTTTATTTTTTTCATAAAACTCAAATACGGTTCATTTTTGTGTATATTCATTATGCTATACTATTATTATGTCTACACAGTGTTCCAATTTGCCAAAAGAAGTAAAACAGACTCTTGCTGTAATACCTGAGTTGAGCGGATCTTATCAGTATTTTGATAAAGACGGTGAAATTATCTATGTGGGAAAAGCAAAAAATCTTAAAAAGCGTGTTTACAGCTATTTTAACAAACACCATGATTCACCGAAACTCCGTGTTATGGTGCCGCAAATCGCTAAAATCCAGTTTATTGTAACTGACAGCGAAGTCGAAGCGCTTATTCTCGAGTCGCATCTTATAAAAAAACACAAGCCAAAATACAATGTTTTGTTAAAGGATGACAAGAAATTTCCTTATTTTGTAATTACGGAAGAAGAATATCCCAGAGTAATTGTTGCAAGAAAAGCTAACAAAAATAAGATTAAAGGAAAATATTTCGGTCCATATACAGATTCAAGAGCAATGTATGCCACTCTTGATTTGATAAAAAAACTTTTTCCCCTAAAACAATGCAAAAACCCGAAGTTCAAAGACCGTCCATGCCTGTATTACCATATAGGCAGATGTATGGCACCCTGTCAGAGACTTGTTACACCGGAGGAATACAAACAAGTTTTGAAAAATGTAGAGCTTTTTCTGACGGGTAAACAAAAAGAGCTTGTTGATGCCCTAAAAAAGGAAATGGAAAAATTTGCTGCTAAAGAAGATTTTGAAAAAGCCGCACGATACCGTGACAGCTGGCTTGATGTTCAAAAAACAATGGAACATCAGAAGGTTGTATTTGAAAATACAAATATAAATCAGGATATTGTCGGAATATATAACGAAGGAAACCTTTTTGTTATATCTCTGCTCCAGATTCGGCAGGGAAGACTTACCGATAAAAAAGACTTCCAGTTTTCAAACCTCAATCTGTCAGGCGATTACGAAGTATTGACAACATTTTTAAAAGAATATTATACAATGGCATCTGAATCTGAAATTCCTTCTGCAATTGTCCTTCCCGGGCTGCTTGAGAAAGAAGACAAAGAACTTTATACACAGTGGCTGGCTTCACAGGCTCAAAAGAAAGTAAAAATAACGGATTCTCCGACAAAACGCAATATTGAGCTTTTAAATCTTGCACAGAAAAACGCAAAATTCTATTTTGAAAAAGTTAAACTGGAAAAACTGACCGAAATCCAGCGGGATTATAACGAAGTGGGTTCATATATTCAGGAAAAACTAAATTTGAGAAAATTTCCTTATATTGTGGAATGTTTTGATATTTCTCATATTCAGGGTACAAATACAGTTGCTTCAATGGTTACTTTTGAAAATGGAATGCCTAAAAAATCCCGTTACAGAAAATTTAAAGTACGTTCAACTGAATCCAAGCCCGATGACTTTAAATCTTTGCAGGAGGTTGTTGAAAGAAGATACTTCGGCAAATTATCCGAATCCTTACCCGAGCCGGATTTGATAATTATTGACGGCGGTAAAGGACAGCTGTCATCAGTTCTGGAAATTTTTAATGCGCACAATTTTAATCCGGATGTTGTATCTCTGGCTAAAAAACTTGAAGAAGTTTTTAAACCGCATGAATCAAAACCTGTAGTCTTCCCTATAAATTCACCTGCTTTATACTTTTTTCAGAGAATACGAGACGAAGCTCACAGATTTGCAATCACTTATCACAGAAAACTCAGAGGCAAAAAAGCAACAGAATCAGTGCTGGATGAAATAAAAGGACTTTCTAAGGCAAACAAAGAAATACTTATCAAAGAATTTAAGGATATCAAAAAAATCTCTCAGGCTGATTTTGAAACTTTGTGCGAAAAAATCCACAAACGTGCGGCAAAAGCCGTGTATAACTTTTTTAATCCTAATGTACAGATAGACATATAGTGCAATCAAAAACAAGCCCGGAAAAACTTATATAAACAATAGTGTCAAGCTATTTGTTATTTTCAAAAAATCTTTTATAATTTTCTTCGCCAAAGACTCTTATTTTTACACTCTTTATTAGTTCGTCATATTCTTCAACAGGCAAGCCGATTTTCTGAGCGAGTTGTTTCATTGCGGAATACTGACGAATTTCAATTTCACCAACTTGTGGATTTAATAAATCATATCCTTTGCTTTTTGCCGTAGATATAAATTCATCATGAGCCTCTTGTAATAATTTTATTTGTTGTTTTACAAGTCCCTGAATGGGTTTATTTTCTAATTCTGCTTTTTCTATCTGTTGTTGTAATCTGTTAAAAAAACTTTCTGCTGCGTTGTTCATCTTAATCATTATTATACCCTTTTTTTATTGAAATGTGCAAAATTTACATCGTCTATGTATTTTATAAGTTCATACAAAGGAACTTCTGTAATAACTGAAGTATGCCATGGATTTGTAATATATACCATACCGGTCGTTTCATCATAGCCTTTTATTGAATATGCATGTCCGCCTGCCAAATCATATTTTTCGGCAATCATATTAGAATCACCTCCCGGAATATCCTTTGTTGCAAAGAATGTTAATACATTTTCATCATTTGCATACTGTTGAATATATTCTTTCATTTTATTTCTGTTTTGTAAATTAACTCCATAGGAATCAACAGATGCAGTATAATCTCCTAAAATTTCATTAACAGCATGATATTGCCAACCGCCTATTAGTTCCTTCATTAAGGCGGGAACATTCGTTGCATGAGCAGCTATATCTGTTACAGGTGCATAATCATCATATCTTCTATATCTATGAATTGCATACGCTTGTTCAATCATTCTGATTCCTGTTGGAAGTTCATTTTGTGATAAACCTTGAATTTGCTTGCCATTTGCATCTAAAACTTTGCCGCCTTCAAATTTTATAGGATTAGTTCCATTTGGGAATTTTATTAATATATCATCACCCTGTTGCTCAAATAATTTATATAATGAAGTTCTGCCATTTGGTAAATCCATAAAGTTGTCCAATGTGCTTACGAACCAGCAATCACCCAACGATCCCTGTTTAAAACTTACTCTTGTGAGCGTAGGGAATAATTCTTCAAATTTTTCTTTAGACAATTTAATTTCAGTTGCAGTGCCATTCTCGTTTACATATAGTTTACCATTTAGCTCACAAACATCGCCATTTGCAACATGTTTTGAAATATCTGTCAAATCAGTTTGAGAAGAAAGTGTTTTAATTAGAGGTTCACCGTCTCGAATTTTTCTTATATCACTTAATGTTCTATTTGAAAGGAATGTATTATCATCTAAATTTTTGAGGATACTCGCATCAATTTTGCCTTCTTTTATTAAATCGAATAAGCCGCTGTCTACCATCTTTTTAAATCGTTTTGGTGATGCAGTATTTAATTTAACCAAATTATCCATATAATCAGTAATTGAGTTGTTGCTACCATCCGTACAAGAATCTGATTTGTTTAGACCAAGCATTTCTAAAATCTGTTGTTCCATAACTTTTCTATCTGCAGCACCATCAGAACTTCTAAGTTTGCCTGATGGTTGTTCAATAACTTTACCTGACCGTAATGATTCGATTATTGCGTGAGTTCCAATTTTCTTATTTTGCAATAGTTTATTTAATAAATTTATGGAATTTTCGTCTTTTATATTTTCTATAATATCCTTTATTGCAAGAGCTTCAAATCTATTTCCGCTGTTTGCATCAAGCAAAATAGAAAAGGCTTGTTTTTGAAAATCATTATCATATTTAATTTCTGCAAGAGCCCCCAAATCATAATCAAATTTCCCATTATTTAATCTTTCATATATAAGATGGGACGGGTCAGCATTAGAAATTTGGACTAATGTTGAAATATCTGTTACCTCAACTTTATTTTCAACCATATTAAGTATCATCTGATTAGTTATATTTGTATTATTCTTGCCAGATGAAAGATCATTTATGAGTTGATAAACTTGGTATGTAGTTGGTCTCGTATCATTTTTTCTTAAGGTACGAAGAACCGAACTTAAGAATTGCTTATCTTCATCCGAACTTTTCATAATATTTTGGAATGTAATCTTTGCACAATCGAATCTGTCTGCGTTATAAAAAGAATCTTCTAAAATCTGCAAGTCTTGTTTGTTTGAGATTTTTCGAATTATGTCAAATAAGTCATTGTAATGCATTTGTAAGTCATCATCGGCAGGATTTACTGTATTTGAAATTACAAAGAATGCTTCCTTCTGTTCATCGGTTTTTATATAATAGCTCACGGAATTTAAGAAAGAAGATAATGATGCATTGCCCTCAAATTTGTATGAACAATCAATAGCTTTTTTGAATAATATATCCATATAAGAAACTTTGCTATCCTTTAAATTTTCTAATATGTTTTCTATTTCAAAAGAATTTAATTCATTATCAGGAGGATTTGGTATTTTGTGTAAAAAATGCCAAACACGACCATCGATATCAGTTAGAATATTTAAAACTTCTAGTTTTTCAGGACTATCAATTTTTGACAATATTGCTATTGCATTATCTACGGATATCTCCGGTAAAGTCATCAGAGCATACATGTCTCTACCTTTAACATCAATATCTTTTGGCAAATTATCCAATATTCTGTTTATCTCTGTTTTTGTGAATTTAGGTTTACCATTAACATCATTTAGGCTTGATAATAATTTTAAGTGAGCCTCTCGATTGCTTGCATTTAATAATTTTTTTGTTGAAGAAAAACCGGCAATAATTTTTCTTCCCGTGTGAACTGCATTATCATACAATCTTCCGATAACACTTGATTTGCCTGTATTATCACCATTTATTTCCTGTACTGCCTCCGGAGTGTCAGAGACTTTTCCCTGTGCTGCATTTGATGAGGTCTCCACAGACTGCTGCAGCTCCTGCGGCTTTTGTGTAAATATATTAGCCTGATGATCTTCGGGTACTT
>CALVCQ010000001.1 GCA_944326115.1 Candidatus Gastranaerophilales bacterium | reverse complement strand
TTCATCACAACGGCAAGTTATATTCTGTTTTCAATCTGCTGTGATGAAATTGGTAGCTTTTAATTTGAAGTTTTCTCCGCTTACGCTACGGTCAGTTCATCACAACGGCATGCACAGCTCCACTTTAGACTGTAAAATTATTCTACCAGAACAATTTTAAATTTCCAGTATTAATTTATGGGACTTATATACAACTTTACACAAAATATGCTCAAAATATAACCATAATGTCATTTTGAAGTTATTTCGGAATCTTGCAGGTGCTATAACCCATTAGGCAACCGGACATTTTGCATGAAATCAACTCCCTCTCATAAAACTTGACATTTAGTCAACTTTTGTTCGGCAGAGTGGCAAAAGCAGTCAAACAAGTTCAACTCGACGATTTTAACCTTTTTAGTGTAAACTGCAATATAAATCCCTAATTTATAAAATATGAAAATAAATGCTTCAAGTTACATTCTACAGAGATTTTATTTCTTTTTAAAGTTAATCAAATAAGAAGAACATAGCGGTGTCTATAATTCAGAAAAATTTTCTAAATTATTAAACCGCAAATCTGAAATGAACAATATCACCGTCTTGAACAACATAATCTTTACCTTCAAGACGTGTCAACCCTTTGTCTTTTGCAGCAGCATAAGACCCGCAGGCAACAAAATCATCATATCCTGTAACTTCAGCTCTGATAAAGCCTTTTTCAAAATCCGTATGGATTACACCCGCTGCCTGAGGTGCTTTTGCACCCGCAGGAATAGTCCATGCTTTTACTTCCATTTCTCCTGCGGTAATGAAGGTTCTTAAATCTAAAAGACTGTAAACTGATTTTATCATTCTCTCAATACCGGAATTTTCTACACCAAGTTCTGCCAGGTAGTCTTTTTTCTCTTCTTCTCCGAGTTCCGACAGTTCAGCTTCAATTTTTGCAGAAATTACTACAACATCAGCATTGTGTGTTTTTGCATATTCTTTTACCCTATTTACATAATCATTTCCGGTTGCAAGATCGGTTTCAGACACATTCGCTGCATAAATAACAGGTTTTGTTGTCATAAGATGCATAAATTTTATGAAATGCTGTTCATCTTCGTCAAAATGATCTTTTACATTTATAAATTTTCCGTCTTCAAGGAGTTTTAACAATTTTTCGACTACAGCCAACTCTGCAATTGCCTCTTTGTCTCCTGTTTTTGCAACTTTAGATAGTCTTTGCTGCCTTTTTTCCAGACTTGCCATATCGGCAAGAGCCAGTTCTGTATTTATTGTTTCAATATCATCTATAGGATCAACTTTACCTGTAACATGGATTGTATTCGGGTCATCAAAACACCTTACTACTTCTATAATCGCATCTGTTTCTCTTATATTTGCCAGAAATTGATTTCCCAGTCCTTCTCCTTTGCTTGCTCCTTTTACAAGTCCTGCAATATCCACAAACTCTATTGCGGTCGGTACAATCTTAGCAGCTTTTACCATTGGCTGTAACACAGCCAAACGCTCATCAGGTACCGAAACAACACCGATATTAGGCTCAATTGTGCAAAACGGATAATTTGCGCTCTGTGCATTTGCTGTTGAAGTCAATGCATTGAATAAAGTTGATTTACCTACATTAGGCAGCCCTACAATCCCTGCTCTTAACAATTTTATAATCCTCTTTTTCCTTGTGTTCTTGTTTAAATGGTACAAAAAAAATAAGGGTTTTACAACGTTATTTAAAACATCATAATTTCCTCATCTTGAAATATAAAAAGATTTTTCATATTGTCAACTGACTCCGACTACTTGTTGAACCTGTGCAATAAGCAAGTTCAATATTTAACAATAAGTCCGGCACAGTCAACAAGCGCATGGGGTCACTTCCGTAAAATGCTAGACTCGGCGCCACTCGCACTCCGTGTACCACTCCTACAAGCGAGGTCCCACTCAGACATTTGCCGCTATACCATATTAGGTTCTAACAGGAATATCCTGTACAGATGCAAATTAAAACTAATTTTCATATATAAAACCGGTTCAGGTGCCTCCTGTTTGGAGTATTATATATATAAGAGCAAAAATAGGATAAATCAATGCCGGAAGAAAAATTTGAAAAAGATAACAATGATTACGGATTCAGTTTTAAATTAGATGATTTTCAAGAAGAAGCCCTGTTTCATATAAACAACGGTAAAAGTGTTGTTGTTTGCGCCCCGACAGGTGCAGGCAAAACCTGTATTGCACAGATGGCAATACACAAAGCTCTTAAAGAAGGAACAAGAATCTTTTATACAACACCGCTAAAAGCTCTTTCTAACCAGAAATACAATGATTTTTCACAAAAATACGGAGAAGAAAAAGTAGGACTACTAACCGGCGATACCTCTATAAACCGTAATGCACAGATTGTCGTAATGACAACGGAAGTTTTCAGAAACATGCTCTACGGCACAAACTTTGGCTCTGTGTCTGATAACCTGAAAGAAGTCAGATACGTAGTACTGGATGAAGTTCACTATATGAATGATGAGCAAAGAGGCACTGTGTGGGAAGAGAGTATTATCTACTGCCCGACAAATGTACAGATTATAGCTCTTTCTGCAACAGTTGCAAACTCCCAGCAGCTTACAGACTGGATAAACACTGTTCATTCAAGGACAGAGCTTGTTTATACGGATTTTAGACCTGTACCTTTACGATACTATTACTATGATTCTTCAAAACCCAATGATATCCTTCCTCTTTTTACGCCGGAAGGCCGCTTGAACAAAAAAATCAAGCCCGAGTCCAAAGCAAAGTATTTCGGTCGCAAGGGTAAAATGCCGCAACGACAGGTCGCAAAAGATGTAGTCTCCGTATTGCATAAGAAAAATATGCTGCCTGCAATTTATTTTACGTTTTCCCGCAAAAAATGCGATGAGCAAATGGAAAAATGCGCAGGGTTATGCCTCACAACACCGGAAGAGCAAAAAGAAATCAAAAAAATCGTGGACGAGTATCTTGCAGAGAACCCGTACCTGTACAATAACAAGCATCTTGAATACGTGTTGTGCGGGGTTGCCTCGCACCATGCCGGTCTGCTGCCGGGATGGAAGGTGTTAGTTGAAAAACTTTTTCAAAAAGGGCTTATAAAGGTAGTTTTTGCAACAGAAACTCTTGCTGCAGGCATAAACATGCCCGCCCGCTCCACTGTAATTTCTGCTGTATCAAAACGTACGGATTCAGGTCACAGAATGCTTACCCCTAGCGAGTTTTTGCAGATGTCAGGACGTGCCGGCAGAAGAGGAATGGACGAAATCGGTTATGTTACGATTGTCGGCACTGCTTTTCAGTCACCGGAAGAGGTTGCAGAGCTTGTAAAAAGCGATGCAAACCCGTTAGAAAGCCGTTTTACTCCGACTTATTCCATGGTTTTGAATTTGCTGCAGCGTTTTACTCTTGATGAAGCAAAAGAGTTGATTTTAAAGAGTTTTGGCTATTACACTTCTACAACAAGACTCACTCCCTTGATAAAACAACAAGAGGAGCTAAACAAAGTAATAGGTGAAATAAAAGAGTTTAAATGTCCTTTTGGCCATTCGACAAAAGATATGTTTGAATATATTAAACTGAAAAATACTTATGTTGAGCAAAGAAAAACTTCAAAAGTTTTGAGAAAACAAATGAACAAAAAAAATCCTCAAAACGTTGAGTATGTGAAGGATTTTGAATATAAAACGAAACAGCTTTTACACAAGGTTCAGGCTTTTGGCTGTGACAACTGCAAACTGTACAGAAAACATGCAAAAGAAAATGAACTCCTGGACAGATACCAAAAACGTGCAATGAAGCTTGAAAAGAATATTGAATATCAAAAAGATGTCTACTGGAGAATATTCTTAAACCACGCCGGAGTGCTGAAAAAAATGGGTTATATTGAAAACAATTATCCCAACGAAAAAGGTATGACAACAGCCGCTATCAGAGCGGAAAACGAGTTGTTCCTGTCAGAAATAATCTTTAGCGGAATTTTAGATACTTTAAAAATTGACGAGCTTGCTTCCGTGATTTGTGCAATTACGACAGAAGACCTTAGAACAGAAGTATATCCGGAAATTCCGATAAGCAAGGGAACAAGAAAAGCCCTGAACAGGATAAAAGATATCCGCAGAAGAATAGCTATTGTTCAGCGTGATTTTGAAATAGAAACGCCTATGTATATAAATTCATACTATTCACCTTTGATAGAATACTGGGTCAACGGCGGTGAATGGGAAGATCTTATGGAGCAGATACCTTCCGGTGAAGGTGATGTGGTAAGATGTTTTAAACGGACTATTGACGTGCTTCGTCAGTTAACAGTAATTCCTAATGTGTCAGACGAACTTGTGAAAAATGCAAGAGCCGCAATAGAGTCAATTAACCGCTCACCTATTGATATTGACTGATAAAATTCAGAAGGAGATTATATGCTTAAAGTTATTTTGGACAGAAGAACAGTCAGAAAGTATAAACAAGAACCTGTTTCCGAAACTATTTTGGAACAGATTTTAAAAGCCGGGATGTACGCTCCTTATGCTGCTAAAAAAATGCCTTTCCATTTTATTGTTGTAAAAAATCAAAATACGCTTTTGGATTTAAAAAATATACATCCATTCGGGAAGCCGTTGGAAAAGGCTCCTGTCGCTGTTGTTGTATGTTCAGATAAAAAATTTGAACCTGTTGACGGGTTGTATGTTTCCGATTGTGCTGCTGCTACAGAAAATATTTTGCTGGCAGCAAAGTCTTTTAATCTTGGTTCTTGCTGGCTGGGTTTGTATCCGTGGAATGCTATCACTGAAAAAGTAAAAGAGTATTTTAGTCTTCCTGAAAATATTGAGCCTTTTAGTATTATAACAATGGGCTGTCCTAATGAACCTGAAGCCCCCCGTCCAGAAAGGTATCATGAGGATAGAATTCATAACGAAAAATGGTAGCAGGTATTTATGTCTTTAGAAAAAGTAAAAGAATTTTTTAAAACCATGGGACTTGAAAATAAGGTAATGGAATTCGATGTTTCAAGCGCCACTGTTGAACTAGCAGCTAAAGCTCTGGGGTGTGAGGAAGCAAGGATAGCAAAAACACTATCTTTTCTTGTAGAAGAAAAACCGGTGCTTATTGTAACTGCAGGTGATGTAAAGATTGATAATGCAAAATACAAATCAACTTTTCATACAAAAGCAAAAATGCTGAAATTTGAAGAAGTAGAAAATCTAACAGGACACGCAGTAGGCGGTGTTTGTCCTTTTGCTGTTAATGAAGGTGTCAAAGTGTATCTTGATGAATCTTTGAAAAGATTCAATACGGTATTTCCGGCGTGCGGCAGTGCTAACAGTGCTATTGAATTGAGTATACCCGACCTTGAAAAATATTCTGTCCCGGATGGATGGGTAAATGTATGTAAATTAATTCATCCGAATGATTGAAAATAATATCGACAAATATTGATAAAATATACCTGTTATTAATATGAAGGAGATTTATGATGTCTGATGAAAAAATGAGTATCGCTGTTTCTACACTGGGCGCCATCATTCTGGGTTTTATTGCACCACTTATTATTTATCTTATACAAAAAGATAAACTTGCAGACCCTGCAAAAAGTATTGTTGTTAATACATTAAATTTTGAATTAACACTAATGATAATATGTTTTGTGATTTGCTTTATTCCCGTTGTCGGAACAATACTATGTTTTGTTTTGAGTTTATTTAATATCATTATGGTAATAATGGCATTCAATTCAGGTAATAAAGGCTCTGTATACAAATATCCTTTTTACATTCCCTTTATAAAATAGTTATTTGTTAATTGCCCGAGAAAAATTCGTGATAAGACTCTGCCGAACAAAACAATCCGGTGAATTGTTTTGTGAGAGGGAAATCTGTGCGAAAGGTGCCTGTGACACGTTTCAGAGAGACTCTGCCGAATAAAATATGACTAAATGTCATATTTATGAAAAGCGCTAAGTCAAAAGCGAAGTTTTTGCATGCAGTATAATAATTATTTTATATTGAAAAGATGAGCAGGTGCTGCAGTCAGCGGAATCAGACTGGCACGCCGTGTGCGCAGCACCCAGTGCCAGAGCGAAGGAAAACGATGAGTTTTCCGCAGCGTCTGATTTCAAGAGGCGGAATCAGACGGGGCTGACCGAATGAAATGAGGGAACGCCCCTTGTGAGGGAAAACCACGCTTTTCCCGAACGTCTGATTTCAAGAAGCGGAATTCCGGACGGGTGAAACCCGGGGAGCGAGGTGCAAAGCTGACGGCAGCGTAGCGTAGTCAGCGGCTGCAGCGAGCGGGAAGGAATTTCAAGAAAGCCGGCACCTGCGACACCGGATTAGAAATAAAAGGCTGTATTTAATCAAAATACAGCTTTTTTATTATCGAAAACAAAACCTTATTTTCTTCTTGAAAGTCTAAAAATTTTATCAAATATAGCATGTAAAATATTTTTGTATCTGGCGCATTCCGCATCGAGCAGATATAATTTGTGGTTTTTTGCAGATATTCCAATCTGGTGCACATCTGTATCATAAAGATCTACAGGGACAAATCCAGCAGATTTTATCATTTCTTTTATAATATCTACAAAAAAATCGGGCAAGTTATTTTGAAACAATTTTTCTTCTATATAAAAAAATGTTTTTCCGCTTTTCCCTTTTCGGAATACAGGAACATCAAAATCTTGCAAAGGTCTGTTAAATGGTATGTGATTTCCGTCTGTAATTTTGATAACTTTTCCGTCTGCAGTTTCAAAAACAATTGCACTTGCACCGCTGGCAAGCATTTTCACAACTTTTCTCTTTAAAATATTTCCGCTAAACCCAAGATCTTCTATAAATCTTTGTATAATCTCTTTACAGCTTGCAATTCCCTGATTAATTTCCGGATTTCTGCGGATATCATACAATGCTTTTTTTAATGTAACAGGTCTTTCATATTCTGCCATTTGTACATATCCCCTTGCTATATCACGGGAAACAAATGGTCTTTGCTGAATTTTATTACGTTTTTGTTTTAATATTGTTCTTTGAGTTTTTATTTTCATAGTATTTATATTAATGCGCTGAATATAAAAAATTGCCGTTTAAAAGATGTTTTAGTAACACAATGTAATGAATATGTTTGCGTGTACTTTTGTTTATATCCGTATGTATCAGGATTTTATTATATAAAAGTAGTATTTTTTATACAAAAGTTTATAAATTTTAGTATTTTTATTCATTTTTTATACTTTAGTTGCAGAGATCTCAAACTAAATTAGAATTAAAATACAACTTTACATACTTTATTATAAGAATACCGTACAGGGAAGTTAATTTATAGGATATGCGAAAGGAGTTAATACAATGGCGATTGTCGTTAACACAAACATGTCTTCTTTGAAGACTCAAAATAATTTAAACAATGCATCAAATTCAATGAGTACATCACTGGAAAGAATGTCAACAGGTTATAAAATAAACAATGCTAAAGATGATGCAGCAGGGTTGTACGTAGCAACTAACCTGAACAAGCTTATAGGCGGTTCAAAAATAGCACAGTCTAACATCGAAACAGGAAACAACGTTTTAAGTACAGTCGAAGGCAACTTAGACGTTATCTTAGACAACCTTAACCGTATCAGAGACCTTACCGTACAGGCATCAAACGGTGTTTATGATGCAGATTCACAAAAGGCAATGTCTGATGAAGTAAAAGCCCGTCTGGCTGAAATCGACAGAATTGCGGTATCAGCAGAATTTAACGGTTTGAAATTACTTTCAGGCGGTGATCTGGCAACAAACGGTTTGAGACTGCAGGTTGGTGCAAATGCAGATGCAGCGGCAAACTGTATCAGAGTAGATGCATCAGTATTTGCTTCAATGAGTGCAGCAGCTGGTCTCGGGTTGGATGCAACAACAGTGGAAACAACATTCAAGAATCCGGATCAGGCAGCAGCTTATATTGATGACATCGATGATGCAATAAACGATGTAAACACAAGAAAAGCAACAATCGGTGCAATCCAGAACAGGTTAGATGCAGCAGCAGGCTCTTTGACAACAACAATAGAAAACGCAACAGCCGCAAAATCAACAATTATGGACGCAGATATTGCGGAAGAATCAGCTGAATATACAAAACAGCAGATTCTAAGACAAACTTCAGCAACTCTGCTGGTACAGGCAAATGCATTGCCTTCTCTTGCATTGACACTAATTGCAGGCTAGTATATTTATTTAGTATTTTTTACATTATTCCTGTTTCACGGGAATAATGTAAAAAATCAAAAATTCATTTGTTAACGATAATTACCACCGGAGAATAATCTCCGGTTTTTTATCTTATCCTGTTTAGTCAACAGCCACCGGTCTTCGGATATACCTTACAAAGACAGGTTCACAAGCTTCATTTTAGATTATGCTCTGCCTTAACTTTTTGCTCTGACTGCTTGATAAAATGTTATATAGTTTTAACTCACTGCAGAATATTTTTATTCAGATTTTCTTTTTAAGTTTTTTTTAGCTTTTTCCAGTGCTTCTAACATAAATTTTATAGGATTTTCCAGTCCCAGCTTAGTTAAAATACCGTTTCTGTGAATTGAATAAGCAATAACATCCTCGCTGCCACGCATACAAACATTTGCCACCAGTTGTTCTTCCGGCAATTCTGCTACATTAACATCAAAGTTTGAATTAACTACCTTTCTTATAAAGGTATCATATTGTTCAAGAATCTTATCTTTTTGTCCCGGTAATAATAAATTTTCGACTTTTTCTTTTAAAATTTCGCCGGCACGTCTTGTAAATTGCAGTTTACCATAAAAAGACGGTTTGTAACCATTATTGTTAACATGTTGCATGATGCATTCTTTCTTATCTATACCCGTACTGTTAGCTATAAATTTGTCAATAAAATTTTTTGTTAATTTTTAGCAATGCTGTAATAAATTTTTACAATACATATATAACTCTTTTAAACCCTTATTTAGCGGCGTAAATTCGAAACCGGGAATTTCTTCCAGCAAAACTGTGTTGCTGCCTGTATATTCAAAATTCATGCCGGGATTTTTAAATACTACCGGAACTTTATAATCGCTGATATTATTTACAATTTCAGCAATTTCGAAAAGTGATATACTTTTTGAAGGAGTCACATTTATTACCCTGTTTTTTGGAAATTTTTGCATAAATATGTTAATAATTTTACAAAGATCTTTTATGTAAAGATAATCAAATATTACATTCCTGTTAATTTCAATTGTATTTTTTTTTAAATTTTGAATAATTGCATAGGTAGGAAATCTTGTTTCTTTTTCATATTTTCCGTAACAGGCAAATATATTGAGACAAAGCATATCATTTCTCGATGCCGCAAGTTTTGCAATTTTCATTTTCGACCGTCCGTACAGGTCTTTTGGAGTAACATCGCCCAGCATAAACTCTTTTATTTTATGCAAATCACGATCTTTAGAATAAGCGGCTCCGGAACCAAAAGCTATAATTTTTGTATCTTTTGTTTTACATTCCAAAAGATTTTTTACCATGGCTAAATTATCACTTTCACAAGTTTCGGAATCCGCAAAGCCTCTCACACCTCCTGTTGTTGCGCAATGGACAATAAAATCAACATTATTTTTATCAAAAAAATTTTTTACACTCTGAAAATCAGTTAAATCAAGCTCACTGCTTCTCGGACACAAAAGATTATAAGAATTTTCAAAATATTCTTTCAGATTTTTCCCGACAAAACCGCCTGATCCTGTGAGCATTATATTTTTCATAATAAATATAATATCAACACAATCAGGTTTTAACAATGGTTTTTGTTTAAAATTTAGTTATTTTTTACAGAATCTTTGATTACTATCAAATTATTCATTATTTTCATCTGAGTTGTAGGCAGAACAACATCATTCAAACCGTTAGCAATACTTAAAATTGTACCTGCTTTCAAAACAACTTCTTCACCTTTATATGTAAAAGTGTAATCATCCTGTCTGTCGGATCTGATAGTAATTTTATCCATTCCTTAACCACCTGTCTAAAAATATATCATAACGCTTGTTTATTATAACAAAAAAGTATAAAATATTAATACTCTATACAGGTATTAATTTTGTTCCTACATTATTTACTATCGGGAGAGGCGACTCGAACGTTTTGAAGTATACCTGCCGCAGAAAATCTGTGCCAGCAGGAAACGGATAGACCAAGGCACTCACCCACCTGCGAGCCACGCAGGTAACAAAATCGTACCTGTGTAGGGTTTTTATTTTTGTTTAAAAATTACAATATCGTGGCATTATCATGGTAGCGCTAAAGAAATGAGTGGTGTTCTGCATGTCGATAAGTCCGATACCTTCTTATATGATGTCTATGTATGTTCCGTCTTCTGCTGCAGCACAAAAGCAGGAAGAGATTGACTATGAATACCAGTTAATCATGCAAGAACTGGCTATGTACGGTATTACTCCTTCAGGGGATAAAGATACCGACAAGATGAAACTTGAGACTGCACAGCGTATGGAAGAAATGCTGAAATCTCAAAGTGAAATGACTACACGACAGTCTATTCCGTTTGATGATATAATGAATACCTTAAACCTGACTGTTACAGGTGATCTGGATGAAGACTATGACACGACTATAGACAAACTTGATTACGAAATTTATATGGCTTATACGGACGAAGAAAGAGAATACTATGAAGCTTTAAAAGATCAGGTTGAAGAAGAATATAATTCGTCAAAGCAAAACCGCATCAGCTATTCCGGAGCGGCACAATTATCAGCTGTTAACAGATATATGATGCTTGGCATATAACAGCGATAAAAACAAGATTAATATGCAAAGGTTAATATGCGTATCTACTTAAATCTATTAAAAGCCCGTTATTAATCAAATTCCGGGCTTTTTCTTTGCCTGAAAATAACGGTTCCAAACCTTTATTTAAAATATCATTTATTTTTTGATAATTTTCATTTACTGGAGTAACCTTGCCTGTTGTAATTGTTTCTAAAAATACTTTAGCGGAAGCGGGCGGCTTTGTTTTATCAAGAAACACTTCAGAATAAGCTGTATCTATTCTTGCGGGGATAATAAGACCGCTTTGTGTCAATGCTGTAAGAGATTTATTAGAGGCAATAAACTCTATAAAGCGTAATGATTCTTTTTTGTGCTGTGAACTTTTTGATAATGCATAACCCGAGGTATCTATATTCACAACAGAACCTTTAGTGCCGGAAGGGAAAGGAGCTATATCCCAGCAAAAGTCTGCTTCTGCACGATATTTTGGCACAAGCCATCTGCCGGAAAGATGCATTGCAAGTTTCTGCTGCAAAAACATCTGTGCCATTGTAACACTTGCACTGTCACTTTTTTTAGGAGCAATATTATATTTATTTGCAAGTGATGCATAAAAATCAAGAGAATCTAAAGCTTCCTTTCTGTTTAACAAAATATTTTTGCCGTCATCGCTCAATATACCAGCGCCGTTGCTCATCAAGAAAGGGAGCCAGTACAACATGTCAGTTTCAAAACTTGTTCCCCATATACCTTTAGAAGAAAACTGTTTTGCAATATCCGTATAATCTTTTAATGTCCAATTATTTTTAGGATATGTAATTTTATACTTATCAAAAAGATTTTTATTATAATAAATTACCAGATTTGATACATCTCTGGGCACCGCATAAATTTTATTTTCAAATGTAACACCTTTTATGGCTGCAGGAAAATATTCTTTTGTATTTACATAAGGAGTCAAATCCTCCAGCAGTCCTGCCTTTACATATTTTTGCAAATAATGATTATTTATAAATATTACATCAGGAGCAAGATTTGATGCAAACAAAAGGTGTATTTTTTGAAAATAGTTCTGCGGTATATGCAAAAACTCAATTTTTATATCGGGGTTTTGTCTTTCAAATTCTTTTATCAGCGGCTTTAAAAGCGCAGTTTCGCTTTGAGAGCCCCAGCCGGAAAATTTTATAACGGTTCTTGTATCCTTGTATTTTTCAAAAAAATTTAAAAATAATAAAAAAGCACAAATTACTATTAAGAAAATAAATAAAAATATTTTTGCTGCATTACAAATTTTCATAAGCGGTTAACACACCGGCTATAACTCTAACAATAAATCCATTTTTGTATCGGTAACTTCCACAAGAGCTTTATAATCCCCGAGTTTTACAATATATTTATCTTTTGAATCAACAGATTCCGACAATCTTGAACGGATTTCTCTGCTTTTTATATTATCAAACTGGTTCAGCATAAATATTTCATTATTTATATAACCGATTAAAGAATATTTTTTGTTGTATTCAACAAGACACAACCCTTTGTTTTTAGATAATAAAGATGTATTTAAAAGTACGGGATTTTTAGTCTTTTGTGCAGGTGATGAAAAATATTTACTTATTGAAATATTAGCAGTTTTAGGAAGTTTTTCCGATTGTGTAGGCATTCTGTCCGGCAATGCAGGTCTAATTCTTGTACCTGTATTATCAAATGTATTAATTCGATTATTCATATATTCAGGAACGGTATTTTGCATCGGAGAAGACATATTTAATTTTTCATCAGCAGAATTGATTTTTTCTGCTGTATCTATGTCTGTTATATTCTCATTATCAGGACTTATTGTTATATTTCCTAATGTTTGTTTTTCTCTGCCGGGAACGTCGTCAGTTATTTCCCTAAACGTTCTGACAGCAAGGGATATTATAATTATAGGAAATACGACAAGCGCAAATATTGCAAACAAATTAGCAAAATTAAATTTTTGAGGTTCTGTATATTCCGTATCCGGAACCTGCGACAAAGATCCGTTTAATAATTGCTCTGCTTGAGGATTATATTTAGGATCAAGAACTTTATACTGATAATCAGAAGCAAATGATGATATATTTGCTGTAAAAAATATTACAAATAGTATTGAAAAAAATGTTATAAGTCTCTTTATATTTTGAATATTCATTTACAATATCGCCCAAACTCTAGTTTTATCTATTATAGTGCGGTGCTTTTCCATTAGGCTTACACCCTTAGAGTCCCTTGCATAAATTATTTTGCTCCCTTAGCGGGTAAACATTTCATATTTACAAGTACACTCAAAATATTTGCTAAATACTTTTGAATAATACAATGGTCAACCGTTGTTAATATTGTAGCAAAAATAATATATGTTTTTCAAGTAAAGTAGTAAAATTTAATTTTTTGATAAATGAAAAGATTTTGTATATTTTCGCTTTTGTCAGATAATAAATAAAATAGAGGTGATATATGCTTGATAAAAAGGCAGAAGATTTAAAGATTTTATTTTCGCAAGAACAAATTGAAAAACGGACAAAAGAGCTTGCGGAAAAAATCAACAAAGACTTCGGTGTTGATGAAGATTTGACGCTTATTTGCGTGCTGAAAGGCTCCAGCATCTTTTTCTGTGATTTATCTAAACATCTAAAAATGCCGGTACAAATGGAATTTATAAGAGTGTCAAGTTACGGAAATTCACAAACTTCGTCAGGACATGTGCAGGCAATGGATTTGACCCTGCCAAATCTAGAAGGAAAAAATGCACTTATTGTGGAAGATATTATTGATACCGGATGCACAATGAAATTTTTGATTGATATCTTATGCAGAACACATAAGCCTAAAAATCTAAAGGTCATTACCCTGTTAAACAAAAAAATAGCAAGAAAAACAGATATCGACCCTGATTACTACGGATTTGACATAGATGATAAATTTGTAGTCGGTTACGGACTGGATTATGAAGGATATATGAGAAATCTTCCCTTTATCGGTTATTTTGAATAAATAAAAAAACCTCATTTTTTAATAATGAGGTTAATTAATTATTTAATCAAAAATCAACTTTATATCAATTATACTGATTATATTAATTTACATAGGATAATTTGCTGAAGTATAATCCTCCTGCTGTTGATATTGCGATGCATCTTGAGGATAATCATTACCTGATGTTTTTAATTTTTCAAGATAAAGCTGTCCGTTTTTCACAATTGTATGAAGCTGAGACAGATCACTTTCTATGTTATTCAGAATTTGTTCGGCATAGTTTTGTGCACCTTCTTTTGTCCTGTGAGCTTCATCTTCTGCCTGAATCTTAATCTGTTTTGCTTCTTCTATAGTTCTGTCTCTTAGTTCCTGACATTCAGAAAGAACCTGTTCTTTAATTTTTTCAGCTTCTCTTTGGACTTGATTAAGCAGTTCTGATTCACTAAGGATTTTTTCAGCCTCATTTCTTGCATCCATGATAATACGTTCAGCTCTTTGCTGGGCTTCTATTTGAATTTCTTCACGCCGTCTCAAAATAGACTCTGCTTCTTTAATATCCTCAGGAATAGAAGCATCTATTCTGTCAAGAATTGACTCCATTTCAGAGCTTTTTACCATAACATATCCCGGCAAAAAATGAAAACCTTTATCCAGTATTAAATTAGCTCTTCCTAAAAGTTCTTTAATTCTAAGCTGTGTCATAATTGATTTTTACCTTTCGATTGATTAAATAATTAATTCATTTTATTAAAATATTTTACCACACTTTCCGGAACAAATTTTGATATATCGCCGCCATATTTGGCTATTTCTTTAACAGTGCTTGAGGAAATAAAATTGTACTTAGGCTTTGTAATCAAAAAAACTGTTGTTACCGAAGGCGCAAGTGCATTGTTAGTTTGAGAAAGCTGCATTTCATATTCAAAATCCGATACTGCCCTCAACCCTCTTATGAGGATATCAGACCCAGTCTTTTTTGCATATTCGATAGTCAGACCATCAAAACTGTCCACCTCGACATTTTTTAGATTCATTTCTTTTAGTGCATCTTCTATTAATGCAACTCTGTCTTCTACAGGCAAAAAACCTTTTTTGGCATCATTTTTTAAAACCGCAATAATAACTTTGTCAAACATTTTAGACGCTTTTGCCAAAACGTCTAAGTGTCCTTTTGTTATCGGGTCAAAACTTCCCGGATATATTGCTGTTTTTTCCATTTTTACTTGCCTGTGTGGTATGTCATGTATAATTATATAATTATAAATTTAAAATATTGCGATTTTAAACAGAATTGTTTATTATTGTTACAAAATTATTAAAAATTTTTGTTATAATATAATCATCAAAAGTTTTTTAGAGGATCACGGGTTTGATTGAGAGAATAATGTTAACAGTTTTGATAGCGGCTTTGTGGCTGTTTTTATTTATTTTTCAAAACTTCATGTCAACATTCTGGGCAATTCTGTTTTTATGCGGCTTTATGCTTTTGTACTGTATATATATGCAAATAGCGCTAAAACATCAAAAAATCAAACTTCGCAAAAAGCCCGAAGAATTGAACTGGCACTACAAACCTTTTGTTTCAGTGTTGATTCCTGCACACAACGAACAGGAGGTTATTGAAAAAACAGTTGAAAATATTCTCGAAATGGATTACGAAAAATTTGAAGTAATTGTTATCGATGACAGAAGCAATGACAATACAGCGGAAAAATTAAAAGAACTGGAAAAAAAATACGACAAAGTTATTGCTCTTATTCGTGAAAAAGATGCGTTTCCGGGTAAATCCGCAGTGCTGAATGATGCAATGAAAATTGCAAAAGGCGAGGCGATTCTTGTTTTTGATGCCGATGCAAGAGTCAAACCCGACTTTTTAACACAGCTTGTCCCTCACTTAGAAAAAGATAACGTTGGTGCGGTTCAGGCAAGAAAAGTTATTATAAACAGAGAAGAAAATTTTCTCACTCGCTGTCAGGACAATGAATATGCCCTTGATACACATTTTCAGGTCGGCAGAAACTCCATAAAAGGAGCTGTTGAACTGAGAGGAAACGGAGAACTTATCAAAAGAGAAGCTCTTTTTGATATAAACGGATGGAATAATTACACAATTACCGATGACCTTGATATGTCTACACGTCTGCATATAAAAGGCTGGGATGTCCGCTTTTGTGAAGATGTTTGTGTATATGAAGAAGCCGTTTTAAAATTCATCCCGCTTTTAAAACAGCGCAGACGCTGGGTTGAAGGCAGCATAAGAAGATATCTGGAACATTTCTGGGGTGTTCTTTTTTCCAAAGATATGTCTTTGAGGGTAAGTATTGATATGATTGCATATATAACAGAATTTATTTTGCCGTTCTGGTTAATATCTGAACTCTGTTTTCAGGCTTTCAAATATGTAAAAGACTCGCCAAACTGCATATCATCATCTCTTCTTGTATCAGTTCTTGTTTGCGGATTTTTTACAATAGGTCTTTTATACAGTGTGAGAAAATACAACAAACTCTCCAGATGGCAGAGTATTGTACAGGCGGTAGAAACAGGTATTTTCCTTTGTTGTGTATGGTTTCCTATAGTGGTATTTATTGTCTTCAAAATTATATTCTGCCAAAAGAATATGGACTGGGGAAAAACAACACACGGTGTTACCAAACTGGTAGAAAACAATACTGATGATGAAATTCCGCTTAAGGAAGAACAACCGGTATAAATATGAATAAGAAGTTTGAAACATCCTTCAACTGCGGAGATATTCTTGAAGTTACAGCCGAAAAACTTGTATATGAAGGCGATGCAATTGCAAAAATAAACGGTTTTCCGATTTTTATTCATGGTGCCTGTCCGGATGACAAATTAAAAATAAAAATAACGAAAATAAACAAAAATTATGCACTGGCTGTTATAGAAGAAATCATAGAACCGTCGACTCACAGAATCAAACCTTTTTGTCCGTTGCACAATGTATGCGGAGGCTGCGGATGGCAGCATATTGATTATGATTTTCAACTGGAACAAAAAAGAAATATTGTCTTTGAAACAGTAAAAAAGATTACCGGAAAAGAAATTGAAGTCAAACCCGTCATAAAAAGTCCTGATACAATTGCTTTTCGTTCGAAAATTCAATATCCTGTTTCTCAGACACGAGTATCAAAACGCATAATAGCCGGCTATTACAAAAAAGGCTCGCACGAATTAGTAAATATAAAATACTGCCCGATACAACCAAAAATCATTGACAAAATCACGGAATTTATACGTAAAAATGCTCAAGATACAGGTATTTCAGGATATAATGAAAAACTGCATAAAGGCGAATTAAGACACATTGTATACCGTTACAGCAAGTCAGAAAACGAATGCATTGTTATTTTTGTTGTAAATGATACAAAACTGTCCGATAAATTCAAAAAACTTGCGAAAAAAGTTTCGGAAGAATTTGCTCACGTAAAAGGCTGCCTTATAAACTACAACACTGAACGTACAAATCTTATAATGACAAATGATACAAGAAAAATTACGGGACAGAATTTTGTAACCGAAAAAATCGGCAATAAAATTTTTAGAGTTAGTGCAAACAGTTTTTTTCAGGTAAATATTGGTTCAGCAAAAAACATTTTCGATTACGTAAAAAAAATAGTAAAAGAGAATTATTCGAATTCTCGTATACTTGATGCTTATTCGGGCGTATCGAGTTTTGGCATCTGGCTGTCTGATATCGCAAAAGAAGTCGTATCCGTAGAAGAAGCTCCATCTGCAACAAAAGACGCTCTTGAAAATATAAAACTTAATAACATAAACAATCTTACCCCTTTAAATGGTGATGCGAAAAAGATTTTTGAACAGCTTATCGAAAAAAATGAAAAATTTGATATTACAGTGCTGGACCCGCCAAGAAAAGGCTGCAGCAGAGAATCTCTTGATTTTGCAGTTAAATTAAGCGAAAAAGCTATAATTTATGTCTCCTGCAATCCGTCCACACTTGCCCGGGATTTAAAATACCTGCACGAAAACGGATTCAAGACACAATATATTCAGCCTGTTGATATGTTCTGCCATTCATATCATATAGAATCGATTGCTTACTTGACAAATTCCCATAAAGACAACTGACTCAAACTATGTCTTTGTTTATTGTCTCTAGGACATAGTTTTTTCATATTGTCAACTGACTCCGACTACTTGTTGAACCTGTGCAATAAGCAAGTTCAATATTTAACAATAAGTCCGGCACAGTCAACAAGCGCATGGGGTCTACCTCTCAGAAACAATACTTAATTGTTTCTTCGGCAGAGTCGTAAAATGCTAGACTCGGCGCCACTCGCACTCCGTGTACCACTCCTACAAGCGAGGTCCCACTCAGACAATTTTCCTATATGAAAACACCCTCATTTATATTTTTTATATGGTAAAATTAAATATTAAAGGATGAGATAATGATACAACGGGATGAAAAGCTTAAAGGATGCAGAGCTTCAAAAAACAGAGACGAAGTATTATTTGTCATGGAAAAAACATCTACGCCTTTAAGTGTTGATGACATATACAATAAAATCAAACGTAAAAATCCGGCAATATCTCTGTCTACAATTTACAGAATAGTCGAAAAGCTTTTGACTCTGGGAATTTTGAGAGTCGCAGCCACTCTGGATGACAACAGAGCCAGATACGAGCTTGTAAAAGAAGGGCATCATCATTATATGATTTGTACAAAATGCAAAAAAATGATACCTGTTGATATTTGTCCTATAGAAAAAGTTGAACATAAAATTGCTGACAAAGAAGGCTTTTTAATAACCGGTCACAAGTTTGAGCTGTACGGAATTTGTAAGGATTGCGCAAAAAACAGTCTTTAATGAAATTATTTATAAATAAAATACCGGAATAAAGTTAACTCCGGTATTTCTGATGGTAGTAAGGTTATTAAGGATTTCTATGGAAGGTTCCACGCCACAAGTTTTTAAAGAAGTCACAAACTTTTCTAAAACCGTTCTTTACAGCACCTGTAAAACTGTTCCACATATTGGTTGCGGATTGTCCCAAAACAGCTCCGCTGTTTCTAAACAGTTGATAAATTTTCACACCGCCAAATATTGCCAATCCTCCGAGAAGTAACGCCAGAGCTGTTTTTTTCAAACCTGAATATTTA
The DNA here is from genome assembly GCA_944326115.1 of Candidatus Gastranaerophilales bacterium. GTDB lineage: Bacteria > Cyanobacteriota > Vampirovibrionia > Gastranaerophilales > Gastranaerophilaceae > Limenecus. The sequence goes on along the minus strand of CALVCQ010000001.1, from coordinate 180,989 downwards.
TCTTTTATCTCAAAAGTATTCGGATTTAAATCGCTTGCCCTCGGAACATCCGTATAAACAGGCATCGAACTTCCGGGTACGGTCATCGGAGCAGGGGGAGGTGCTGCCGGTAAAGGATCAGGCAATACCTGTCCCGGTAAAGAAGGCGCCCAGCCTCTTTGTGCAACGTAATTTTGCAAATATGGAGAAGGGACGTCAGTAATATACCCGACAAGATCTTCCGCAATTATACCGTTTGTTGTCAATCTGTCAAAACAATTTGCATAAACAGGATATTGCTGCGGCATCACCTGCCGGGGAGCACCACTATAACTATAGCTTGCACTGTAACTGATAGGTTGCATAATTGTAATCTCACACTATAACATTCACACATTATATTAAAGTATTTTGATTACAAAAAATTGCCTTTAAGTCCGAAATACCTTTAGTTGTGTTAAGAAATATTACATCATTATATAGTTAATAAGTGTTCTGACACCTGCACCTGTAGCGCCTTTAGGAAACTCTTTCTGCGGTTTATCAAGATAGGCTGTACCTGCAATATCTATATGAGCCCAGTGAACTTTTTTTACAAAATTTTGCAGGAAAACACCTGCTATCTGGGCGCCGCCCATACGGGAGCCTGTATTTTTCATATCTGCAATGTCACTCTTTAACGAATCTGCGTATTCTTCAAACAACGGCAGCTGCCACATTTTTTCTCCGCCGGAACTTGCACATTTGATAAGCTTATCAATAGTCGGCTGATGATTTCCCATGATTCCTGAGACCGAGCTTCCGAGAGCAACAACACATGCGCCGGTAAGAGTAGCAATATCAATCACCTCATCAACTCCAAGTTCACAGGCATAACACAGAGCATCAGCGAGAGTCAATCTGCCTTCGGCATCAGTATTATCTACTTCTATAGTTTTACCGTTTTTAGCTTTCAGGATATCACCTGGTTTGTAAGCTGATGCGCCGGGCATGTTTTCACAAGCTGCAATTATTCCATGAACTTCACAGTTCGGTTTTAAATCCTTTAATGCATTCATTACAGCAAGAACAGCCGCAGCGCCTGACATATCATCTTTCATATTCAGCATTGATGACGGCGGTTTTATATCTAATCCGCCGGAGTCAAAACAAATACCTTTGCCTATAATTGCGATTTTTCTCTGTACGAGTTTCTGGTTTGCTCCTTTATATTTGTATTTAATGTGTATAAATTTAGGCAGTTGAATGCTTCCTCTTGCTACACCAAGAAAAGCACCCATTCCCATTTCTTCTATTTCGTCTATATCATAAACTTTTGTTTCGACATCTTTAAGACCCTGTGCAATTTCAGCAAGTTTTGTTGGTGTAGCATAAGACGGCTGCTCATTTGATAAATCTCTTGCAAAATTAACAGCATTTCCTATAATTTTTCCTTTTTTTATACCGGTTTTTGCTTTTTTACAATTTTCTTCCGACATATCGACAATAACAAATTCTTCTATTTTTTTATTGGATTTTTCGGATTTATATTTGTCAAAAGCGTAAGAGCCTAATACCGTACCCTCTGCAATCATTCTTGCGCTTATCTCCGGATCATAACCTCCTATACCTGCACCGTGCAGCACTGATATAATTTTTTTAGCATTGCCCATTTTCAGACATTTTTTAATTACCTTAGCAGATAATTCCCTTATGCGATTCGGAGTAAAATCTTTATTTTTACCTAAACCCACAACAAGAACTTTTTCCGCTGCAATCTTTCCATGAGTAGGCAAAAGATATGTTTTACCGAATTTAGCGTCAAAACCTTCCTGCTCTATAACAAATTTTGATATCATTCCATCTAGTGCTGCATCTATAGCTCCTGTAGCCCCCGCAGGAATTTTTACCCCTTCAAACAGATTTACAACCAGCACATTTGCGGGAGTTTTTTCCAGCATTCCTTTTTCTACGGAAATTTCAATCTTTTCAGCCATTTGTATTTCCTCTTATTTATTATCCATAGTGCAATTATACGCTTATTTCAGTCTGTGGTAAAGATATACTGCACTAAATCAACCGTATGAACTGCTTAGATTACCTAATCCGGTGTCGCAGGTGACGCAGGCTTACCTTTTCAATATGGTATAATTATTATTTGGCACGCAAACGATTCGCTTTTGACCTAGCACCTCTCATAAAAACAACATTTAGCCGTTTTTATTCGGCAGAATCTTTATTGGAAATGAAATTTAGCCAACTCCAAGCAGGGTTCTTGTTCACATCTTTTCCCTCTCACAAAACAGTTCACGGATTGTTTTGTCCGGCAGGGTTTTATTATAAATTTTTCCTGACAAATTATCCTGATATATTGCGAAAGCGATTTTATTTTATATCAAAAAACTTGTGCACCTGACCGATTAATCTTGTATTGTAGTATTTTTCGGAAAATTTGTTAAAAGTTTCCACAATTTTTTCATGAGAAACTTCTATCCCGCTCCCCGCCATTTTTGGCTGCAGAACAAGCTGTATATTATATTTCTGCGCCAGATTTATGCTTTCATTTATTTCAAAATCCTGCAGATTATCATCAAATACAAGCTTTGCAAAGATTTCTTTGTTATGATTTATTGCTGTTTCTAAAAATTTATCATGTTTCAGGAACAAATCCCCGATTTTTGCGCTGGAATCAACCTTAAAATCCATTGAAATTATATCAACACAGTCTATTATACTCTCAAGAGCCTTTGGCATTGTTCCGTTGGTTTCCAGATAGACTTTAAGATTCAGCTTTTTTATCTCCGGAAGAAATTTTTTTAAAAATTCGTAATGCAAAAGAGGTTCTCCTCCGGTAAGACTTATTGAGTGAAAAGCATGCAGATTAAATTCTTTAATTTTTTCAATAAGCTCTGAAACAGTATACTCCTGACCTTTATCAAATTCGGTATCGCAATAATCGCACAGAAGATTGCAGCCGCAGAATCTTATAAAAAGCTGTCTGTAACCTATAAAAAGTCCCTCTCCCTGTACTGAATCAAAAATTTCCGCTATTTTTGCAACTTGTTGCCCATTTTTCTTATTTAGATTATTCGCCGCATTTTCAGTCATTTAATAAATTCTCCCTAATTTTGTGTGAAGACAGATTTTTCAGCTGTTCATACAATTTAATTTCCTCAGAAGACATCTCTTTTGGAATTTCTATGCGAACTGTAACAATCTGATCACCTTTTTTCCCGGATTTCGAATCGGAAAGCCCCTGCTCTGACAGACGAAATTTTTGTCCCGTTGTTGTATTAGCCGGAATTTTCATGGAAACATTTCCGCAAAGAGTCGGGATTTCTATATTTGTACCGAGTACTGCCTCAAAAGGCGTTATAGGAATTTCACAAAGTACATTCAGCCCGTCGTATTTAAAAAATTTGCTTTCTTCTATGTTGATAAAAAGGTACAGATCTCCGTTTTTTCCACCGTTGTAGCCTTTATTGCCTTCGTTTGCAATTCTTATTTTGGCACCTTTTTTTACTCCCGCCGGTATTTTTACATTAAGTTTTTTATGGATGGAAACTTCACCCGTACCTCTGCAAAGAGGACATTTAGACCCGTTTATAAATCTTCTGCCTTCACATTTTGGACAGCGTTCGCTGTGAAGAACATTGACGGTTCTGTGGGTACCTGATACAGCCTCTGACATTTTTATATTCACATTTAAATTAATGTCTCTGCCATTTTCGGGCTTGAGTTTCTTAGTTTTTGTTTCTCTCCGGGTATCGGAGGTAAACAAACCGTCTAATATATTTTCAAATACCTGTGAAAAAGAAGATTTTTCTTCATCTTTTTTGTGTGTATAACGTTTTTCATTTTTAGTGCTTTTTTGTGTATTGTTTTGCGGTTCTGTTTTTGTTTGTGTATATGAGGAATTTGTTTCGTTATAGGCTTTTTTTGCCTGTGATTTTGTGGTGTTTGATGTATAAAAGCTCTCTTTTCTTGTATTAAAACCTTTTAAGATATCGTACTGGCTCCTTTTGTGAGAATCCGTCAATACTTCGTAAGCTTCAGTTATTTCTTTAAAACGCAGTATGCTTTCCTGAGAATTGTCATTTACATCAGGGTGCCAGATACGAGCCTGTTTTCTGTATGCAGATTTTATTTTTATTATATCCGCATCAGGTTCAACTCCGAGAATTGCATATAAATCTTTTTGATAGTACTGATTCAATTTTTCCTGCCGATTAGAATTTATAACTACAGAATTAATTTAATGATGGTTTAAGAATTATCAACAATTTGTTTTATCAAATCAGGAATTTCTTTAATTTCATCATAACTTATATCTGCTCTTAATGAAATTCTAATACGTGAAGAACCTTCGGCAACCGTCGGATGGCGGATAGGAAGAAGGTAATATCCGTTTTTAATAAGTTCTTTTGAAACCTTAACGGCTAGTTCGTTTGTTCCGAGAATAACAGGTATAATGTGGCTTTCGCCGAGTGTTTTTAATCCTGACTTTATTAGGTTATCTCTCAACTTTTGAGCGGTATGTAAAAGTTCTTTTTTCTCCTGCTGCAAATTTGGCAGAATTTCCGTAATTATACAGTATGAAAAAGCTGCATTAATCTCCGGAAGCGCAGTTGAAAAAATTAAAGGTCTGCATTTGTTAATTAAATAATTTATAAGAACGTCATCACCCGTACAAAATGCTCCGGCAGACCCGACAGCCTTGCCGAAAGTTGCAACAATCAAATCAATTTCCTGTATACAGTTTTGTTCCTCTGCAATGCCCAGTCCTTTTGTCCCGTATATACCGAAAGCATGCGCTTCGTCCACAACAAGTATTGCATTATACTTTTCTTTTAGTTCAACAAGCTTGTTTAAATCTGCAATATCACCATCCATGCTGAAAAGGGATTCCGAAACAATTATTGCATTTTCATATTCGTTTCTGTGTTTTTTCAAAAGTTCTTCCAGATTTTCATAATCAAGATGTTTGTATCTGAACATTTTTGCTTCCGACAGTTTTATCCCGTCCAGTAAGCTCGCATGATTTAGCTTGTCAGAAAATACTGCATCTTTTTTCGATAAAAGAGCGCTCATAATACCTGTATTTGCATGGTATCCGCTGTTAAAAAGAAGTGCTTTGTCTTTATGAAAAAGAGCAGCAAGCAGACATTCCAATTTTGCATGTACATAAGAACTTCCCGTAAGCAGGCGTGAAGATGCAGAACCAAGTGAAAATTCATTAATTTTCAAGAACCTTTTTAAGAGTTTTCTGTTCTCTGCAATTCCCATATAATCGTTGGAAGAAAGATTTAGATATTTTTTATTGTCTTCAAAAATATACTTCCCGTCTTTTTTGAAAGATATTATCTTTCTGTCACAACAATCTGCATGAAGTTTATCAAGTTCTTTTTTGTATTTATCGTAAATATTGTTTTTGTTCATTTTCTATCTAATCCGGTTACACAGCTGCCGCTGCAGCTATTGCCGTACAGAATGATTCTTGTCATGAAATTTTTCCGTACCTAAATAATATGAAAAAATGCCTGATAGGGCAAGGGGGACTCATATACAACTTTACAGCGAATATGCTCGAGATATAGCAATAATGTCAATTTAAACTTGTTTTGTAATCTTGCCAGTGCTAAGACACTGTGGAGAACCGGACAGTTTACACGAAGTCAGATATTTCTGTAAAAGCAGTCAAACAATTTCAGGGTACAATTTTAGCTTTTTAGTGTAAACTGCGATATAAAATCCGAGCAAGACATGTTGTAAATAAATATTGTTTATGTTATTTGTAGTACTACCATGTGATTTTTCGCATGAGGCTTGAAGATTGGACGTATTAACGTTTGAAAAAAAATATTAAACTGGCGAAACTGGCAGGTTTTTGTTACGGCGTAAAAAGAGCCGTTGAAACAACAAAAAAACTAAAACAGGAAAATCCTGAAAAAGAAATTTTTGTTCTGGGCGAATTAATACACAATTCGCATGTTATCAATGAACTTTCTTCTCTCGGGATACACACAGTCGATGAACTTCCGGATAACGGAACCGGAATTTGTATAATAAGAAGCCATGGTGCAGCACCGGAAGTTTTTGAAAATGTAAAACAAAAAGGATATGAAATAGTAGATTTGACATGTCTGGATGTAAAAAAAGTTCAGCAAAAAGCAATCCAGCTGGTTGAAGAAGGATTTCTTCTGATAATAGTCGGAAAACCTGAACATCCGGAAGTCTGTGCAATAAAAGCAAATGCCCAAACCCACGGAGAACATGTTATAGTTGCACCTGATACAAATGCTTTGAAAGAGTATGAAGAAGAAATAAAAAGACATAAAAGAACAGGTGTTGTTGTCCAGACAACACAGCGTATAGAAAATCTGCAAAGTGTTGTAAATTACCTGCTCCCGATAGCCAAAGAAATAAAAGTGTTTAATACAATTTGTGCCTCAACCTCAATGAGGCAGGCAGAAGCAAAAAATCTTGCAAAAGAATCTGACTTAATGGTTGTTGTTGGGAGTAAAAAAAGTGCAAATACAACCCACCTTGCGGAAATTCTGTCCGGTATTACAAAAACAATACATATAGAAACAGATGATGAATTGCAAAATTTTGACGAATTAATAAAAAATGCAAATAATATCGGAGTTACGGCAGGCGCCTCCACACCCGATATGATAATTGAAAATGTTATCAACAAACTGAATAATTATTAACGAAAGGAAAAAACAAAAATGGTAACAAAAGAAAAAGAAATGGATGAATTTGAAAGATTGCTTGAAGAATCTTTCACATCAAAATTAAGCGTAGCTGACGTAGTAAGAGGTCAGATTGTAAAAAAAGAAAAAGACGGATACCTTGTTGATATAGGTGCAAAATCTGAAGGCTTTTTGCCCGAAAGAGAAATTCCTTCCTCTCAGGCAGAAGAATTAAAAATAGGTGATTGCAAGGAATTTTATATCTTAAAAGAAGAAGAGGAAGAAAAAAGCGGCATGATTCTTTCTCTTAAGAGAGTTGCTTGTGCTCAGGCATGGCAGACATTACAAAACGCTAAAATTTCAGGGGAAACAGTTGTTGCAAAAGTTGTTTCTCTTGTTAAGGGCGGTGTAATTGTCGAAGTAGAAGACTTGAGAGGTTTCATACCTGCTTCTCAATTGAGAACAGGCATGCCGTTTGATGGTCTGATGAATCAGGAAATTGAAGCAAAAGTTCTTGAAGCTGATGCAAAAAGAAACAAACTTATCCTATCTCAAAGACAGGCTCTTGCTGAACAGAGAGAACAACTGGTTGATGAAGTTATTTCAAACCTTGAAGTTGACCAGATTGTAGAAGGTGAAGTTGTAAGAATAGCTGATTTCGGTGCATTTATTGATATCAACGGTGTAGACGGGCTTCTTCCGATATCCGAAATTTCATGGCAAAGAATTAAACATCCTTCTGATGTTCTTACACTCGGTCAAAAAATTGAAGTTAAGGTTCTTAAAATAGATGAAGATCTTAAGAGAATCAGCCTTAGCTTGAAGAGAATCGGCGACAATCCTTGGGAAGAAATCGAAGATAAATTTAAAGAAGGCGAAATTATTACCGGTACAGTAAATAAAGTTACTTCCTTCGGTGCATTTATCAATATATTCCCCGGAGTGGAAGCATTGCTGCCGGTTGCTGAAATGAAAGATTCCAATGCAAACCCGTTTGATATCTACAAAAACGGCGATGAAGTTAAAGTTCTTATCAAAAAATTCACTCCGCAAGAACACAGAATTGCACTGAGTGTAAAAGATATAGAAGAATAATCTTATCTTTGATATTCTTTAACGGAAATAGGGCTTATTTCTATCTAAGCCCTATTTTTTATTTCCTTTTTACGTTTATAAAACAAAAAGCCGCTGTATTTGATACGCGGCCTAAATTATATCCCCAACTATTCTTGTTTGTTGATTATGAATTTTGATTTCGGCTTTCACTACCGGATAAACATTAAACAAAATTGATATTACGGATTAAATTTTTCCCTTTAATTCTATTTATACTGTTTTTCCTTTGTTTACAGCCATTTTTAAGACTCAATTACCCTGCCTTATAGCTATTTATTGAGGCTGATTCCACAAAGCATCTCTAATAAATTTGCTTTTTTGTGATTCAGAGCTCAATGCTACATTGCTCGGGGTAAAGATAAATACACTGTCACCGATTTTTTGCTGGTTTCCGTTTAATGCATGAGTTGCACCGCAAAGAAAATCTACAATTCTCATAGCCTGTTCTTTATCCAGCAAATGAAGATTAAGAATAACTGTTTTTCTTTCTTTTAACTGTTTTACAATAGAAACAGATTCTTCATAAGAGCGTGGTTCCGATACAACGACTTCGTATCCTTTGAACCCTGGATGGCTTACTACATTAGAATTTTGATTTTGATTCTGTTTTGACGGATACATCGGCTCAAGTGCCAAATTATCAGAAACCGGATATTCATCCATTTCTGAAGCCATATCATCAAAAATGTCATCTCTGTTTTCAAAACCTGATGTTAAAAAACCAACTATTGATTTAATTTTGTCTGAAACGCCTGCCAATTTTCTTCTCCTCCCGATATTACGTAAATAGCTTTCTTCCAATTCTTATCATCGTAGAACCGTATTTTAATGCCAGTTTATAATCCCCGCTCATCCCCATTGAAAGCTCTTTGAGTTTATAAGAGAATTTGTTCTCCAGTTCGGATTTCAGATCTCTCATGCCGGCAAAAAGCTTGCACAAAGTGTCATCATCAGTCAATGGTGCTATATTCATCAGTCCTTCAACCGAAACATTTTTTAGAGCGATTATTTGCGCAAAATCTTTTTTTATTTCATCAACTCTAAAACCGGATTTTGCTTCTTCATTTGCATTGTTTACCTGCAAAAGAATTTTTTGGACAATGCCCTTTTTTTTTGCTTCTTCTGATATCGCATCTGCAAGTTTCAGTGAGTCTACCGATTGTATCAAATAAAATTTTCCCACTGCTTTTTTTACTTTGTTTGATTGCAGGTGCCCTATTAAATGAAACCGTGAATTCCGTTTTATTTCATCCTCCAGATTCTCGATTTTTTCAAGTGCATCCTGCACTCTGTTTTCACCAAAGTCTTTTAATCCGTCGTTATATGCTTCTATCAGCTTATCCGTTCCGAAATATTTTGTAACAGCGATTATAACAGGTTTATAAGGTACGATATCTTTTCTTAGCGCAGACAAGTTATCTTCAACTGTACTCATTTGAATATTAACCCTCTTCCCAAGAAAATACGTATTAGTTTACCTAATACGTATCTAATTATAATTCATATATTATCATTGTACAAACAGTTATATATCAGATGTTTTAGCTCATATATCAAAACAGGTGCAAACACATGTACATCATGGCTTTAGACATGTTTTGATTTTTGCCGCACTTGCTTAATATTTCTTAATATTTATTGCAGGCAATAAAAAACTTCCGTTTATTTTAACGGAAGCTTTTATTATTTCAAATTTTTTATTATAAATCTTCAATACTCGGATTAAATCTTGTATCATGATTTACATACTTACCCGGTTTGTCGTAAGCAGGGTTTATTGTTTCTCTGACATAATAGCCGAATCTTTTCCAAACAGAGGGTTGTTCAGTGCTAAGCGGAGTAGACAGATCTTTTGTTTTAACATCTATAATTCTTGAAACTTCAGCAGAATAACCCTGATTTTGTATAAATTCAGGTGATGTCGTGTCTTTTACTGTTATATCCGCATTTGCACACACAGGAATTAATGCAGCAATTGCAGCTAAAACAAAATACTTTTTAAAATCTTTCATTAAATATATCCTCATACTAATTTATCTATTATATAAATAAAATACTTACAGAATCTAATCTAGTGTCGCAGTTGCCGCCGGCTCAACGCAGCCGGCACCTGCTCACTTTTTCAAATGACACTCAAAAATTTTGCTCACGTGCCTTATCGCAAAATTTTCTCGGACATATTTACATAATATAGTATTTTTTATTTTTAGGCAAATCCTTTTAAAGGGTGATTTCAGAAAAAACAACAATAATCAAAACAAGAACAGCTAGCTTATATTTTCTAATCCAGTGTCGCAGGTACCGGCTGTCTTGAAATTCCTTCCCGCTCGCTGCTGTCGCTGACTACGCTCCGCTGCCGTCTGCTTCGCACCTCGCTCCCCGGGTTTCACCCGTACGGAATTTCGCTGTCTTGAAATTCCTTCCCGCTCGCTGCTGTCGCTGACTACGCTCCGCTGCCGTCTGCTTCGCACCTCGCTCCCCGGGTTTCACCCGTACGGAATTTCGCTGTCTTGAAATTCCTTCCCGCTCGCTGCTGTCGCTGACTACGCTCCGCTGTCGTCTGCGGCATCTTCTCACCTTTGACTTCTTTTGCCTAAATCTTTGATTCAGTGCAAAATATCTTCATGTATAATGAACAAATGACACTCAAAAAATTCGTTCACATCATTTCCTCTCACAAAACAATTCACAGGATTGTTTTGTTCGGCAGAGTCTTATCACGAATTTTGCTCGGACAATCATTTTCAATTAAAATCAATAATTCTTTTAATAACTCATTTTCCGGAACTTTTTTTATTATTTCTCCTTTTTTAAATATATACCCTTCCTTAATTGCTCCGGCAATACCGTAATCAGCATGTTTTGCTTCACCCGGACCGTTTACAGGACAACCCATAACGGCTATTGTAAGAGGTTTATCTATATTTTTTAGAGCATCCTCGGTTTTCTTTGCCAGACTGATTAAATCAATCTGACACCTGCCGCATGTCGGGCAGGAAATAAAATTTATACCTCTTTGTCGAAGTTCAAGAGATTTTAAAATAGCAAAGCCTGCATGAACTTCTTCTACAGGATTTTCTGTTAAAGAAACCCTTATTGTATCTCCAATACCTTCTGAAAGAAGAGTTCCCAGACCGACTGAAGACTTTACAAGTCCGCTTTTCAAAGTTCCTGACTCTGTTACACCCAAATGCAGAGGATAGTCAACTTTTTGCGCCATTAATCTGTATGCATCTATAGTTGCCGGCACACTGCTGGATTTTAGTGATATTTTAATCAGGTCAAAGTTGTTATCTTCTAAAATTTTTACATGTTCCATTGCACTCATAACCATTTTTTCATGCAACGGAATCTCTAAAGCGGCAATATTTTTTTCAAGCGAACCTGCATTTATTCCGATTCTTACAGGCACTTTATTAATTTTTGCAAGATCAACTACTTTTTTTACATTTTCTTTTCTGCCTATATTCCCCGGATTCAAACGCAATGCATCAATTCCGTTTTCTATACATTGAACAGCAAGTCTGTAATCAAAATGGATATCTGCTATAAGCGGAATATCTGTACGTTTTTTAATTTCCTTTATAGCTGCTGCCGCATCTTTGTTAAGCACAGCCAGTCTGACAATTTCACATCCTGCATTTTGAAGTTCATTTATCTGCGCAACTGTTTTTTCAATATCTCTTGTATCTGTATTACACATTGATTGTACGGAAATCGGTGCATTGCCGCCGATTTTTACATTACCAATTTGTATTTGCTTTGATTTTCTTCTTGTAATCATGCTACATTTCCCCGTTTCAAGCTCAAAAAAAATTCTACAACAAATAAACCCCAATTTCATGCGGGAAACAGAATAAATTTTTCATATTGTCAACTGACTCCGACTACTTGTTGAACCTGTGCAATAAGCAAGTTCAATATTTAACAATAAGTCCGGCACAGTCAACAAGCGCATGGGGTCACTTCCGTAAAATGCTAGACTCGGCGCCACTCGCACTCCGTGTACCACTCCTACAAGCGAGGTCCCACTCAGACATTTACTATGAATAACGCCCGGATATCACTTAAATGAAAATTTTGCATTATTCCTATAAATTGTAATAGCCTGCCAAGGTAGCCTTAAGCGGTAATGATTTTTAACAGGTTTCAACGTAATAATACGGCATAAGATGTCTGAAAAATTTCGTTAAAAACATAAAGCGGAATTTGTAAGACAAACATAGAAATGTTGGCAGCCGGCGGTTGCAATGAATAAAATCAAATGTGAGCGGTATTTTATCTTTTTGTTCGAAACAAAAGCAATAACCGTAATTATTATCGGAATATCAGATTTTAAGCAGCCGGCAGCAAATGCGACACCAGATTAGATTGTTAATTATAAGTAAATTGGATTTTAATCCGTACAGAAGTGTTTACATGACACCGGACCGGGTAAATCTGATTTTCAGTTTGTTTAATTAAGGAGGGAAAGATGACAATTAACAAACTTACGCTTGCCGCCGCTTTAACAATAGGTTTGATGGCAGGCACAATGAACTCGGGGATTGCAAGTAATATAGATATTTCAAGTTTAGATATGTCAAAACTTGCTGCTTGCCCGATTTCCGGATGTCAGGCAGATGTAACACCTGACACTGCAGTATGCCCCTGCGCCCCAACACCGGAAGCGGATTGCGGCTGCAACACAGGGTGTGCCGCACCATGTGACCCTTGCAATACATGCGCACCGGTTGATCCTTGCAATCCTTGCGAAGCAGCAGCTCCCTGTGACTGCCAGCCGGTAGTACAATCTGTTTGTGCTTCAAGAAACCATGACAAGTCGCTGTCTAAACAGCATTATGCATATCCGGCAAATGTTTATTCCGACAGTCAAATGGTAGGTTCTGAAGCAAATAATGTAATTATAGGAGAAAGCGCAGGCTGCGGATGTCCAATTGCTCCTTCACAGGGTGTAATGGTATCTGATTTGCCTACATGCGGATGTGATTGCGGAGAAGGCATCACAACCGGTGCTGCAGCAAGTATGCCTGTTATAGGTCAATCAATTGACCAGATTATCACAGGCGGAGCCGCTCCTGTTGCAACCTCAGGATGTCCGGTAGAAATGCAAACATCATCCGGTATGGATGTTATTAAACGCACCATTGTTCCTTATAATCCGCCAATAACAGGAGGAGCATCTCCTATCACCGGTGCATCGTCTTTTGAAGATGTACCTGCAGGATTCTGGGCAGGATGCGACATAAATCTGCTTGCCGAAAACAAAGTTGTTGCGGGTTATCCTGACAGAACATTTAAGCCGAATCTCCCTGTTTCACGTGCGGAAATAGCTTCAATGGCAGTTAACGGATTTAATTTAAGAAGCTGCGGTTGTCCTCAAAAAACATTCAAAGACGTTCCCGCCGACCACTGGGCAAATCAAGCCATTAATACTGCCGTTGCAAACGGCTTAATGGAGGGCTATCCCGGTGATTTATTCAAGCCGAACAAGCCCGTAACCAGAGCAGAAGCAATGGTTACGCTTGCAAAAGGTATCCCCTGTGAAATGGACAACTGTAAAGCCGACGAAATTTTAAGCAAGTACTGTGACGGAAACAAAGTCCCGTCATGGGCAAAAATACCGGTAGCAAAGGCTATTGAATCCGGTGCACTAAATGATGTTCCGAATCCAAATGAAATCCAGGCATGCAAAGATGCAAGCCGTGCCGATGTAGCATCTATGCTTGAAAGCGTTAGAGTAGCAATGGGCTATTCAAAAAAAGACGTAGCTTATACAGCTCCTGATTGCGGCTGTACAGGCGGTGCGGCATTTATGGCAAAAGATGAAGTCGTAACTATCCCTACACTCTGTCTTAAATTTGAAGACGAAATCAGTGCAAAATCTGCGACTATCGGTGACAGATTTGCCGCCAAAACAACGGAGTCAGTTTGTATTAACGGACAAACTTTCCCGGCAGGTTCTAAAGTCTACGGTAAAGTAACCGAAGTTGAAAGACCGACAGGAAACTGCAAAGGCGGTTTAAAACTTTCATTTGAAAGAATACAATGCAAAGACTGCAAAGCAGATTTACCGCAGCAGGTGTTGACAGCACAGGTAAAAACAGATAAAAAGCCTAACTTCTTTGCCAAAGTAATTGAAGCTCCATTCAACTGGACAGGCGGTGTATTAGGTACTGTAGGCAGAACCGTAGGCGGAGCAATAGTATCACTAGGTAATGCGGCTGAGCATGTTACTGACGGCGTAGGTCTTGCACTAGGTGAGACATTGCAGGGGCAATTACCTGCTGCCGGCAGAAGTTTAATGGATTCAACAAAAGCCCTTGTTAAAGCTCCTATTGATTTAACAAGAACCGCATTATCAGGAACAATCGGTTTGCTGCAGCATACAGGTGATGAAGTCGCTTATCTTGTTGATCCTAAAGGAAACAGAGTCACCTCTGTAAATCCGAGAGAAAACATTACGGTAGCTTTCGGATGTAACTCGGTAACAGGATGTGCAGCTCCTGTACAGCCTTGTGACCCTTGCAACACAGACCCTTGCGATTGCAACAACGACTGCGGATGCAAATAATCAATCCGGTTATAGTTAGTCAATCTCACCTTACAGAGTCGTACTTTAAAATGAGTACGACTCTGTTTTTTTATTTCAAATGTGTGCACAGATAAAGAGAATAGTTGTGCTTTAGTACATCTTGAAATTGAACAGTAAAGCGGTCAAAAAGTAAAAATCCCGCCTTTTGACAAAGCGGGATTTACTGTCTGATTTTAAAATTTAACTTCCGGCGCTTTCTTTTCCGTTTCCGGTGTATTAAAGTATTCTCTTGCTTTTATACCTATCATGCCGGCAATAATCGAAGTCGGAAAAGTTCTGATTTTTGCATTCAACTGTTGTACGCTTTCATTGTAATCTTTTCTCGCAACAGCCAGCCTGTTTTCAGTGCCTGCCAGCTCATCTTGAAGATTAATAAACTGTTTGTCCGCTTTCAAATCCGGATATCTTTCAACAATAAGCAGCAGTCTGGACAAAGCATTAGACAGGTCACTGCTGCTTTGCTGAATACTTTTCATATCATTTTTGTTCATTGCTCCGCCGAGTTTGGAACGTGCGTCAGCAATTTCCGTAAACACCGCTTTTTCATGAGCAGCATAGCCTTTTACAGTGGCAACCAGATTAGGTATCAAATCATTTCGTCTTTTCAACTGGTTATCAACCTGCGCCCATTTTGAATTTACATTTTCATCCATCAACTGCAGGCTGTTATAAGTTCCTATAAAAGCACCGAATATCATAACGACTAGCAGTACTATTACACCCAAAATAATCCATCCGGTTTTTTTCATTGCATCCTCCTTGTTATTTTTTATAAATTATTTACGTAGTTTAAAAGTTTATCAAGCTGTTCTATTATTTTATCAGCCAATTCAATGGTTTCTTTCTTATTAATCTTGCAATACTTTTCTTTATAACATAAAAGTTTTTCATAAAAATCCTTATCACATGCATACAGTTCTGCTATTTTATTAATGTTTTCATGAGCTGACCCGCCTGTCTGTATATTTTTCAGCCGTAAAACTGTCTTAAAAATTGCATTTACGGTTTTTACAACCGGTACAAAACTTTTTTGCAAATATTGCGGTCTATCAGCATAAAGCAAATAATGACTTCTGAATTTCATCAAAAGGTTTTTAGTTTCTGTTTCGCATTTTAAGCGCAGATGTTCTTTTTTAATTTCGAGATTACATATCAGATTTTCTCCGTATAAAACTTTGTAATTTTCTTTTATATCCGCATATTCCATTGCATAGGTATCTGCGGAGTTGAACCATTCTTTTTCATCCATAAATACGGGCTCCGGATTTTTGTTTCTGTCAAAAAAGCTGCCCATCCATTTTTTTGCTGATTTTGAAATGTTTTTTATATCATTTCCGGTCAAATTTTCTGCTATAATCATCAAATCTACATTTTCGTTTAAATCCTCTGCAGGCAGATTTGCTTTTGAACCGTAAACAAAAACACTTTTGAGTCTTTTTTGAAAAACGTTTTTTAATTCTCCTGTAAATTTGTCCAGTTTTGTCATTTTTAGTCCTTTTTATTAAGTCTTTTTTACTTTACCAACTGCCTGAGGCACCGCCGCCGCCGAAACCGCCTCCGCCTCCGAAACCGCCGAAGCTGCCTCCGCCAAAACCACCCGTGCGATATCCTCCGCCGTACGGAATAAATATCGGAAAAAATCCTGTTCTTATACATAAAAAGAGTACAACAATAAATATCAAAAACCCGAGCGCATCAGGTTCGTCCGGCTGCCGGGGCACAGGTGAATTTATGGAAAGATCGGTATTATATCCCTTCGCTACAGCACGGGCAAGAGAATATGTCCCTCTGTGGATTCCGCTTTGATAATCTCCTTTTTTAAAATAAGGAAGCATATCATTATCCCTGATTCTTCCTGCTTTGCCGTCAGGTATGATACCTTCCAGACCGTAGCCGATTTCTATTCGCATTCTTCTTTCATCGGGCGCTACGAGTATAACAGCTCCGTTATCTTCTCCTTTTTTACCGAGTTTATATTCTCTTCCTATTTCAAGAGCTGTTTCTTCTATACTTCTTCCGTCCAGGGATTTTACCGTAACAACAGCAATATCAGAGCCTGTTTTCTTTTGCAAATCCCACAAAAAAGCGTTTATTGAATCTTCCGTACTTTTATTTAAAACACCGGCGTTATCGGAGATAAATGCATTAAAATGATATGAGCTATCAGCAAATGCTAACTGAGACGTAACAATAAAAACGGCTGCAATTAATATCTTTTTTAACATAATACTAATTATATTATTATTTACATCAATTTCAATAATCAGGAGTATAATGTATATACAAATTGTTTAAAAAAACATATAATATATGTGTGAAATTGTGTCAGGAGTTTATGTGGAAACCAAATATAATAAAAGAATTTTGTTTGTAGGCATGCCGGATATGGCTATAGTATGTTTATCAAAGCTGGTTGCGGAAGGTTTTAATATTGTGGGAGTAGTTCCTCCTCATATCAGTGAAAATACATACGGATTAATGTGTAATTTTACAAAAAGTCTTAAACTTCCGCTTATAACTTATGACAGAAAATTGGATGAAATAGACTTTTTACACAAAATAAGACAGCTCAATGCAGACATAGCAGTTGTTTGTTCTTATAATAAAAAATTGCCGTCAGAGCTTTTAAAAAGTGTGAAAGGAGGTTTTGTAAATTGTCATCCGTCTCTTTTACCTGATTACAGAGGAGGAAATCCTTACAGTAATGTATTGATTAACGATGAAAAAGTTACGGGGATTACACTACATTTTATGGATGAAAATTTTGATACGGGAAATATAATTGCACAAAAACAGGTTCCAGTAGAGAACAAAGAAACAATGGGAACTCTTTTTAACAGAATGAACTATATGTGTGCTGAATTTCTTGCAGAATTTTTAAAACAATACGAGCAAAATCAAAACATTGTTTCATACCCGCAGCCGGAGGGCGAATTTAAAAAAGCACCTGCAATAGATTCAAGAAATATGAAAAATTTTATTGATTGGAACAAAGATGCAGCTTACATAGAACGGTTTATCAGAGCGTTGAATCCTTTTGTAACGGCAATGACAAATTTCAGAGGGATTTTTGTAAAAATTTATACGGCTGATTATTCAGATAAAAAGATTAAAGAATCTCCCGGAACAATTTGTTCCGTAAAAGATACAATAGGAGTTGCAACAGGCAGCGGAATTTTGTATATAAAATCTCTGCAATTCGGCTCATATATGATTAGCGATGTAAAATCATTTATAGAAAAATTCAAACCGAAAGCAGGGGAAAAATTCGGCAGCTAGCAGAAACAGGAGCAAAAAATAAATATGCAGGATTTAAAATTTATAACGGCAGGTCAGCCTGTATGCAACGGCGCTGCAGGATATAAAAATGCATTTAAAATACTGGAAGAATTAAAACTTGACGGACTGGAACTGGAATTTGTACACGGTGTCAGAATGACCCTGCAAAACAGAGAGATAATAAAAAAAATTTCCGAACAAAAAGATATGATACTTACTGCACACGGTCCGTATTATATCAATTTAAATTCTAAAGAAGAAGAAAAAATCACGGCAAGTATAACAAGAGTTCTTGATACTGCAAGGATAGGCAAGGAGCTCGGTGCATATTCAATTACCTATCATGCTGCTTTTTATATGGGAATGCAGCCTGAAGATGTCTATAAAAAAGTAGAAAAAGCAATGGAAACAATATGCAAAACTCTTGATGAAGAGGATAATGATATCTGGGTTCGTCCGGAAACTACAGGCAAGCCTACACAATGGGGAAATCTTGAGGAAATTGTGAAACTTTCTAAAAATTTTAAACAGGTTTTGCCATGTGTGGATTTTTCGCATCTTCATGCAAGAACTAACGGTAAATATAATACTTATGATGAATTCTGCTATGTTTTTGAACATATCGGCAAAGAGCTCGGAGATTATGCACTCAAAAATTTTCATGCACATATTGCAGGAATAGAATACGGAGAAAAAGGCGAGAAAAAGCATCTTATGCTCAAAGAAAGCGATTTGAATTATAAGGATTTGATAAAAGCTTTTAAAAAGTTTGATATTAAAGGTGTAATAGTTTGCGAAAGTCCTGTTATGGAGCGGGATGCAGTTCTTTTAAAAGAATATTACAACAGTTTATAATTCTTCTGAAATTGCCCAGAAAAATTGATCTGCCAGTTCATTTTGATTCATATATTCATCTGTTGCATATCTTGCTTGTTCTCTTGCTTTACGTTCAAGCAGGTTATTTGCATATTTTTCATAATCAACATGACCCGAAACATAATTTTTATGAGCTTGATAGTATTCCCTGGCTTCTTGTAAATCATTTTCCGAAGTCAGTTCTCCGTGCTTATGCAGACATTCTTTTGTATATTTTGTATCAATCAGCTTTGCTCTGCCGATTAAATCGTACTGTCTTGCATGTTCAGTTTCGTGAAAAGCAGTATCTATAACTTCTATCTTTGAATCATACTGGTGGCTGAAACTGATTGTACCTGTTTTTGCATCGAAATTACCCTGGGTCCCTTTTGACAGTATATAAGAAGAACTATCCAGATTAATTCCAATATCATTAAGATTCGCTTTTTTCAAAGCAATTGCCGTAATTGGTTTTTTTATGTCTTCGCTGTCATACATTCTGAGAGCCAGATACTCATCATTTTGCGGTACACTTACACCTTTTGCTTCAACAATTTCAGTTATTTGAGGAATTCCGTCTTTATCTTTTCTTGTTCTGAATACAAGAGATTTTCTGTCCGGAAGTTTATAGTGCGCATAAGGCACCGGATATTCAGTTATTGAATGCATTTCTTCAATAACGGGTTTTATATCTCTTTGCTGTGTTGAAACTTTTGTAATGGTAACAAAAGCTTTTTTATCTGTCATATAATCTGTATGAACAAACTGTTTTTCCGTTGAGATTTTTGCCCATATCGGACAGCTGTTATTTTTGCTTAGATTTTCAAATGTTTGAATCAACCGTCCGCTGATAGTTATTCTGAAAAAATTATCTAATTCAGTAAAAACTTTATGAATTTCAGGCAAATCCAAACCTATATTCTGAAATGCAATTTCTATAATTTTACCGCTTTTATCTCTGAAAGTTGTTATAATTTTTTTCTGTTCGGGGTTATCTGCTTTTGCGATAACAACTTTGTCTGCAGTAGCTGCTTCTCTGCTGCTGATTTGTTCGGCAGTAATTTTTATTGAATCAGCCGGCAGATTAAGCTCCTTTGATTCAAGTAAATAGTTTTTTGGAGTTATTGCTTTATTTTTTCTGACAAACGGTCGTATAAATCTGTTTATTATAGGTTTTATTCCGTTTAATTGCATATATTAACACATACCTGACTTACTGCTTCCAATGCATGTAAAAACATTAAAGAACAAAAAATTGCCGTTTTTTTATATTATGTAAAAATATTTAAACTTCTGCAGGTAGTTTTTCAGGCTGTTCATCTATGACAGACAGCGCAGGAATTTGTTTTGCGTTTTTTGCTCCAAGTTCCGTAAGCCTTTCGCATTGTCTTATTACATTGTCACGACCGGTAAGTTTTGTCATTGCTCTTGAGAGATTTGTCTGGATTCCGTTTAAATCTTTTACCATGTCTGCAAATTTATCTATCATTTTACCTGCAAGAGCAGCTATCTCCTGTGCATTTTTATTCTGTCTGTTAACCATATTAAAACTGTTAATTATCTTTAACGCCGCAAGCAGTGTGGAAGGAGAGACAGGCATAATTTTGTTTTTCCATGCAAGCTCCCAAAGTTCTCCGTTGTCTGAAAACAGCATAGAGTAGCAGCTTTCTACAGGTATAAACATAAGAACATATTCAGGAGAGGCATAGTCTTCTATTTCAAAATATTCTCTTTTAGACAAACCTGCGATATGGGTTTTTACGGAATCTTTAAACTGCTTAAGCGCACTGCGTGCTTCTTCATCATTCTCTGCGTTTATATAAGCGTCATAAGAAGCAAGTGATGTCTTTGCATCTATAAAAACAGCCTTATTATCCGGCAAGAAAATCGTAGCATCAGGTTTCTTTGAGCCGAATCCAATCTGTGTATCATACTCTTCGCCTTTTCTTAGTCCGGAAAGTTCAAGTACTTTTTCCAGAATCAATTCTCCCCATCTGCCCTGTTTCATATTATCGCCTTTTAATGCGGAAGCAAGAGTGTTTGTATCGTTTGAAATTTTTGTGCCGGTTTCTATTACTTCTTTTATATGCATATCAAGTTTTGCACCCTGTTCGATATTATATTTAGACTGTTTTTTCAGCTCTTCAAATTTTTCCTTAAAAGGCTCCAGAATTTCTGTTATTCTTTCTTTTGACATGTTGGAAAAATCCTGCGTGGTTTCTTTAAAGATTTTATTTGAAAGGTTTTCAAACTGAAGCTGCATTTTTTCATAAATATCTTTGTATGCCTGTTCAAATGAAGCAGCTTTTTCTTCTGTACGTTTTTTCATAACAAAAAACATGCCGGAAGCTCCAAGCGCAAGACCAATCAAAAATATAACAATTCCCAGTATCATTTCCATAATTATCTCCTTCAAATTACTTATTATTTTAGCATAACGGCTTTGAATTATTGAATTTTAATAAAATTAGAAATATAATATTAATATTACATTAATCTTGCGGGAGATTCTATTTTGTATAATAAAAGATGGTACGACAAGTACGACGAAACAAGAGTTGCACTGGATTTGTTGAAAAATTTGCATGTCACTATTCAGAAAAAACTGTCCAATGATATTATTAATGTTGCCAGTGCTATAAAAACAGTACACAGAGAAAATGATACAGCACCGTTGAGCATAGGCTTAGAAAGAGTGCTCGGACTCTATCAAACTAACAAAGCCCGCCGCTGGTATGACAAACAGCCTGATTTGTCCGCAGCAATAAAAACAATTTCAACTTTGCCTGAAAGTGATTATGTAAATATCATGGAAGGCATTGCAATGTCATTGAAGTAGGCTGATATGACAGACTTTAGCCGCAATGAACTCATCTGGGGAAAAGAAAATCAGCAAAAGCTGAAAAATAAGCATATAACCGTTTTCGGACTCGGAGGAGTAGGAGGATTTGCTCTTGAATCTTTAGCAAGAGCGGGTATTGAAAATTTTACCATTGTTGATTTTGATACGGTTTCCGATTCCAACGTAAACCGCCAGATAATAGCTCTAAACTCTACTGTGGGACAAAAAAAGACAGACTTATTTAAACAGAGACTTTTTGATATAAACCCTGCAATAAATCTTGAATGTATCTGCGATTTTTACAATGAAAATTTAAATGAAGAAATTTTTAAAATAAAAACAGATTATGTTGTGGATGCAATTGATACAATGCGCTCAAAAATAGATTTGCTCGTATACTGTAAGGAAAACAACATTCCCGTTATAACATCAATGGGTGCCGGCAATCGTTTTGACCCGACACAGCTGTATATTACGGATATTAAAGATATAGAAAGCAAAAAATGCACCTTTACCAAAAATGTCCTCTATCAACTGCAAAAACGGGGTATAACAGAAGGCATAACCGCTGTTTGCAGCAGAGAGAATCCTCGTGTGCTTGAAAAAATAGAAAATATTGAAAACATACAAACTTTAAAAGGAGAAAAAATAGAATTTAAAAAATTCACCCCCGGCTCAACTCCTTTTGTGCCGGCTGTTGCAGGATATTATATGGGTTACTGGATTGTAAAAAATCTTTTAAAATAATATTTTTCATATTGTCAACTGACTCCGACTACTTGTTGAACCTGTGCAATAAGCAAGTTCAATATTTAACAATAAGTCCGGCACAGTCAACAAGCGCATGGGGTCACTTCCGTAAAATGCTAGACTCGGCGCCACTCGCACTCCGTGTACCACTCCTACAAGCGAGGTCCCACTCAGACAAATTATTTTATTATTAACGGAGCTAGTAAAAATATGAAACTCTTTAAGAATCTTGTAAGAAGTTTATATAAAAGGTTATGGAGAGAAGAATTTCTTCAAAATAAACTTAAGTATAAAGTATCATTGCTGAATCCGCTTCTCGAACAAAACTGGATAGGTTATTACAAAAATAATAACAAAGAAGAAAAATATAATAATTTAATAAAAGGTTTGGACAAAAACGATATTGCTCTGATAGACTTAATTCTCAAACGTCATAAATTGTATAAAAGCATATTGGGGTATGAAAACTTAATTTATATTAATCCTGATGATTTTTTAACAGAGAAAGAAAAAGAAGAAGGCAAAATTTTCATATTGTCAACTGACTCCGACTACTTGTTGAACCTGTGCAATAAGCAAGTTCAATATTTAACAATAAGTCCGGCACAGTCAACAAGCGCATGGGGTCACTTCCGTAAAATGCTAGACTCGGCGCCACTCGCACTCCGTGTACCACTCCTACAAGCGAGGTCCCACTCAGACAATATAAATCAAGTACTTAAAAAATTTCAAAAATATTTTCCGGTTCAAATAGGCGAACCCGGGGTATTTTGTTTTCATTGCGGACTAAAAGAAATACCCTTTGTTGCGGATTATATCAAAGGTAAAGATTTTATAGACGGCGGTGCTTTTATCGGAGACTCTGCCTTTATGTTCGAAAAATTTTATAAACCTAATATGGTATACACTTTTGAGCCGTTAAAAATAAATTTTGATTATATTAATCAAACCATTAAGATGAACGATTTAAAACATGTAACACCTGTAATGTCCGGTATCGGCGACAAAGAAGAAGAATCTGAAATTTCATACAATCCTGAAGGTTTGAGCGGCAGTTCAATTATTATTAAAAATAAAAATAACTTAACGCAAAAAATTAACGTAACAACTATTGATAATTTTGTCTCAAAAAATAATTTAAACCTCGGACTTATAAAATTGGATGTAGAAGGTTTCGAAAGCAATGTTATAAAAGGCGCAGCCGAATCAATAAAAAAATACCGTCCGGTAATGCTGATATCAATTTATCATACACCGCAGGATTTTTTTGAAATAAAACCGTTTATTGAATCATTAAATTTGAATTATAAATTCAAAATAAAAAAAACAGCTCCTCAAGATTTATTGACTGAATTAATGCTTATTGCATACCCCGCAGAATTGGAAAATAGTGTATCAGTTGACTTTTTACCTGAGAAAACAACAGTGGGTCATTAAAATTGTCCGAAAAAATTCGTGATAAGATTTTCATATTGTCAACTGACTCCGACTACTTGTTGAACCTGTGCAATAAGCAAGTTCAATATTTAACAATAAGTCCGGCACAGTCAACAAGCGCATGGGGTCACTTCCGTAAAATGCTAGACTCGGCGCCACTCGCACTCCGTGTACCACTCCTACAAGCGAGGTCCCACTCAGACATTCTGTAAGAAACCGGACATTTTAAACGAAATCAACTCCCTCTCACAAAACTTGACATTTAGTCAACTTTTGTTCGGCAGAGTGGCAAAAACAGCCAAACAAATTTTGGGGGCAATTTTAGACTTTTTAGGGTAAATGCGATATAAATCCCTATTTTATTCTAAATAAAACACCTCCGGTTATGCTTGACGGGCATAAGCCAAACCCCTAAAATAAAATCATGGAAATACGTGTTTTAAAATATTTTTTGACTGCAGCAAGAGAAGGCAGCATAACGGGTGCGGCAAATTCTCTTCATTTAACACAGCCTACGCTCTCAAGACAGCTTAAGGATCTGGAAAGAGAACTGGGACAGAAGCTTTTTGTCAGAGGAAATCACAATATTATACTTACGCCAGAAGGTATGATTCTTCGTAAACGTGCGGAAGAGATCATTGACCTTGTAGAAAAAACCGAATCGGAATTTCAATCAATAAATGAATTTATAGGCGGTGATATTTATATCGGCTGCGGTGAAACAGAGTCTATGAGATATATTGCGGAAGTTATGAAAAATATACAGGATGAATATCCGGATATAAAATTTCATATCCACAGCGGAAACGCCGAAGATGTTACTGAAAAACTGGACAAAGGACTTCTTGATTTCGGGGTTTTGATACAGCCTATTGATTTGTCAAAATATGATAATATCACATTGCCGAAAAAAGATGTCTGGGGCGTTGTTATGAGAAAAGACAGTCCTCTTGCCCTGAAACAAGAAATAGAACTTGATGATTTGATTAATGTTCCGCTTATTGCTTCCAGGCAAATGTCTAAAAAATACTCTGCTGAAAGCGGTTTTTTGGACTGGTTTGGAGAGTATTTTGACAAACTGAATATTACGGCAACATACAATCTTGTATACAACGCAGCAAAAATGGTAGAAGCGGGCATGGGATATGCTGTTACGCTTGATAAACTTGTTAACATCACAGACAGCAGCTTAATTTGTTTTCGTCCGCTCAATCCGGGACTGGAATCGGGTCTTGATATTGTCTGGAAAAAATATCAGGTATTTTCTCCGGCAGCAAAACTTTTTTTGAATAAACTGCAAGAAAAATTTGCCGGTTAATAATAATATTGAGTAATAAAAAACAGACTTTCTTTTAAAAAAGTCTGTTTTTTGTTTATTTTCTCTCTTTTATTATACGGTTCCGGAATTCCAGCTGTGCAGGTAAGCTTCCTGCTCCGGAGTAAGCGTATCAATTTTTATGCCCATAGAATCGAGTTTGATTTTTGCAATTTCAACATCTACTTCATGAGGAAGAGTGTACATTTTATTTTCAAGTTTGCCTTTATTTTTCACAATATATTCTATACCGAGAGCCTGATTTGCAAAGCTCATATCCATAACAGAAGCAGGGTGTCCTTCTGCAGCAACAAGATTTACAAGTCTGCCTTCCGCAAGAACATAGATTGATTTACCGTTTTTAAGTTTGTATTCCTCTAAAGAAGGTCTGATTTGCTTGATTTCCGTTGTTTCTTTCTTAAGTCCGTTTACGTTTACTTCTACATCAAAGTGACCTGCGTTGCAAACAAATGAACCGTCTTTCATTGTCAGCATGTGATGTACATCAACAACGTTTTTATCACCGGTAATAGAAAGGAAGATATCACCTATTTTTGCAGCTTCTGCTATAGGCATTACGCTGTAGCCTTCCATTGCTGCTTCGAGAGCCTTGAGCGGATCAACTTCCGTAACAATAACATTAGCACCAAGCCCTTTTGCTCTCATTGCAGCACCTTTGCCGCACCAGCCGTAGCCGCACACAACAAAAGTTTTTCCTGCAAGGAGGATATTTGTAGCACGTATAATACCGTCTATAGCACTTTGTCCCGTGCCGTATCTGTTGTCGTATAAATGTTTTGTAAGGCTGTTATTTACACCTACAGCAGGAAATTTTAAGCTTCCGTCTGCTTCCATTGCCTGAAGGCGGATAATACCTGTTGTTGTTTCTTCAGTAGAACCGATAATATCAGGTATCAAGTCCTGTCTGTTTTTATGTATTGTTGCAACAAGGTCGCAGCCGTCGTCTATTACTATATTAGGTTTATGATTCAAAACGATTTCAACGTGTTTTGCATAGGTTTCCGGAGTTTCGCCGGCATAGCCGTAAACAGGAATTCCCCAGTATTTTACAAGAGCAGCCGCAACATCATCCTGTGTAGACAGAGGATTTGAAGCAGCCAGAACCGCATCGGCGCCGCCTTCTTTCATTGCAATACACAAAGCAGCGGTTTCTTTTGTAACATGAACACATGCCGTAAGACGCAAACCCTTAAACGGCTGTTCTTTTCTGAACCTTTCTTTAATTCTTTCCAAAACAGGCATGTCCTTCATTGCCCATTCGATATTGTTTTTTCCCTGTTCAGCAAGAGCCATATCTTTTACGTCACAATTCAATTCCATTGTAGTCATTTATCTCTCCTTATGTTCAGACATATTTAACAGAATTGTATCACAGACAAAATACATTGTCAGAGGAAATAATGTTCTGCTGGTTTTATGGACATCACAAATCTAATCCAGTGCAGCAGTTACCGCCGAATTTTATTAAATTCGTTAACGTTGCTATACTTCTTATTACAAATTTTTCTCAGACAATTTTTATTCTGAGTCTTTTAAATTTTCAAGCTCTTTTAAAATACCCTGATTTATTTCAAGCACATCCACGCCGAGATTAGACAACACCTGCATTGCAACGGAATCAGGAGTTTGTGTAATTGCCCACAAAAGATTTTCCGAAGCGATTTTTGTATTTTTATGCTTTTGAGCTTTTTCCCACGCAATTTCGAGTATTTTTTTTGCTCTGTCTGAAAATACGACCTCGCCGAAATTGTATGAATTACCGTATCCGAGAACTCTTTCAACCTCTATTCTTGCATCTTTTATTGTTATTCCGAGTTGTGAAAGCACCCGTGCGCCTATACCTGCGCCTTCTCCTATTATACCGAGCAGTATAAATTCACTGCCGACAATATTTCTGTTCATACTCTGAGCTTCTCGTTTTGCAAGACGCAATATGGTAAGTGTTTCCGGCATTTGTTTCTCTATCGGTTTAATAATTTTATGTGCAAGATCATCATCTTTTACATTCAATTCTTTAAAAATATTGTATGCAATACCGCTTTTTGCTTTCAGCATACCGAGGATAATATGTTCCGGTTTTACGCTTGCAGAACCGAGTTCCTTTGCTGTTTCAAATGCAATCAGCATTGTTTTAAAAGCATTCGGCGTAAAGATAATTTGTTTTTCTTCAAATTCCGCCTGACGTGACGAAACTTCATTTAATTTTGAACAGTATGTATCAAGATTTATACCGTTTTCATTTAAAAGTTTTGTCAAATCCGAATCTGAATCCTCCAGAATAGACTGCACAATCTGTTCTGTACCGAGAATTTCATAATGCGATGCTGTCAGTTTTGCTACGGCTCTGTCAAGAATTTTTTTTGCATCGCCTGTTTTAAATAAAGACTGTAATGTTGAATATTCACTTTTTTCTTTTTTTTCTATTTCGGGATGAAATTCAGCTTTTTTATTATTTTTTTCAATCAATTTTAAAAGGGTTTGTTTTAATTTAACAAGGTTGACTTCATATTTTTTAAAACCTTTGAGTACATCGGGTTCTGATTTCTCTGCCGTCAAAATAAGGGACAACAGAAGATGTTCCGGCATAATGTATGAATTTGTATTTTTTCTTGCAAGTTCCGATGCCAGTTTTATAAGTTTTTGCGCTCCGGAACTGAAAGCAATATTTGTATGTTTGAAATTATGAGAAATATTTTGATATTTTTCATATACATATTCTCTGAAATTATCTGATTTTAATCCGTCATAAGCAAGAAGCCGTGAGCAGATGCTGGATTTTGTTTCCAGTATACCCAGCAGTATATGTTCGGGGTATATTTTATAAGTTTCAGAGTCAGCAGCTTCTTTTTGTGCGAGTGAAATAATATTTATAGCTTTTTCCGTAAAACGTTCAAACACGTATATTCTCCTTTATATCAAAATGTAGTCCGGTAATGCAGTTGCTGCCGGCTGTTCATTGCTCTTATATACAAGCTGGGCAGGATGTTACTTATCACAATTTTTTTGATTTCATTTTTATTTATTATTCCATAGTTATGTTTTTTATAAAAGACCTTTTATACAATTTTTTATGGTGCATATTCAAAAATCCTGAAACCTTCAAATTTTTTCACTGCCGGCTTACTTTTAAACAAAAATTTATAGCCGGTTAAATCTTTGACTTTCAGCTTATACAGATTAAAATCAGAGACAACGGCATAAATCTTCTTGTCTTTAAAATTTTTATCATATTTTTGCATGTAATCTGCATAAATAGCCCATTTTGAACCATCCAGCACGTGATATAAATTTTCATCCCAGACAATATACTTTAAAACCTTTTGAGTCCTTGCCGAATAAACTTCATATTTACCGTCAAGGTAATATACAAGCGCAATAGCATAAGGATCATTATCCGTAACAAGTATGGAATTATTTTTATCTATATTTTTTTCAATATATTCAGCGGTTTCTTTTGCTCCGGAATACGGATTAAACAAATCCAGAGCAGAAAACTTTAATCCGTTTAGTATTGTTATTAAAAAGAAACATGCTATAGCCGTATTCAAAAATTTTGTATTAAAAATTTTTGAATGCTTTGTGTCCGTGATATCGCCTGTCAGCACAATCCAGAAACAAAACAGCATTATCAAATGAGAGCAGAATATTCTTGTAACAAAAATCCAGTGGCTGTAACCAAGAATATAAACGGCAAGCTGAAATCCTATACCGGAAAATGCAAGTAAAAACATTTTTTTGTCACGTTTTAAAAGTGCTGCAAAAAAGAAAATGTATAAAATTGCACTCAACAAAATCAACACAACACCTAAATTTGAAAACATTATCAGTGCTGTGTCAGGATAATGCGCATCAAAACAGTTTACAAAAAATTCTTTAAAAACTTTGATAGTATTAATAACTATGTTGGCAAAGTCAAATTTTATAAAAGCATTGCTGGATGTTGTCCCGCCCAATTGCAATACTACAGCCAGAAGTCCGGCACACATGATTGCAAAAGAGATTCTATTTTTCGCCCAGCAAACCTGTGACAGCTCACTTTCAGAATTTTTTATAACATTATCCAAAAAGAAAAACAAAGCCAGCAACGCACAGAATGCAAACATTATAATATGAGTATTTGCTAAAATTACCAGCAAAAACGCATATAAAAAAGGCTTTTCTTTTGCTTTCGGATGTAAAATTGCAAGTGCAAACACAAGAAAAGGTATGATAGAGTAGCTTCTTGCAATTACGGGGAAAAAGTACAAAAATCCGGCGCTTGTTATTATTGCAAACTTTGCAAACCTGTTAAAAGGAGAATACTGCAAAAGTAAAAATACTGAAAAACACATTGAAATCCAGCAGACAATCTGCATAAAAACAGCAGACAATCCGGCTTTTGCAAAAGGCATCATAATAAGGTAAAAAAATGACGGGTGTCCTTCATTCACAAGATGTTTAAAAAGCCCTGAAAACGAAACATTTTTTGCTATCATCCACACCTGCGCTTCATCCGCCCAGATTTCGTGGTGAAGCACAATCACCAGTGTAAATATTGCATATAAAATTGTCCAAATAATATTTTTTATAAGTATTTTTTTCGTTTCCATCGGATTATTTCCCGTTTTAATCTATTTTAATAATACCTGTTTATTACCGTCATCAAATTTATAAAAAGCACATACTGAACTGACAATACAAGCAGAATTTTGATAACAGCACCTTTTATTTTAACAAACTTATTAGCAAACAACAGCAATGCAAAAGGAATTAAAGGTGTCAGATATCTGCCCTGCAGCCCGAGTATATAGCCTTTTGTCTGATAGATAATATGTACAGCCGTAATCATAATCAAAAAAGAAAAAATTACACCTGCACCAACCAGAATTTTCTGTATAAAATCAATTCTCAAAAACTCTTCATTTTTTTCATAAAAATAACCTCCGGCAAAAATCAAAAACCAGTAAAAATAAGAAATTACTGGCGGAATCATTGCAAATGTCACACCGATACTTGAAATTACATTCTGACTCATAAAATAAGCAAGATGCCGTATGGTTTTTAGCACATTCTGCAGATAAACAACCGGATGAAGAATAATATTTTTAATCACCTCACTGCTTGAAAGCAGATGGTTTTCATAATTGTATCGAATCAGCCCCTTGCTCCCCACAGCAGGCAGTACAACTATTAAAGAAACAACAGCACTTATAACGAGCACCAAAGCAAAAGACTTTAAATAAGTATTGAAAGAATCAAATTTCTTTTGCGGAATCAAAAAATATACAAGACACAAAGGCAAGTATGAAAATTTTAAAATTCCGATTAAAACAACAAGCCCGCCAAGGTAAAATAAATTTTTCCCGTTTATTTTTTCAACAGTATCATCAAAAGCAAGTTTGAAAGTATATGCCAGAAACAAAAATATTACCCCGAAAGTAACCCCGTCCGTGCTGATTGAAGCCGCCTGATACACGCATACAGGCATCATTGTACAGATAAAAAACAATATTTTTTTTACGGGAGTGATTTTTATTGCAAAATAACATAACGCCAGATACACAAGAAGCGAGCAGAACCTCAGAACATACATCATAAAAAGAGGTGCCGCATTTAACAGCTTTAATATCCACAAAACAATAAAAGAAGGGAAATAAGATACAGGTGTGTAAGATGAAGGTGTAAAACGCAAAAATTCCGTATTGTTTTTATCAAGAGGCAGCATGGAAGCCTTCAGTGTAACATCAAAAGGAACAGGGTTATTTGACATTCTGTAAGCATCATATACCTTATGCATTGCAGCAAAACTTTCAGGCAGAGTCTGTCCCCTCCAGCCGTCTTTTATCTTATAATTGTAGGACATTTCAGTATATCCCCACATCTTAAACAGATGCTCCGTCTCATCAGGGGATTGAAACGGCGGATTTACAAGCAAAAACAACATTCCCCACAAAAGGCAAAAAATTAAAAATACATTTTCAATTTTAAAAATATTTTTTATCATAAACTCCTGTCTTTTGCTATATAAAACACCTCTGTCGGAATAAGTGTATCCGCTGCACTGACAAAAATAATCTCTTTGTCTTTACCGGGTTTTTCCATTGCACTGTAGATATAATAAACTTTACGGTTTTTAAAATCCTGTTTTTCTTTCATTTTGAATTTTTTATAACCGTAAGTGTAATAGTCATTGAAAACTGTAACGTAAAATTTCCGCTCCGGCAGATACGCAAGTAATCCTGCTGTTGTTAATGACATATTTGAAATTATAACAGCATCTTTTTCAATATTTTTTTCTATAAATAAAGCCGCCTCTTTGCTTCCGGAGTATTTGTATAAAATATCATACCTGTACAGCTGACTCCCTAGTCTTAATGTTAAACCCAAAATCAAAATAACAAGCAGATTCACAAAAACCTTTTCCTTTGTTGTAAAAGTTCTTGAAATTAAAACACACCACAAACAAAAAACCAGTGTCAACAAAACAAGCATAGCTTTTTCCGGAGAAGATTTGCATACACATACGTAAATATAAAACTGATACAAACTGCCGGAACAAAATACAACTCCCCATTTCGGGCTTTTAACACAAAGCCAGACCATGCCGGCAAGAATGCAAAGCCCTCCAATCCATGCACCAAAAGTTGATTCTGCGTATATGTTTACAAAAAAACCACGGATTGAATCCGCTGCAGCAGCTAAATTGATTGCATTCAAAGGTGCAACTGAAGCGCTTACGTTTTGTTCAGGTCTTGTTAAAACATAAAGAGCCGTAATCGCAAGACAAACAAGTGTGATTATAAACGGCAAAATATAATTTCTTTTATCATCCGGATTTTTAAGAATATTTTCATACCCGAAAAGCAGAGCAATTGCGCTGCAGAAGCCGAACATAAGCATGTGGGTATTTGAAAGTAATATGTTAAAAAGACAATAAAGATATGGATGTTCTTTTTGCCTCTTATAAAAAACCGCAAGCAAAAATAAAAACAGCGGTATTATGGAATAACTTCTGGAAATTATTGTGAGCCAGTACAAAAATCCTGCACTGAAAATTACACAAATTTTGCTTAACTTACAAAAAGGAGCATTCCATAAAAACACTGCGGCAGCCGCTGTCATAAAAACAAAACTCAACAACTGCATGGTAATTACAGGCAGTTTCATTTTTGCAAAAGGCATAACAAGCATATACCAAAACAGAGGATGTCCCTCATTTCTTACATGGTCAAAAATGCCGTAAAGATTTAAATCCCTGACAACAAGCCAGACCTGCCCTTCGTCTCTCCAGATTTCATGGTGAAAAATACCTGTCAGAGCCAGTACGGAAAACAAAATCAGTATCAGAATATTAAACTTATTTTTTACAATAAAATTAACCATCACAAATAAAACCTGTTAAGTATTGTTGTAACCGAAAAAGGAATTAATATCAAAATACAAAGAATCAATAAAACAGGAAATTTGTTCCATACAATTTTTTTATTGTCAAACAATAAAAAGAATAAAGGCATAACCGGGATAAAATATCTGCCCTGCACACCGCAAAACAAAGGATAACACTGAAACAGAATAAATACGGAAGCCAGTATAATAAGCCCTGTCAATAGAAATATCAAAACAAAAATAATCTTGTCTTTTAAACACACTGTTTTTTCTTCGTTATTTGTCTTTATCAAAGCAGAGCCAAAAAGCATTACGGAATAAAAATTGAGCGCAAAAAGAGGCAAAGGAGCATCGTTGCATCCGAGCAGCCCGATAAATGCATAATAATACGACAACCAGTAAGCATGAACTGTTTTAAATACAAAATCCATAAACCAGTGAAAACGGTTCAAAATAAATGCTATCATAAACTTTTTGTCATATCCCGGAGCACCTGTTACTATTCCTTCGGAAACACTTGTCACGTGGTGAATAAACAGAAAGATTATTGCTATATTTAACAGAGCGAGGAAAGCAAATACACTCCAATAAACTTTTGCGCAAGAAAACTTTTGCCTTGGCAGAACAAAATACAAAAGCAAAAACGGAAGATAAGCGTACTTGCATAGCAATAACAGTGTAATAAGCCCCCCGAAAATACAGAGCTCTTTTTTGCCAATATTTTCTGCCCTGTCACTATATGCAAGATACAGCGTATATGCCACAAGCAGAAATCCGGTTCCCGTAGTCAACGGGTCAACGGTAGCGGATGAACCCTCATATACAGCCATGGGTAAAAGCGTAAGTAAGACAAAAAGCCATTTTTTAAAAGGAATTATTTTTATTGCCTGATAACACAAACCCGTATACAAAAATAATGAGCACAATCTGAGCATATACAGCATAATTAAAGGCGGCACATTAATAAGCTTCATTGCCCACAGTATTAAAAACACCGGAAAATACGATACAGGTGTGTAAGAAGTCGGAGTAAAAATATAAAAAGAGGTTTTATCTTTCTCCAGTTTTATTTTTAATGCGGAAAAAATCTCGCCTGCAGATGTTTTTAACTCCGGATGACGGCACAGTCTGTCAAATTTGCTTATTTTTATTACACTATCAGGCAGAATATCACCTGAATATCCGTTTAAGACCTTGAAGTTAAAGGTGTTTTGCGTAAAACCCCACATCTTAAAAATGTGCTGTGCTTCATCAGGTGTTTGAAACGGCGGATTAAAAAAAACAAAAAACAATCCGAAAACCAGACAAACAAAAGCAAAAATATTCTGCGGTTTTATTAAAAATCTCTCCATCAAAACTCAATCTTAGATTTAATATATTATTAATTTTAACCGCTTAAAATAATAAAGTACACTTTAATTTTATTTTGATAAATTATTGAAGCAAATTCAGCACGTATCTGTCAGTTTCCATCATTGTTTTCATTACTTTTGCCATAAGCTCCATTGAAAACTGAGCTTTTTTAAGGTCTGTAATTGCCTGTGCATAATCAGTATCCCGAATACTGCTTAATGACGCAGAATTTGATATTATATTAGTATTTTGCTGATTTATTGCTCCTTCAAAAGCTGTTTGAACCGCTCCGATTTCACCCCGTTTTGCATTAATATCATTGAGCATGGAATCTATACTGTCGAGGTTTGCCGCAGCTGCTTGTGATGAAGACACATCAAAATTCATGCTGTCTAATGTGATATTTGGGTCATAAGTGATAACCGATGAATTATCAGGATTAACCATAAAATCAACAACTGAAGCAGCTTCCGGATTTTCCGGAGTAACAGCATTTATTGTCGGTTTTCCGTTAAATTCCGCTTGATTAAGTGTTTGCTTAATTTGCTCAACATTCATGTCAATTTCAGCCTGCATTGCTGCACGCTGTGAATCGGAATAAACTCCGTTCGCAGCTTGAATGCTTAATTCACGTATTCTTTGAAGGTTTTGCGTAACGCTCCCCAGTGCATTGTCGGCAACAGATGTAAAATTATAGCCTGTTTGTGCGTTTTCCAAGGCTTTCTGTGAAGAACGCAAAGATGTATCCAAACCTGTCGCAACATAAATGTCTGCCGGATTAATATCTTGTTTTATTCCGGATGCAATACTTTCAGCCGCTTTTTCAAACGTCCGTTGAGCCTGCACCATACCTGTCTGTGCAGAGTATATTCCTATCGGCATTACAACGCTGAGAGACACCTGTTTTCTGTTCACCTTCTTTTAATACGCACAACCTGGCTATATAAAATTTATGCCCTGATGTGAAAAAAATTAAGCATAATCTTTGTTAATTTTTACATTTTGCAATTATTTTGTAATAAAATTGAAAACAGAAGACAAACAAGGATTGTTTATGGAGAATAAAAATAAAAAGTTTTATTTTATAGCTATTGGCGGAATAGGTATGAGCGGACTGGCAAAATACCTTTTAGAATCAGGCTTTGAGGTATCCGGTTCTGATATAAAAGAAAGCAAATACACAAAAAAAGTTGAAGCTTTAGGTGCAAAAGTCTATATAGGACACGATGCAGATCATATTCAGCAGGATATGATTATTGTTGCTTCTACAGCTATCAGAGATGACAATCCTGAAAAAATTCGTGCAAAGGAACTGGGATTGCCTGTTTTGCACCGTTCGGATGTATTAAAAATGATATCAGAAGGATTAGGCAAAAAAGAACACGAAATACAACAGTTTATAGGTTTTTCGGGAACTCACGGCAAAACAACAACAAGCGGACTTTGTTCTTATGTACTGGAAAAAGCCGGCTATGATCCGTCATATTGCGTGGGCGGGATTATTCCGGAACTTGATACAAACGCAAAATCTGGTAACGGAAAGTTCTTTGTTGCGGAACTGGACGAATCTGACGGTACAATCGTAAAATATCACACAAATATAAGTGTTATAAACAATTTGGAAGTTGATCATGTTGATTTTTACAAAAACGGATTTGCTGATTTATTAAAAACCTTCCGAACTCATATAGACAACAGATCTGAAGGAGGGAAAGTCATTGTTAACAAAGATTGTAACGGTATTAAAAAGCTAATTGAATCAAATTCTGATGTAAAATTCATTACATTCGGCTTAGAAAGCGGCGGTGTAGATTACAGTGCACGAAATTTGAAATTTAACGAATTCGGCTCAGAGTTTGATATTTATCACAGAACGGAAAAAATAGTTTCACTAAAACTGACTATTCCCGGAAAACATAATATTTATAATGCACTGGCTGTAGTTGCTGCCTTGAATGAAGAAGGAGTGGATTTAGAAAACGTTCGTCCTCATTTTGAAACATTTTCCGGCATGGGAAGAAGATTCCAGAAAGTTGCAGAATTTGACGGAATAAGGATTTATGATGATTATGCCCATCATCCGACAGAAATTAAAACAACTCTGGATAGTGCAAGACTCTGTAATACAAACAGACTTGTCGCTATATTTCAGCCTCACAGATACACCCGCCTTAAAGGCTTGTGGGATGATTTCAAAAAAAGTTTCGGCGCTGTGGACAAACTTATAGTTGTTGATGTTTATTCGGCATCGGAAGATGCTATTGAAGGAATAAATTCAAAGGCATTTGTACAGAGTTTTCAAAACGAAGATGTTACTTATATAGGCGGAAGTATGGAAAATGCAGCAAGAAAAATCCTTCCGTTGTTAAAATCCGGCGATATGGTCATTACACTAGGCGCAGGGGATGTTACAAGAATAGGCGTGGAGCTTCAAAAACTGCACGACGACACAAAAGCGGGTATTTAATATGGTTTGCGAATTTAAATGTGAATTTAAAGAAAATTACGAGCTGAAAAATCACACAAGCTTTAAAATCGGCGGGTGTGCAAAAAGAGCGTTTTTCCCGTCGAATATAGAAGAATTTGCACAATTGCTTACGGAACTGGAAAATCCTATAGTTCTGGGCAATTGTTCCAATGTTTTGATTTCCTCTCAGGGAATAGACGGAGATGTTATATTGACTTCAAAAATGAATTCATTTGAAGTCGTAAATAATACAATAACAGCACAATGCGGTGTAAAGGTGCCAATGCTCTCCAGAGAGGCAGAAAACAGAGGTTTAAGCGGTTTTGAATTTATGATAGGATTCCCGGGTTCTGTAGGCGGCGCTGTATATATGAATGCTTCTGCTCATTCCCAGTCGGTATCAGATACATTTAAACACTGCAGGGCTTTTGATACCGAAACGAACAAAATTGTTGAACTGAACAAAGAGGATATGCAATTCGGTTATCGTAAATCTGTTTTGCAAGAAGATCGATACATTCTTCTTGAGGCAAAATGTGAACTTTTGCCGTCAGCAAAAGAAGAAATTACCTCTATAATGCAAAGAAATTTAAGTTTCAGAAAAGACAGACAGCCGAGTCTGTCAACACCTAATGCGGGAAGTATTTTCAGAAATCCGCCGAATGATTCAGCGGGCAGACTGCTGGAAAAAGCAGGGGTAAAAGGTTTAAAAATAGGCGGTGCACAGGTCTGGCTCGGACATGCAAATTTTATTATAAATGTTGAAAATGCAACATCAACAGATGTTTCACAGCTTATGAATAAAATGTATAATGAAGTTAAAGACAAATACACGATAAAACTGGAGCCGGAAGTCAAATTTGTCGGTATAAAAAGTAAAGAAGAAGATGAATTATGGGATACAATGTTGAACAAAAAATAGATTTAAACAAAAAAATTGCAGTTCTTGCAGGCGGACCATCAAGCGAAGCAGAAGTTTCAAGACGTTCAGGAAATAATGTCTTTAAAGCACTGCAGAATCTCGGTTATAAAAATTCCGAAATAATAGAAGTTGATGAAAATATAGCACAGGTGTTAAAAGACAAAAAAATAGAAATAGTTTACAATGCAATGCATGGTTTATTCGGCGAAGACGGATGCATTCAGGGTATGCTTGAGGTTATGGGGATTCCGTACACAGGCTGCGGGGTTTTATCCAGTTCTGTTTGCATGAACAAAGAATATACGAAAAATATTCTTAAAGAAGCCGGTATTCCGCTTATAAAATCAGTATTAATCAGAAAAGGCGAGGATTACAAAGAAAAAATCCAAGGTCTTAAATATCCTTTTATGCTAAAACCGGTATCAGAAGGTTCAAGTATAGGAATGTACAAAGTAAATAATCCTGAAGAAATGGCAGAATGTTTCAAAAAATCAGCACAATGCGGTCAGGATGTAATGGTGGAAGAATATTTGCAGGGAAAAAGTCTTACCGTCGGAGTGTTGGAAGACGGGGATAAAATGTTTGCAACAGAGATTCTTGAATTCCGCACAAAAACCGAATGGTATGACTATGAGGCAAAGTATACAGCAGGACTAACAGAATTTATTCTTCCTGCAGAACTGTCTGATGATATGACAAAAAAGGTTAAACAAATTGCAATAGATGCTTTTAATGCCTGTGCCTGTAAAGGTGTCAGCCGGGTGGATTTTCTTGTTGCTGACAATGTGCCCTATGTTCTGGAGATTAATACAAGCCCCGGAATGACTGACCTGAGCGATTTGCCTGCTCAATCAAAGGCAATGGGCATTGATTATGATACTCTTGTACAAATAATCTTAAACGGAGCTTCGCTTCGCAAATAGAAAACAGGAATGCAGAACCAGTACAACAATGACAACATAAATATAGAGCGAAGGGTTAAAATTAACCAGATGCAAAGAAATGTCAGACGCGGGAAAGAGCGCCTGAAATGGTTTCGCTGCTGGGTCCGTTTGTTTATGATTGCAGCTCTGATTTTTGCAGGATACAAGGTCTATAAACTACCCCAGTGGTACTTAAACAAAAATATTTTTTCATCTGCAAGCAACAATACACTGAACATTGTCGGAAACAATATAACTCCTACATACAGGATTATTTCTATCTTGCGTCAGAATCCCGTACCGCAAAGACCTATTTATCTTTTTAACACATCAGAGATAGAAAAAGAAATAGAAAAACTTCCTCCGATAAAAGAAGTTTATATCCAAAGACTCTGGTTTCCGGCAAGATTAAATATAATTGTTGTTGAAAGACGTCCGATATTAAGTATTTCACCTGACCCTAAAGTTCCTCCGATTGCGTTTTTTGCCGAAGGAGGAAAACTGATAGGACGAGACTACCTGCCTTTGAAAAATATCGGAAAAACAATCCTTGTTCTCACATACGGCACCAAGGGAGACGACTACAGAACCTGGGATGAAAAAAGGATAAAAAAAATTGAACTTATTGTACATGCAATGGAACAATTTTCAGAACAGCCTGTTGAGTATATAGATATGAGAAATCCGAAAGATATTTATATAAAGCTCCCTTCTGTTAATGTAAGACTGGGAGAGCTGGACTATATGGCTCTTTCTCGTGTAAGAAATATTTCAGCAATTCTGCCTCAGATAAAAACACTTAAAAAGAAGATAAAATATATTGATTTAAGATGGGAAGACGCACAGTATATTAAACTCGAAGAATAACAAACTCTGTCAAAATTTTATTATAAAGAACTCAGCCGGACAAAACAATTCACCGTATCATTTTGTTCGGCTGAGTATTATTACAATTTTTTTGGACAAATTTTGTCTGCTGATTGATTACAATTATTTTGTTATCTGGCAACTCTTCCCCACCAGCGGACTTCTCCTATGACTTCAAAATCATAATCACAGCATTTTGACAAATCTATCTCAAAACTTCTGTATTTTGAATTGTCAGATACAACTACAATTGTATTTGGCGGAATTTTTTGCAGTCTTTTTGCATAAAGCTGGTTTTCTATTCTTACACAATAAATTTTTCCGTCATAAATCTCTTTTTTTGAATGGTCAATAAGCAGGCTGTCACCGCCTTCTATTGTAGGCAACATGCTGTCGCCCTGTGCAAAAATCATTTCAAGATGACAATTGCAAACACCGAGATCTTTTGCAAGCTGTTTGCTAATGGAATAGGTTGCCGTTTGGGTTTCATTATATACAACAACACCATATCCCATACTTGCAGATACTTCACCTCTTACTGGTATTGAAATACAGTCCTCATCTTCTTTTTTTTGAGGAAAATGTAACTGCAAATCAGATAAATATGTACCAAAGTGTTCATCCAGCATCTTTAATTGTTCTTTATTCAACTCTTTATCTTTTATCTGATTTGCATATTGTCTTGTTACATTAAGTGCCGAGGCAATATCGGTGTAGCTGATTTTTCGGCGTAAAATACCGGTAAGTTCTTCTATAGCTTCTGATAATTTCATTTTTACTCCCTTTATAATTTCTCCCGTTTTATTTTAAAATTATAAAATATTGCTTGACAAATGTAAAGCACTTATTTATAATAAAAATGTCTTAAGAATGTCAGAGGAAAGTTCGTGATAAGACTCTGCAGAACAAAACAATCCGATAAAATGTTTTGTGAGAGGAA
Organism: Candidatus Gastranaerophilales bacterium; assembly: GCA_944326115.1. Taxonomy (GTDB): domain Bacteria; phylum Cyanobacteriota; class Vampirovibrionia; order Gastranaerophilales; family Gastranaerophilaceae; genus Limenecus. Next base: position 141,286 of record CALVCQ010000001.1, on the reverse strand, counting down.
AATAATAACATGAACGAATTTTTTGACAAAGAAAATACTAACAACTAAGTGAGCAGACAGCAACTGCGGCACTAAATTAGATAAATAATTTTACAGTAATCTGTCAAAAAGGTGCGTCTTTGAGTCCTGTCCGATTGTGCGGAAAGCAAAAAGTTCGAATATAAAAAGACACTACCTGATTAAATTTTAAGAGAAGCGTAAAAAAATAGCCTGACCCCCGAGATCAGGCAAGATATATACTTCTCTTATACATTACCATAAATATTTTTTTTAGGCAATTTTTATTTTATAGTATTACATTTATTGAGTGAGGAGGTTTTAAAGATATATACTTTGCTATGTTAAACAATCAAATTTATAATACGAAAACGCTTTTAAACATGCTTGATTATTCGATAAATTTGTTAATAGAAAATAAAGTTTGTTCATCATGTTTAATTTACAACTGTCAAGATGACAGATGTTTAGAAGTTGACTTTTGCAAACTTTTTTTATTTGAGGGGATTTTAAAAAATATCAGAAATAACAAAAATTAATTAAATTTGTTGTCAAATACATTACACACTCCCGATGACCGGATGGTCTTCAAACCATGACTGCGGGTGTAATTATTTTTGTCTATACACCCGTTTTTTTTTATTTTATATAGTCAATTGTCAGGGTATTTTCTGCTGACCAACAGTTTTCGATTGTTCCTTGGAGGTAATCCGGATATAAAGCAGTGCTGACTTGTATAGATGAGTTTTAGTTGTTTATGAGACAGATTGCAGTGTGTATACAGATTTACAAATGAATTCGCATTAGCTCTATAATCTTGTGAGGTGTTAAATATGTTTTTAAATTCCGAAGAGACCGTTATAGTTGACATGATAGTTAAAGGCTGTAAAAATGTTGATATAGCCGAAGAAATGGGATACAGTGAGGCAACCGTAAAAAAAAGACTGACCTTAATTTACAAAAAACTTGGAATATCAAACAGACTTGATTTGATAAGAAAAATATTGTCGGAAAAAAATTGACCTGCATATACTCCTTTTGTCATATATCCTGTCCTGCTAAATCCGCAAAAAAAAAGCTCTAATTTTCATTAGAGCAATACTTTTAATAGGAAGGGAAGGTTAGGAAGTTAGGTAGGTTAGTGTTAGTGTGAAAGTCTCTGTTATTTAATTGGTTTGTTGTGTGCTTATTTAATGTTTATTTAACTTTGTTTTGTCTTACATATATATAAAGTATATACTAAATTAAAAATTTCACTTTTAGTATATACTGTTACATTTCTTTACAATTATTTTCCTTCTAATACACCTGTCTCTAATTGCGAATATGTATTATAATCATTAAAATAATATTTATTTTGGAGAAAGACTATGAAAGATAATATGAGAGATGAACTGCTTTCCATACTGGAGCATAACAGCCGTATAGATTTTAAAGAACTGGCAGTTGTACTCGGCGCATCAGAAGAAGAAGTATTAAACGAGATATCTAAACTGGAAAAAGAAAATATTATTTGTGCGTATCACACGCTCATCAACTGGGAAAAAACAGACATAGAAAAAGTAACCGCTCTGATAGAAGTAAAGGTTACACCTCAAAGAGGGCAAGGGTTTGATCATATTGCAGAACGGATATATAACTATCCGGAAGTAAAGTCTGTGTATTTGATTTCAGGAGGATATGATCTTCTTGTTACGCTTGAAGAAAAATCATTAAAAGAGATTGCAGCCTTTGTATCTGACAAACTCTCGACGCTGGATAGTGTCTTGAGCACAGCAACACATTTTATTTTAAAAAAATACAAAGACCATGGAACATTGATAAATAAAACAACAAAAGATGAAAGAGAGGTAATTATTCCATGAGAAATTTTCTCTCTGACAGAGTTGCAGGATTAAAGCCTTCTGGGATAAGAAAATTTTTTGATATTGTAAGTGAAATGGGAGATGCAATATCGCTGGGCGTGGGCGAGCCTGATTTTGATACGCCATGGTTTATCAGAGACGAGGGGATTTATTCTCTTGAAAAAGGCAGAACTTTTTACACATCAAATTCCGGTTTAAAACCTTTACGACAGGAAATATCCAATTATATAAAAAGGACACAGGGAATATCATACAACCCTGACAAAGAAGTTCTTGTTACAGTCGGAGGCTCGGAAGCAATAGATATAGGTCTGCGAGCATTGATAAATTACGGTGATGAGGTTATAATCCCGCAGCCGTCTTATGTTTCTTATGAACCGTGTGCGATTCTTGCCGGTGCAAAACCTGTAATAATTAACCTCAAAGCAGAAAATGAATTTCGTTTAAAGCCGGAAGAACTTTTATCAGCAATTACAGACCGAACAAAAGTTTTAATACTGCCTTATCCGAATAATCCAACCGGTGCAATTATGGAAAAAGAGGATCTGGAAAAAATTGCCGGAATTATACGGGAAAAAGACCTGCTTGTAATGTCTGATGAAATATATTCAGCTCTTACATACAAAGATAAACATATTTCCATTGCGTCTTTAGACGGAATGCAAGAAAGGACAATTCTAATCAACGGATTTTCAAAGGCTTATGCAATGACCGGCTGGAGACTCGGATATGCCTGCGGACCGGAAGAAATAATAAAACAGATGACAAAAATTCATCAATTTGCAATTATGTGTGCTCCGACAACAAGCCAGTATGCCGCAGTAGAGGCTTTGAAAAAAGGTGATGACGAAGTTGAAAAAATGCGAAAATCTTATAATCAGAGAAGAAGATTTTTGATGAATGCTTTTAAAGAAATGAATCTTGAATGTTTCGAACCTTACGGGGCTTTTTATGTTTTTCCATGTATAAAAGAATTTAATATGTCCTCTGAAGAATTTGCAACAAAACTTTTACAAGAAGAAAAAGTTGCTGTTGTACCGGGAACCGCCTTTGGTGATTGCGCAGAAGGATATTTACGGATCTCTTATGCTTATTCCATTGAAAATCTAAAAATAGCAATGGAGAGAATTAAAAAGTTTATAACGGGTCTGAGAAATAATTCACAAAATTCCTAAGAACACTTCACAAACTGTTATTCATGTAGTAAAATATAAATAGAGAATGTTGTATGTTGTTTGAAGGGATAAGGTGTGTTAATAAACAGTTTTTCAAATTCCTGTTCAACTCCGCTTAAAGATTACAGGCAACAAAAAGACGAGTTGATAAGAAAGAATTACAATCACATTTATTCTCATGAACTGGCGCACAAAACAGCAGGAGGATCTTTTGCCGGGACTATTTCCATAGAAAATGATACTGACGGTGTTCCTGTATCAGGACATGTTCCTATAAAAATGCCTGTTCTGGATAAAAACAATCCCCAAAAGACAATAGATCATGCAAATATAGTTATAAAAGCCGCACTGGCTCCTTCGGATCCTTCATCTCAAGATTACAAAGTTGCATCAGAGGCTGCGGCAATTAAAGAAAAAGCAGAAACGCTTAAGTCACAAAATAAACTTGATTATCTTGCTTAAACTATTTTAATATACTGCTGAACAAATTATATGCTTTTTCGGGGTCATCAATATTCAGTACCTTTTTTTCCATTGGACAAAGGTCGGTTCCCGTACTGTTTTTTATATTTTCAACAACTTCATCAGCTGAATATTTTACATTATTATCCTCAAAAACTTTTATAGCGGGTTTTGATATCAAAGGAGTGTACACTTTTTGTGCATGTCCGTAAACTATTAAAAGAGCGGAAGCTTTCCCTATTTTTTTATCAGCCACATAAGCATTTTCAAACGTATTATTTTTTAAATAATTTATTAACGGCTTTATTCCTCTGCCTTCGTAGAAATTTGTATGACCGTTTTTTATAACTACAAGAGAATGTTCTTTAAGATAATTTCTGAGAACCTTTTTAGAAGGGTTAAACATACTTGCTCCGCAGCTTGCAGCAAATGTAATAACAGCAAAAATACCTGTTAAAAGACTGATAAACAAAAATTTTTTTCGCATAATCAACTCCGAATATATTTTTGCTCTTAATAATACCATAAACTATCCTGAAGAAGTCGTTATAAAAAATCTTTTGGAAAGCCTTATTTCATTGTTGCCGCATCAAGGCTTCATCTCATCATTGCACACAATTTTTATACACAGGTAATACTGCATCCTGTAAAAAACAGTGAGAAATTTAAATAATGTTACAAAAAATGAATGATACATGATTTTTTAATATGTAAAATATACTATATTTACAGGTAAATAATATGGCAGGAAAAGAACAAAGTTTAAAAAAATATCCGGAAAGTTATACAGTTCTGGATATTGAAACAACGGGTTTTTCTTCACAGAAAGACTCAATTATTGAATTGAGTGCAATACGTGTTGTTGATAATAAAGTTACGGAAGAGTTTTCAGAACTTGTTAATCCCGAATGTTATGTATCTTCTTATATAACAAAATTAACAGGGATATCATTGCAAATGCTGTATTCGGCACAAAAAACACCTGTTGTTCTTGAAAATTTTATTGAATTTGTTTCAGATGACATAATAATCGGTCATAATGTAACTTTTGATATAAATTTTTTAAATCGAAATAAACAGTTGTACTTTAACTCCGGATTTGATAATGATTATGTTGATACATTAAAAATAGCCAGAAAATTTTTACCGCAGTTAAAAAGTCATAAGCTCGGAGTGATAGCGCAATATTTTAACTTTAATACCGACGGAATGCACCGTGGTTTAAAAGACTGTATTGTTACAAACTTGTGTTATCAAAAATTTTTGCAGATATATAAAGAGCAGCAGATGATACAGACAAACGCACTTGGATTAAAGCTATAAACTATATAAACTTTTCAGTATTTTGTCTATTTCCGGTTCTTTACGATTCCTGAGCAATTGTAAATATCTTGAATCAGATCCTATATAAGCATCGATATAATCAAGTTTTGCAGCAAGAATTTTGTCCAAATTTATATCATTTTTGGAATATAGCGCATAAAAAATTTTGGGTCTCAAATTAATCGGTGCATAATTTATATTTTTGGCAATATATGCGGAAACCTCTTTATCAGCCACAGGCAGTAATAAATCGAGACAATTTTTTGCTGTTTCTTCAGAGGTAATTTGCAATGAGTAGAACACTCCCTTTAATCTGTCATTATAAAAACGGGAAGGTTTCCATTGTAATGTTTTTTCAAGAATTTTTAATGGTGCTGCCGGTTCTTTCATTGTCTTTGCAAAAACATATCGCATTGTTTTGTTTTTTGCGTGCTTAAGTATTTTTCCTCCGCCGTTATCGATAATTATTCCGTTAAGACTGTTCCTCTCGGAATACTGTTCTCTGTCGTCAAAAAGAAGACCTATTTTTAGCAGTGCATTAAATGGTTTTTTTTTAATATGGCGGCTGCCTTGTTCAAACCGTGAAACCATTATACCGTATTTTAAATCACCAAAGTAAAATTTAAACCAGTTATTATTTCTTTTAGAAATTTTCCCTTTCATGTACTGTGCAATAGCTTGCTCATAAAAATTGCCGTGGTAATTATCAGAATTGTAGTAATTTTGAAAAAGAGATTTATATACTTTTACGGCATAACTTTCTTTTTTTACATCAAGCCTGTATACATCGCCGAATGATCCGCTGTCAATATATTTTAATTTGGCTCTTTGCCATATTCGTAATATACCTGCCTGACGGAATAATTTTGTAATAATTTTTTGTGCCTGTTTTCTTGCTTTATTATCACAGGGCTCCTTTCTTAAGAGTTCCGCAAATGTTTTGCCCACAGTTTCAAATATATGCTTAATAGTCTTTGACCGTTTTTCAAAAGGTATGGAATAAATCCATTGCGACGGCAGTCTCCCTATTTTTCCCTGTGACTTTTGTTCATATTGCTTATATAAAGACATTATTTCATTTTTATCGAAAGCCGCTTTTGAGAGTTTTGCGCTAAGACCTTTAAAAGAAGTGTTCTTATTATCAGATGGACATGTTTGTACAGGCGAATATTTTTTTACATTCATATTATCCCTAAAAGACAGACATAAAATATTTTGCTATATATTATTTTCTACAAAATTTCTGTATTGCAGAGCCTGAGCTATATGAGTACTTTCAATTGCGGAAGAATTTTCTAAATCGGCAATTGTTCTTGCAAGTTTAAGTATTCTGTCATAAGATCTGCCTGAAAGATTAAATCTTGATATTGCGCTACGAAGCAGCGCTTCGCTTTTCTCATCCGGTTTACAGAAAATTTTTATAAGCTCAGCACTTAACTGGGAATTTGTCAAAATATTATAGCCTTTGTATCTTTCAGCCTGAATTTTTCTTGCTTTTATAACCCTTTTTCTTATCTGGGCAGAGGATTCTGATTTTATTGTCGTATTTAAAAGTTCTTCCGTACTGAGCCTCGGGACTTCAATCTGTATGTCTATCCTGTCAAGAAGAGGACCGGAAAGTCTTGAACGGTATCTTTGAATTTGAAATTCGGAACATGTACATTGTTTTTTTGAATCACCAAGATATCCGCACGGACAAGGATTCATTGCCCCTAAGAGCATAAAATCAGCAGGATATTTTACACTGCTTTGCGCCCTTGATATGACAACTTCACCGTCTTCAAGAGGTTGTCTTAAAACTTCAAGAACGCTTCTGGGAAATTCCACTATTTCATCGAGAAAAAGCACTCCTCTGTGAGCAAGTGTAATTTCTCCGGGTTTTGGATTAGAGCCTCCTCCTATAATTCCCGCAGGTGATGCTGTATGGTGTACCGAACGAAACGGACGTTTGTTAATCAACGGGCTGTCGTGGTGCAAAAGTCCGGATACGCTGTATATTTTTGTAAGCTCTATTGCTTCTTCAAGTTCAAGAGGAGGAAGTATTGAGGCAAAGCTTTTTGATAAAAGAGTTTTGCCGGAACCGGGAGGTCCCGCCATAAGAATATTATGCCCGCCCGCAGCAGCTATTTCCAGCGCTTTTTTTGCTTTTTGCTGACCTTTTATATCTTTAAAATCATATTCAAAATTTGTTGCAGTGTATTCGTTTAGATAATCCTCTATGTCAATTTCACATGTATCAAGCTCTTTGTAATTTTCTTTTGACACGCCGAAGTGATTTACTATATCACACAGGCTGTCAGCGTACAGAACTTTTATGTCCGGAACAAGCGCTGCTTCTTTTGCATTTTCCCGTGGTACAACCACCTGTTTTATATCAAATTCTTTTAACCCTGAAACAATGGGCAGTATACCGTTTACCGGTCTTAAGGAACCGTCAAGAGAAAGTTCTCCTAAAAATGCTGTATTTTTTAATAATTTATCATCAATTACTCCGTCCCGTGCAAGTATACCTACAGCAATGGGCAAGTCATAGTTTGTTCCTTCTTTTCTGATATCTGCAGGTGCAAGATTTATAACAACTTTTTGATTTGGAAAAGACATATTGGAATTTTTTATTGCAGAACGGACACGTTCTTTTGCTTCGGAAATCGCTGTATCAGGAAGTCCGACGATAACAACGGACGGAATTGACTGCACAAAATCCACTTCCACAAGAATTTTGTAAGATTCTATGCCTATTACTGTTGCACTGATTACCTGAGAAACCATAACACAGTCATATTATCACAAAAATTAGTCTTTACATATATGTAAAACAATTATCACTGTATTTTTAAAAAGCATGAAAATCAGTTTGAAATATGATTTTTTAGGGCTTTAAGAGCCTGTTCGTACACATAAGCCTTTAAGAAATTTGATTTTAGAGTATCATTAAGTGTTTCATTCTTTTTATAAATAAGATTTTCGCTTTTGTCTGCATATTTTTTCATTATCTTAGAGCAGCCTTTTCTGATTCTGATTTTAAAACTTTGTTGTCATAGTCAATTCTTCCGATTAGTTTGTTCAAATGTCTTTGAACTTCTCTGAATTGAGTAAGATTCAGACTCTGTGCACCGTCTGAAGAGGCATTATCCGGATCATTGTGGATTTCAATCATAAGTCCGTTTGCTCCTGCCATTAAGGCAGCTTTGCTCATCGGCTCAATTAAATATCTTCTGCCTGTACCGTGGCTAGGGTCAGCGATTATAGGCAGGTGCGAGTATTTTTTTATTATGGGTATTGCTGCAATATCAAGAGTATTCCTTGTATAAGTGGAATCAATACCTTTTATTCCTCTTTCGCAAAGTATTACTTTGTCATTGTCATTTGCCATAATGTGTTCCGCAGCCAGTAAAAACTCACGGATAGTTGCTGCAGGTCCTCTTTTTAAAAGAACAGGCTTAGCTGATTTTCCAACAGCTTTCAACAGTTTGAAGTTCTGCATATTTCTTGCCCCGATTTGTATTATGTCAACATAATCACAGAACATATCAACGTCAGTTGTATCCATAACTTCGGATACAACAAGCAGACCTGTTTTTTCCGCAGCTTCCTTCAGGTATTGAAGCCCCTTTTCGCCCAGTCCGTCAAAATCGTAAGGAGAAGTTCTCGGTTTAAAAGCACCTCCACGCAAAAATTCACAGCCCATTTCTTTTGCAGCAATCGCTACTTCCATAAGCCAGTCAAAATCTTTTTCTACAGAACATGGACCTACCATCATAACAGGTTTTTCAAGTCCGCCTATTTTGACACCGTTTTTAAATTCTATAACAGTATCTTCTTCTTTGGATTCCCTGGAGGCAAGCTTATAAGGCTCTTGCACCAGTTTTACTTCTCTGACACCTTCAAAAGATGCCACTGATTGCGGCTCTATAAGTCTTTTGTCTCCTATTGCAGCGAGTACTGTCATTACATCGCCATGGTTCAGGACAATTTTAAATCCTTTATTTTCCATGTATCTTTTTACAGAGTTTATTTGTTCGACAGTTGCCTTTGGCTCCATTATTATTATCATGTTTCGTACTTTCTTTATTTTACCAGGTCTTTTTCCACAATTTTATCCGGACCTATTATTTCATTTTTCAGAGATGATTTTATACAAGAATTGTTTGCAATTACAGAGTCCTTAATAACCGTGTTATCTGCAATTTCGACATTATCCCATAAAATGGCATTGTCCAGTATTACATTTTTCCCTATTTTACAGTTATTTCCGATGATTACATTGTTTACTATTTTTATATCTTCCTGTATGTCGCAATTGTCACCGATAGAGTATACCGCATCATATTTTCTCATTATGTTTGGATTTTTAATCATTACTTTGCGGTTTAGGGCATCTTTATTAGATTGTATGTACTGGTCAATCGTTCCTATATCTGACCAGTAAGAATAAATTTTGTATACATTAATTTTTTCACCGGCTTCCAAAAGTTTAGGAAAAACATTTTTTGCAAAATCGTATGTTTCTCCCTCCGGTATATAGTCAAATATTTTTTTATTGAAAACGTAAATCCCTGTATTTATATAATTACTTTTCGCTTTTTCAACCGGCGGTTTTTCCTGAAACTCCATAACCGTATACAAAGAAGACGGTACAACTACTCCGTATTTAAAAACTTCATCATGTTCAACGGCAACAATAGCCATTGTAGCAATACATCCGCTTTCTTTGTGGGACTTAACTATTTTTTCTATATCCGCATCATGTAAACCGTCTGCGCTTACGACCAGAAAGTCTTCAACATCATCAAAGAAAAACTGGCATTTTTTTACTCCTCCTGCTGTTCCCGAGAGAGTTTCTTCATATAAACAGGTAAACTGTATATCAACAGGCGAGTTTGAACTGTATCTGTTTTTTATGGCATCAGCAAGGTAATGGGTATTGGCAATAACCTTTTCTACGCCAAAATCTTTTAGTTTTTCGAGCAGTATATCCATTACCGGTCTGTTTAAAACAGGAACGAGCGGTTTTGGGATTTTTTGTGTCAGAGGATCCAGCCTGGAACCGACTCCCGCTGCCATTACCATAGCTTTTTTTATCAAAACACATTCTCCAATATTGTTAGTCTTTAACAGTTGCAGGTATTTATTGATACGCAAAAGTTATTTAATCAAAATTGTATTATAAATTATTCTATGTGTACATTTTATTAATGTAATTTTTAACATTTCATTCACATTTGTTATGTGTTGATGATATTATATTTTTAATTATTTTTGAAAGGATTTTTATGCTTGATTTATCACAAACTTACGAAGTTGTTATTTTTTCTGTCGGAGATACAAAGGCTGGAACAAAGATGGGAAAGCTGCAGTTAAAAAATTTAAGCGATGATACGCTTTTAAATTGTATTTTGTGGGAAGAAGCATTAAATCGTATTGACAGTAAAATATTCAGAACAGGCAATTTTGTAAAGATTCTCGGCGGTTCTTATAATGAAAAATACAATAATTGTTTGATATCCAGTCTCGAACTTGTAAAAGAAGCAAAAATCGGTCTGGACAAAGAAGAAAGAGACAGACTGTTTAATAAAATTGTAGAATATGCAAATGAAATAGAAGAAGAAGCTTTGAAAAAATATGTTGTAGGACTGCTTTTTGAATACGAAGAAAAGTTTAAAACAACCCCTGCGGCAAGACTTATGCACCACAATTATCTGGGAGGGCTTGTTGAACACACCTGTGAATGTCTGGAGATTGCAGAATGTCTTATAAATAATTTGTATAAAAAAATTGATAAATCCTGCGTATACGCTGCCTGTATTTTGCATGATTTCGGTAAAATTTTTGAATACAAAATAGATGAAGAATCAGGACTGATAGAATATGATGAAAAATTTCCCAAAGAATGGATTACCCATTCTCAATGGGGTTTTTCAAACTGTATGACCCACGGATTTACTACAGTTGCAAAAATGATAGCAGCTCATCACGGAAGAACTGAATGGGGAGCTATTATTGATTTGAATGAAAAAGATCTGGAGCCTTTGTTGTATTTGCTTCATCATATTGATGATTTGAGTGCAAAATTCGGTAAAACGGCTATAAGTGATCTGGGCTAGCTTATGGGTATACTTGACCTTCTGGGAAATGTTATTTTGAGCATAATGACTATTTTCGGCAGTTAATGTTTTTTGTCCGAATTTTGACTGCTTTCTGTAAATCTCGTGTGTTTGTAACTTTAAAATTATAAAATCATGGAAAATCTGTAAGTTTGGTATAAAATTAAACTATTGAATCAGACTTAGGGAATTTAAAATTTATGATAAAAAAGGTGTTAATTGCTAACAGAGGTGAAATAGCCGTCAGAATAATAAGAGCCTGTAAAGAACTCGGGATAAAAACAGTAGCTGTGTATTCTCAAGCAGATGCTGATTCTTTGCATGTCAGTCTGGCTGATGAAGCTTATTGCATAGGTCCGGCGCAAAGTGCAAAAAGCTATTTGAATATTCCTGCAATTATATCTGTCGCATTGACAAGCGGTGCGGATGCAATCCATCCCGGCTACGGTTTTATGTCAGAACGTGCTGATTTTGTAGACATCTGTACAGACCATGGAATTAAATTCATCGGACCCTCCGCCGAAGCAATGAGAAAAATGGGCGATAAAGCCACAGCAAGAAAAACAATGACAGCTAACGGCGTACCCGTAACTCCGGGGACTGACCTTGTAGACGATATGGACGCAGCTAAAGAATTTGCGGCAAAAGCTAAATACCCTGTTATTGTTAAGGCTACAGCCGGCGGCGGCGGCAAAGGCATGAGAATTGCAAACAATGCTGATGAGTTGGAAGAAGCAATAAAACTCTGCCAGACGGAAGCACAAAATGCTTTTGGCAACGCAGGTGTTTATATTGAAAAATATATAATCAACCCCCGCCATATTGAGGTGCAAATTATTGCAGACAGCTACGGCAATGTTGTACATCTCGGAGAACGTGACTGCTCGGTGCAAAGACGCCACCAAAAACTGCTTGAAGAAGCACCTTCTCCGGCTATTGATGAACAAACAAGAAAAGCCATGGGAGCTGCAGCTGTTACAGCAGCCAAAGTTATCGGATACGAAGGTGCCGGAACCATAGAATTTTTACTCGACCATGACGGCAGCTGGTATTTTATGGAAATGAACACACGTATTCAGGTTGAACACTGTGTATCGGAAATGATTTCGAGTGTAGATTTATTAAAAGAACAAATAAGAGTAGCCGCAGGTGAAAAATTATCATTTACACAGGATGATATTGTTCTGAGAGGTCATGCTATAGAATGTCGTATAAATGCGGAAGACGCAGACAAAGATTTTATGCCTTGTCCTGGTGAAATTAAAGGATATATTGCACCGGGCGGTTTCGGAGTAAGAGTTGACTCTCATTCTTATACCGGATATAAAATCCCTCCCTATTATGATTCCATGATAGGTAAACTCATCTGCTGGGGCGTAGACAGAGAAGATGCAAGAAAAAGAATGCTGCGTGCACTTGATGAGTATGTAATTACAGGGATTAAAACAACAATTCCTTATCACAAGAAAATTTTAACAAATGATGTATTTATCTCCGGAAACTTTAATACAGGGTTTATTCCTGAACACATGACCCCCAAAAAAGAAGAAACAGAAGAGGAAAAAGCAAAAGTATAAAGTGTTTTGTATCTTTGAGATAAAGAATTTCTGAAAATTTTTGAGCTTATATTAAACAAATTGTCCGGAGCAGATTAACTCCGGACAATCTTTTTTATAATCTGTCAAGTTGAATAAAACTTTATATGTTAACAAATGTTACAATAATAATAAAAAATATAAAGTTTTTTTTTATATAGCCGATAGAGTTCATGTACAAATAAACCGTTGCCTGATAATAAAGCTTTCGATTTTTAATCGAAGCATATTATAAATAGCGTATCAGTTAAGAAGAAAGTCAAGGAAGAAAATGATTCTCGAGTACTCTGTAAATGAAGCACAGGTTCAGCCGGCATGGCTCAAAACACTTTATGATTTAGTCGAAGAACTAAACTGTAAATGTAAAACTTACATTGATGAATCTTACAACAGAAGTTTTAAACAGTTTACAAGAACGAGAACAATTGAGGTGTATGGTTCTGAAACAATGCTTTCATGGTTAAAACTGAGAATGGAAAGATATTCTCATTTTATCAATGAATTCAACGACAAAGCAGATATTCAGGCAAATTTAAAAGAAGACGGACGAAAACATGAATAAAGCTTAAAGATTCTATGAGGAATCGGTTATGCGGCTATACTATTTTGCAGCGCATTAATTATTCTTCTTTTAATTTTCTGTTCATCAGTTTGTCTAAGAGCTCCTGCGGCGTTATATCAGTATAGACAGCCTCGTAAATTGCAGAAGAAATAGGTGCTTCTATATTCAATTTTTTTGCAAGTTCGCAAACAGCTTTTGATGTTTTGACACCTTCCGCAACAGAACCAAGCTCCCGTAAAATATCGTCAATTTTTTTTCCGTGTCCGAGCATGGAACCTACGGTAAAATTTCGTGACATAGGGCTTGAACATGTTGCTATTAAGTCACCCATTCCGGAAAGTCCGTATAAGGTAGAAGGTTTAGCGCCTAATGCAACGGCTATTCTTGTTATTTCCGCCATACCACGTGTCAAAAGAGCACCACGGCAGTTATCGCCGAGATTCATTGCAGCAGCAAATCCGGAAGCTATTGCAATTACGTTTTTAAGACTCCCTCCAAACTCCAGTCCGGCTACATCATCATTTGTGTAAAGACGAAATTTTGAAGGTACGGTTAATTTTTCCTGCAAAAATTTTGCAATTTCCGGTTTGTTTTCACAAGCTACAGAAGCCGCTGTAGGACATCCCATAAGAACTTCTTTAGCAAGAGTAGGTCCGGATAAAACAGCTATGTTTGCTGCCGGAAGTTCTTCTTTCATTACCTGGCTCATACGCATAAGCGAAGGAAGTTCAAGACCTTTTGATGTATTAACAAGTATCTGATTTTCTTTTAATCCGATATTTGCCAGTTTTTTACAAACATCTCTTATGCCTGACGTGGCAACTACAAGCAGTATTACATCGGCATCTTTGACGGCTTCTTCAAGGTTTGAGGTAACTTTAACTTTTTCATTTAATTGAATTTCAAGAGGTTTAGACGAGTGTTTTTTTATTCGCAATTCTTCTGAAATATCACAATCTCTGCCCCAGACACAAACTTTTTCAAAATTGTCTGTTAAAAGCCATGTCAGAGTCAACCCCCAGCAGCCTGCGCCCAAAACCGTAAGTTTCATTTTCCGTCCTCTTTTAGTCTGTAGTAGCTGTTTTATTATAACGTTATTGAGCCTGAAATGACAAGTTCTCTTTTTATAAAAAAAAGGGCAGAACTATTATATATCCCTAGTAACGCCCCTAAATTAAAATAATGGTAAGATAAAAATTTAATATCTTCTGCTGATTTTACAAATATTGTTTGGTTTTGATAGCAATGACAGTTCAAAAAACCAAAACTACAGTATCAGATTAGATATAATCAAGCAGAGACTGGTTAGATATTATAGAATACGCCTGCATTGAAGCCTGCAGTGCATAATTCTGCTGAACAAGCTGTGAAATTGCAGAAGGAAGATCAACCTCCGATATTTCCGCTTTTCTGGATTGCATAGTAAGCTTATTTGAATCTAACAGTTCAGATGTCATTGTTAATTTGGAAGCAGTAGTACTGTGTTTGGATTGAATTTCCGAAATATGTTTTATTGATTCTTCAATTTTGCCGAGATGCTCACTTACTGCCTTGTTGTCCATAGGCTCTGCCGTCATAATTTCTTCCAGTTCACCGATTACGCCGAAAAGACCGGAAGAGTTTGCCGGATCATTAGGATCGTAAGTTCCGAAGATAGTGTCACCGGCACTGTTTAATTCTATATAAACACCGTCAGAGATTTCTATTCTTCTCTCATAACCTGCAGTGTTGTTTTCAGGGGTTCCGTTATAAGTAACAGAACCGTCATCTCCGAGTTCAAAAGGTTTTGTGGTAACATTTGTACCGGCAAAAATATATTTCCCGTCATATTGTGTATTTGCAAGATCAACGATATTTTCCTTAATCTGTTGAATTTCACTTAACGCAGCTTTGAATCCGTCTTCACCGCTCGGAGTGTTTGCAGCCTGAACAGCAAGTTCATAGAGTCTTTGCATTCTTTTTACTATAGTAGAAAAAGTTTCTTCCTGAGCATTTATCTGTGTTGTTGCTCTGTCTATATTATCAACATAAGCCCCGATTTCAGACAGTTGTTTGTTGATTTTTATTAAATCAGCTGCAGCCAGGGGGTCTTCGGAAATATTTGTAAATTTCTGACCTGAATTAATTTTATTGTACAAATCATACAGATTATTCTGCTGAGTTGTTATTGTAGTAAGCATGCTGCTCGGTGAATAACTTGAAACTATTGCCATTTTTACCTCTAAGTTTTTCTAAGCTTTCAAAGCTTTATTTTCTAAGCACCTAAATTAATTATTGTCTGCATCATTTCATTTGCCGCATTAAATAGTCTTGCGGAAGCCTCATAGGCTCTCTGGTATTTGATTAAGTCTGCAAGCTCTTCATTCAAATCCACACCGTAAAGCTCATCTCTTTGAGCCTGAGCCTGCTGCATTACAGCATCCTGCGCATCAGCGGCATTTTGGATGGAGGCTACTCCGGAGCCTATTTTTGAAACAAGGCTTGCCAGATAATCCATAATAGACATTCCTTCTCCGGGCGGATCTGAAAGACTCAAGCCTGTAAGCTTGCCTTTTGCAAGATTGTTAAACTGTTCCATATTGCCGGTATTTCCTACGGCTTTATCATCAAAATCCGCTGCATTGGGGTCAAGACGTGCTGTTGCAACCAGCGTCGGGTCGTCAATCAGCGCCTGATTGATTGTAATATTACCGGCTGTAAAATCAGCAGAACCGTCTTTTGTAACAAAGAAAGCTGTTGTTGATTCTACCAGTGTTCCGTCAGGACCTATATACATAGGTGTACCGTTTGCGTCAGCCTGAGTCTGGATTCTGTTCATCTCTTGCGCAAAAGCCGAAGCGAGCTGGTCTAAGTCATTTAATATTGTTTTGTAGCCGAAACTGTCGCCTTCGCCAGCCTGTAATATTGCACTTAAACCGCAATCTGTTAAAGAATCCGAAATATCTTCGCTTTTGATATTGCCATCCGCATCCACTAGCTGAATTTTTACGGGGTGATTTTCATCATCACCCTGTACAGCTTCTATAGTAAGACGTTTTTCACCGCCTTTTACTACTGTCTGCCCGTCAATAATTACATTGACCGTGCCGTTTTCGTTCTTTGTTGTATTGAGAGGAATCATTGTTGAAATTTCATCAAGCAATGCGTCTCTCTGGTCAAGAACGGTATTGGAATCGGGATTCTGTGCAACAAGATTGTTGAGTTCCGCAAGCTGCTGCAGTTTGGCATCCAGACTGTCTGTTTCTGTTTTTATCATGGAAACTTCAAAACTGTCAGCATCACCGAAAGTTCCTACAGCCTGTGTTATATAGCTGTTAACTGTTTTGGACATGTTATTGAGCATATCGGCAACATCCTGTGCAGCGTCTATGAAAGCTATTTTGTAAGCATTATTTGTCGGATCGCTGCTCAGTGTCTGCGATGCTGCAAAAAAGTCGGAAAACATTTGCTGTAAACCGTTTGCACTCAATTCGTCATTGAGCAGGTTTTCCATATTATTGAGCATTCCGCCTATCTGGTCATAATAACCGTTTGGTGCGCTCTGAGCTCTGTAATAATTGTCCAGCCATTCAGATCTTTTTGTGGAAATTCCCGTTATTTCCGCACCCTGTCCGATTAACAAATCGCCGTTTGTAGAACACCATCTAAAGCTGTCATTTGGCGGTATTGCCGCAAAATCTACTGTCTGTCTTGTGTAATTTGTTGTATTAAGGTTTGCTATGTTGTTACTTACGACATTAAGTGCAATCTGGTTATTATTTACAGATTGCTGTGCCATGCTCATTATTCCGTTTAATGTGTACATTAATTAGTTTCCTTTTTATTTTCAGACCGGTTTAACTCTGTCTGTGTACGCTTTTATATTGCCATATATCTCAGGCTGTTTTATGCTTCTTCCACTATAGAAGACATTTCCAGTTGTTTTTTTGTAATATTTTTACCCTGTTTATTGTATTCCTCGGTCACGGGTTTTATACCTTTCAGAATAATTTCAAGGGTTTTGTTTGTAACATGCATTCCGTGTTTTAAAAGCTCAAGGTTTACTTTCTCCAGTTTAAATATATTCTGCGCAAGTTCGCTGACTTCTGCTTTTTTTGCTTCAAATTTTTTTGCTGCTTCTTCATCTTGAGTTTTTATTCTGTTAATAATATCGGTTAAAGAAAAGTTTTTCATATCCATTGTCTGTGCCATTTTTTTTCTGGCTTCCGAACAGTCATTTATGTTTTTGTAAGTATCACTGATTCTTGCATCTATATCAAACAAATCGTTTACTTTTCCGTGGATTAGCATTTCTCTTTTGTCAGAATAGAGCTTACGGATATTTTTGTAGCCGTCAATCTCTTTGTCTACAATGTTTTCGAGTTCTTGAATCTGTTCTTTTATCATAATTTTCTCCCCCTTTGAGGTTATTTAATAATATTTTTATGCAAGGTATTCTACAATCACGCTTCTGCCGTAGCTTAGACCGTATTTGATATCATCATTTGTAAGGTCGTTTTCTCCTGCCATTTGTGCAAATTTTTTGATTTCTTCAACATCCTGCGACTGCAGAATTGAATCATCGTTTAAATCCACACCGCTGCTTGTATGAGCAACTTCCGGCTGCATGGTTTCTACAGGTTTTATTGATGTATTTTTAAAAGCATTTGCTGCGTTTAAAAGCTGTATTGCACTAACATGTGATGTGTGTGTTGTATTTATGTTACCTAACATTCAGACTATATCTCCTTATCGACTTTTATGTTTTTCATTGCGGCTGATGCTGTATTTGCCGTTTCATTTACAATCTGTTCTTCTTTTGGCAGAGCTTTTTCCATTTGTGTATAAATCTGTTTTGCAAAACCGACCGTAGAATTTGGATTTTTAGCGATTTGACGTCCTACTTCATCAAATATAAAGGACTTAAATTTGTCCATGTATTTGTCATCACTGCCGAATATACCGCCTTCTCTGTCAACTGTTTTGTCCATTTCATTCAGCATTTTTGTTATAAAAATCGCTTCAAATTCTGTAGATACCTTTTTCAGCTGTTCTCTTTGAGAGGGTAATCTTTTTATATTGTCAAGAGTCTGGACATTTGTATTTATAATATCCGGTGATAATGCGTTTGATTGTATTGATGAATATGACATTTTTTCCTCTTGTTATTTATTGGTTTTGAATTTTCTTTTCGTCCGGTCACTATATACAGACATTTAATATATTTTATTGTTTAATGTTTTTCCGTGACGCCATTTTCTTTAGCTCGCCTCAGCTCGCTAAGAAAAGAAGGCAAATTCGCTGTCTTGGAACTATATTACCTGTATTTCCGCCTGCAGACTGCCGGCTTCTCTCAATGCCTGCATGATTGAAATCAAGTCAATCGGTGCAACGCCGATAGCATTAAGCGCTCTGACAAGGTCATTAAGCGTACTGTTTGCGGGCATTGTAACAAGGCTGCCCGAGCCTTTGTTAACAGAAACAGCACTGTTTGCAAAAGCTGTAGTAGTACCGCCTGCAAACGGTTCAGGCTGTGAAACCTGATTTGTTGTCTGTACTGTCACCGTTATATTTCCATGTGCAACAGCTGCAGGAAGGAGTTTTACTTCGCTGCCTATTACCACTGTTCCCGTTCTTTCGTTTACAACAACTCTTGCTTTGTCTCTTGCCGCATCGATAGTCATATTTTCCAGTATAGAAAGAAACGCAATTCTGTCATTGTTAAATTTTGCAGGGATTGCAACTCTTATGCTGGAACCGTCTTCTGCCTTTGCTGCGGTAACGTTTCTGCTTATAGTATTTGCAACTCTGGTTGCCATTGTATAATCTGATTTGTCTAACAGAAGTGTAAGTGTGTTTTCATCACCGATTTGTGTATTGATATCTCTTTCCACAATACCGCCGTTAGGAATTCTTCCGGTTGTTGTAATTGCTGTTCTTGTGCTTGTTCCGTTGGAATCTTTTGAAATACCTCCTACTGATACAGGTCCCTGACCGATTGCAACAATTTCTCCGTTAGGTGCTCTTAACTGTGTCTGAACAAGCACGCCGCCTTCAAGGCTCTTTGCATCAGCCATGGTGGAAACGGTTAAATCAATCTGGTCTCCGTTTTTTGCAAACGGCGGAACTGTAGCTGTTACCAGTACTGCTGCCGAAGAACCTTTCTGGATATAGTTTGACTGTTCGATTACCGTACCGAGGTTTTTAAGTAACATCTGGTTTGTAATCTGTGTAGAACGTGAGTTGTCGCCCGTACCCGGCAGCCCCACAACAACACCGTATCCGACTAACTGGTTGTTTCTTACTCCTTTAACGTGCGCAATGTCTTTTATTCTCACCATTGTGGACAATGCATCGGAGGAAACCATGCCTGTTATCATTGTTATTATGAGTATCAGTTTTAAAAGTTTTTTCATATCCTTGTCTTTCGTATTGAATTTATGTATTAGAACAGGTATTTTACCGCTCTGTTTATGATACCTTCGTTGCCTGCTCTTGTAACAGTACCTTTGCCGGCAAGTGCAAACTGGAAGTTAGCAACATTTCTTGAATAAACCTGACCGTTTTGGTCTATAAATCTCGGGTCAACTACACCGCTAACCAGAAGGTCTACTCTTTCACCTCCGTTAACGAGTGTCTTTTTGCCCTGAACCATGAGATTGCCGTTAGGCAGCATCTGTACAACCTGAACTGTTACATAGTCGTTGATACCCATTGTTCTCTGGTTGGAAGTTGTGCTGTCTACAGAGTTTGAACCGCCAAAGTTGTTAAACTGGTTATTCAAAGGAGTTCCCGGCAAAATTTTATTAAAGAAGTTTGTGAAATTATCAACGGTATTAGAAGAACGATCGGAAGTGTAATTCAATGAATCGTTGAAGTTGATGCTTTCACTTAAAACTATAGTAACAATATCTCCGACAGAACGGGCTCTAACAGCGCCGAAGAGAGATTTTGGCTCTGCGTAGAAAGAGGAAGATGTACCCAGTACAAACAGAGATTCCGCTTTTGCACTCTGCACACCCTGCGCTATCAAGAGTAAAGCCGACAGCACTATCAGAGTTTTTGTTAATCCTTTTTTATTTAATTTTGCCATTTTTATTTTATCTCACCCCAAAATTTAAAAATTATTTTAGTTTCTTATATCTGTACAAGCACCTGATTTACACCGACAACCTCGCCTGTATAGATTTTGTTAAATCTTTTATTCTTAACTTGTATCATATCGCCTTTGTTTCCCTGTGAAAGAGCTATACCTTCCACTGCGATATTTATTGCGGAACCTGTTCTGAAATTTACTGTTACCATTGCATTTTTTACTACATCAGGTTTTGCGATTGTGTATCTTTTTGTAATCATATTGCCCGGATAAAAAGCCTTTGTGGCAACAAGCTCTTTTGTAATATCTTCAAGACTTACCGTATTATCCAGGTTGCCGATTACATCCATCTTTTTAAATTCAACAGCCTGAAGAGGAATAATCTTGTCTCTCGGTATCATTTCTTTTGCCACTGCAACATATTTAAAAGCTTTTGTCTCAAGCGGTACATAGTATGTTCTGGCATAGGCACCGTTTACTTTAATATTTACTTTTTTGAATTCTTTTGCTGTTAAACTCTGGTATCCGTTCGATACTATTTCCACAGTAACTTTACCTTCAGGCAATGTAAAACTCTGTACCGGCATGTGACCGACAGTTACTTCGCACTCATCGAGATTGTATTTTTGCAAATCTTTTTTAGCCTGAGCAGCGACTATAGATTTAAATTTTTCAGCAGAAAGAGTCTGTGCAAAACATTTTGCACCTGAAAAAACACAGGTTGTGCCTGCAAGTAGTGTTGTTATTAAAAATGTTTTAACTAAGTTTTTCATTTATTCTTTCTGTTAATTCGTTCTGGATTTTCTTCACTCTCGAGCTGTCGCTCATTTTGTTTTCACTGGTTATTTTCGGTTCTCGCTATCCTGACTGGGTTCGGCTATGCCTCACACAGCGTCCGTCCGGAAATCCGCTGTCTTGAATTTCCTTCTCGCTTGACACTTTCATTCGCTGCGCTTTCGCTTCTGCTCATTTCGTGTCTCGCTCCCCGGACTGGGTTCGGCTATGCCTCACGCGGCGTCCGTCCGGAAATTCGCTACGTTACTATCTGGTTTGTTGTTCTGAGAATGTCAGAAGCTGCCGTTATGATTTTTGAGTTGGTTTCAAAAGCTCTTTCCGCTTTGATGAGGTTAATCATTTCATCCACGATTTGAACGTTTGAACCTTCCAAAAATGCCTGCTGAATAGACCCGAGACCGTCTTGATCAGGAGTCCCGGGAATAGGAGTACCTGATGCCGGTGTTTCTACGTACAGGTTATGTCCGATAGAGAGCAAACCTGCCGGATTCTGAAATCTTACCAGCTGAATCTGTCCGACAATTGTTTGTGTGTTGTCATTTCCGACTTTAACTGACACATTACCGTCAGGAGTGATATTGACCTCTGTCGTGTTTTGCGGAATTGTAATCTGCGGCTGCAGAAGATATCCGTCAGAGGTACAAAGCTGACCTACTGCGTCAGGAGCAAATGACCCGTCTCTTGTGTAAGCGAGAGTACCGTCAGGTCTCACTATCTGGAAAAATCCCTCGCCTTCTATGGCCATATCATATTTGTTACCGGTGCTTTGCATAACACCGCCTGTCATAATTTTTCTTGTTGCGGAAGTTTTTACACCGAGACCGATTTCAACACCGACAGGCTGATATGTACCCTGTGTAATCATTGCACCGGGTGTTCTTACCGCAGTAGATAATAAATCCTGAAATTCCGCTCTGGATTTTTTAAATCCTGAAGTGTTAACGTTTGCAACATTGTTAGCCACAACATCCAAATTGTTCTGTTGTGCTATCATGCCTGTTGCTGCTGTCGTTAGCGATCTTAACATTTTATTTTATCCTCCCCGGGTTAATTTTTTTATACACTCAATCTGCCGAGTGTAATTGTTTGTGACAGCTGGTTTGATTTCTCTTTAACCAGTGTACTGAGTGTTTCATAGTTTCTTGAAACATTTATTGAATTAATCATTTCATGGATTATATTTGCGTTTGAAAGTTCAATGGCTCCCTGCTGAATGGAAAACTTTTGTGCTCTCAATTCAGGATTTGTTGTAATATCCTTCGGTACATACATAGAAGTACCCACAGCCATCATTTCATCCTTGTTTGCAAAATCAAAAATACCGATTCTCTGCAATGCAGTTGCATTTTCATTTCTTATTGCAGCCATGGAACCATCTTCATTCACAATAATATCTTTTGATGATTTTACGTTTAATTCTGTTAAATTCAATCTTATGGGCTGGTTCTGGTCATCCATAACAAGATTGCCCTGCATGTCTGTCAAAAGGTTCTGCGAATTTATGCAAAAAGCACCGTTTCTTGTATAAGTGTAATTTCCGTCCGGTGTTCTGAGCTTAAAAAAGCCGTCGCCCTCAATACCTAAATCAAGAGGATTTTCTGTTCTTGAGAGAACGCCTTGCGAAAATTCATGTACGAGTTTATTAGTAACAGACCCCATGCTGATTTCGCCTACGAGCCTGCCGTCTTGATTTTTTGGGTTATTTCTTTCTACAGGTTCTTCAACAAGCGCATTGTATACATTTCTAAAAGAAAGACCTTCTCTTTTATATCCGGCAGTGTTTACGTTTGCTACATTGTTTGCTATTGAATCCTGAAAATCAATGAGACTCATCATTCCTTTTGCTGCTATATCTATACCTCTTGATATCATAATTGCGAGCCTCCTGAATATTGTTGATACATGCTCATTATGTTTTTAACGTAATTTTGTGTTTCTTTATAAGGCGGTATGCCGTTATATTTTGCGACAGCATTAGGACCTGCATTATATGCTGCCAATGCAAGTGATTTGTTGCCGCCGAATCTGTCCAACAGACCTTTTAAGTATTTTGTTCCGCCTGCAATGTTTTGTTCCGGATCATAAGCATTTTTTACTCCCATAGAACTTGCAGTGGACGGCATAAGCTGCATCAAACCCATTGCACCGCAGTGAGAAGTGACATCAGGCTGAAAACCGGATTCCTGTTTTATTACGGCTTTTACAAAAGCGCTGTCAAGACCATTCTTTGCGGAATATTCTTCTATCAATGCGTCTATATCGGCGTTACTGCCTGATTTGGAGGCAAGATTGCTGGAAAAAATTTTATCTGCAAATGGTGTGTCTTGTGTTTTTGCGGATTTTTGAGAATCAAGAATTTTTTGAAAATCCTGATTGGATTGGGTATTATCCATGCCAAAAGAAGCCAAGCTGTTGAAAGTGCTTTCAATAGCCTGCATGCGTCTTAGAGTGATATCTAATCCAGTGAGTTCCACTATTCTTTTTTCCTGCCCAAGTTTTCTTACCATTAATTCTGAAGAGCTAGATTTTTCCTATTACTCCTCATCTATAAATTACTCTATCTAGAGTATTTTCTCATCATCCCGATGGTTGAATTTTTAGATAGCATATTAACCATGTGGTTAATGGGAATTTAATATATGCCTGAAAGACTTTATTTGAAGGCATTTTTAATGTTGATATTAAGAAATGTAACAGATATATACTTTTTATAACTCCATTATGGCAATTTTTTATAAAAAGAATTTTTTATATAAGTACGAGAGATATAAGAGACAGAGAAAAGTTAAAGAGAGAAACAAAAACCACATCGGTTAAACAAACCACAGAAATAAACACATTAGAGATTCATAGATTTACCCACATACACACTTACTTACTTCATTTACTTCACACTTCACACACTTCACATTAGACGAGGAATGTAAAGCAATTTCATTCCGACGGCTTGATCATTATGATTAAGCCGTTTTTTTTAGTTAAATTTTCATATTGTCAACTGACTCCGACTACTTGTTGAACCTGTGCAATAAGCAAGTTCAATATTTAACAATAAGTCCGGCACAGTCAACAAGCGCATGGGGTCACTTCCGTAAAATGCTAGACTCGGCGCCACTCGCACTCCGTGTACCACTCCTACAAGCGAGGTCCCACTCAGACAAAATAACGGTGCTCTGTGAGACAATATTGTGGTTATTCGTTTTTATAACAAACATGTGTAATAATAAAACCATAATTATAATTAGGTTTATTACACAGGTATGAGAAAGCATAACACCATAGGATTTTTAAATGGAGCAATAGCCGCAGCCAGTTATGGTACAAACCCGTTATTTGCGCTTCCTCTGTATGCCGGCGGCATCGGGGTTAACTCCGTTCTATTTTACAGATACGCTTTTGCCTTGCTGATATACGGGGTTTGGTTGAAATTTGTAAAGAAAGTTTCGTTGAAAATTACGTTTAGGGAATTTGTTCCGCTGTTTTTTCTCGGGCTGTTTTTTTCACTTTCATCTTTAACTCTTTTTGAGGCATTTAAATATATTGAAGCAGGTATTGCCTGTACAATATTGTTCATATATCCTCTTCTTGTAGCACTAATTATGACAATCTTTTTTAAAGAAAAGATTACAAAAACCGTAATATTTTCTATAGTACTTACATTTGCGGGAATCGTCATGTTGTATCACGGGAAGACAGGAGCACCGCTTAATATTCACGGGGTTTCTGTTGTGCTGCTTTCGGCGCTGCTTTATGCTCTGTATATAGTCGGGGTTAAAAATATAAAAACAGTAAATCATATCAAAACCGATAAACTCAGCTTTTATGTAATGCTGTTCGGATTGATTGTGTATGTATATAATCTGAAATTTTGTACACAGCTGCAGATTATTACGGAGCCAAAACTATGGCTGTGTGCATTGGCACTGGCGCTTTTTCCTACAATTATATCTCTTGAGACACTGACAATTTCAATAAAACTTATAGGTTCCACAACAACAGCCATCCTCGGAGCACTGGAGCCTTTGACTGCAATATTTTTCGGAGTGGTATTTTTTCATGAACAACTGACTTTAAGAATCTGTGCCGGAGTCGGATTAATCCTTGCCGGTGTATTTTTAATAATTACAAGAAAACGTTCTCAAACACAAAAAGCCTGAATCAAATTAGATTCAGGCTTTTTGCAATAATTATAAAATTATCCGACGACTTCCACAAGTTCTTCTGCAACATTATCTATATTCTGGGCTTTACCGTCTTTTTTGAACAAATTTGTTACCCAGTTATAGGCTTTGGCAACATTTGTATTAATAAATTCACCGGCTTTGCCTATGTATTTTGTTACATAATGTGCACCTTTTTCAAATAAATTTGCACCGTCTTTTAATACTGCATCCGGATTGAATGTGTTAGGCATATATTTTCTGCCCAGACCTACTGCTGCTGCAAGAACTGCAAGTGTTACAAGAGTTTTTGCAAACCAGTTGCTTTTTTTCTTGGGCTGATATCTGCCTGCAGGACCAACCATAGGGCTGTTTGCTGCGGGCTGCTGTGCTGCCTGACCGTTTACTGAATAAGCTGATGCCTTAGAAATTGTTTCCTGACTCATTGGTCGGATTGTAGAAAAACCTACTGACATACTTTAACACTCCTATCTTTTACAATTTATATAAATACAAAACTTAAACAAAAAATTTATTGCCACATGATTAATAATACAGAGAAAACATGAAACATTTTGTTACATTATAACATTTTTTGATGTGTTTTGGAATATTTTTTTTAAAATTGTAATCTAAATAAACAGAAGATTTAAAAAGGATTACATAATGAGTTTAATTGTAAATATTGATACTAATATAACAGAAAATGCAGCAGTAACTGCCTGTAAAATAAATGACAGAGAAACCAGAATAAGGACCTATGCTCTTAATATTGCGGCACAGGCAGCTGCAATGGCATTGACCCGGAGAGGTATTATTACACAGACAAAAGACAGTCTTTTTCGTATTTCATCTTTTGCGCAAAATTTTGAACTTGCCGATATTTATATTGACGGGTTCAGATTTGATGTAAGAATCACATTTGACGGACAAATCTTTACTGTGCCAAAAACTCATGAAAAATATGATGCCGTACCTTATGCATATATTGTTGTAAAGATGGATAAAACAAAAAAACAGGTTGAAATACTCGGTTTTGTTGATACAAAAAATATTGAATATGAAAGAACAGATTCGCCGTATTATGTACTGAAAACAGATATCCTGACTCCGATAGAAAAATTGCGTGAATTTATAAATAATTTAACACTAAAAACAGTTCCTTATTCTGCAGATATACATGAAAAAATTCAAGAACTATGTGCCTGTTTTGTAGATGAACAAATTTCGGAAAGCGAAAAAGTATTTTTTATAAAACATGTAATAGCATGTTCTGCTTGCAGAGAAACGTTTTGTGATTTTTCAGAATTTGATAATACTGCTGCACAGGTCAAAAACTATAATGAGCTGTTAAATGACAGTACTTTAAGTGTATTATCCGGAAACAAACAGGAGTTGAATGATGCGCTTGTTGCCAATCTTTCCCTGGTAGAAAACGCACAGGAGAATACAGAAAACAATACGGAAGACGATGAACAGTTAATTGTGGATGCTGACAGTGATGAGCTTCCGGAGCTTGTTGATACAGAAGAAGTTCCGGAAATTCAAGATAACATTAATCTTGATACTGATATTCAGAATATTGAAACTCTTGATCTTCCGGAGGAAGACAACGGTCCGGATATTCTTTTAGAAGAAGACTCTGATGATGTATTGCCTGATCTGCAGGATAACGACAATCTTAATTTAGAAGATGATTCTGTTGAGAATAATGAATTAATATCAGATTCACAGGAAAATCAACCGCAAACAGTTGAAGATTTGTCTGACACGGATGGAGGTCTTATTGAAGAACAAACATCTGCAGAAAATACAGGAGAAGAAATTCTTGAGGACGAGCTGCCTCAGTTGTCGTCTGATGAAATGCAGGATGATAATCTTTTAATCGATTTACAGTCAGAAAATAACGATGAAATATTAAACGAAAGTATTCAGAAAGATGAAACAGATTTAACGGAAGATATTTTGCTGAACGCTGAACCGGAAAATCTTGAAATACAGGATATCGATGCGATTTCCGAGGATATTTCCGTTGATGAAATACAAGATGACGATAAAGAACCCATCCCACCTCTTCAAGAGGAAGAAACAGATGTACCTCTTATCGAAAATGAGCCGCAAGAACAGAATGCAGATGATTTGTTAACTCAAGATATCAAAATAGAAGATATTCCGGCTATAGATACTGATAATTCAGAAGCTTTAGAAAATTTAGTTCCGGACAATGAATTAAGTGAACCTGAAACAAGCTTTGTGCAGGAGATTAATCCTGTTGATGAACTTTCCGATGAAAATATTCAATTACAAAATGATGCAGACAACAGCGATGAGCAGCTTATTTCATATCAGCCGCAGGAACCCGTCGAGTTGAATTATGATGATGAAACAACAGAAGAAGATATACAAAGTTTACACGGGGTAACAAATGATACAAATACAAATCAAAATGAAATGAATTTTGATGAACAACTTGATGATAATTTGCATGCAGATGATATCCATCAGGAGGTCAGCATGGAAAATGCCGCAGAGGATGAAGAAATTCAAAATCTTTTGGACAACGATCTTATGTCAATTTTGTCAGAAGATGATAATAATACACAAGCCGGTAAACAGTATGATGATGAAGATACAAATACAAATCAGTTCATAACACAGCCTGCAGATGAGGATTCCAATCAGCCGTCTCTTGAAAACGGTTTTGTAGAGACTATTGAAGAAGGTCCGGATGACAGGCAGGATGAAACAATAAGTTCTTTGTTTGACAATAATGAAGAATCGCATCCGCAGGACGGAGAAGCTCCTGCGTTTGAACTTGCTAAAGAGCCGGTAAGTGCTGAAACCGTTAAGAAAACAAAGAAACTGGCTGTCCTTGCCGGTCTGCTGGTTGTAATGATGGCTGCAGGCGGTACTACACTGTATCTAAATCACCAGAAATCAATACAAAATACTGCTGATAATTCAAATCAAGGAGACGAACTGTTTGATTTTGAAAACAAAGGGGAAGCCTCTGAAGCTCCTGCAATACCACAGGACATAAATAAATCCATGACAAATTCTTTCTCTGACAAACCGGCTGCTATTACGATAACAAAACTGTCATGGCAGGTAAGCGAAAAATTGGCGGCAGAAGCATCTGTTAAAGAATATTTACAAACTGCAGGCAAAAATATTCAGATGAATTTACAGAATGATCTGGCAAATTCTGCTGATGTTGCCTTTAATAATATTGTAAAAGTGTCTTTTGTGATAGCTCCCGACAATACGATGAAAGGTATGCAGGTATTGGAATCCAGCGGTTCTGATAAAATTGATGACACTATATTAAGAAGTATTAAAAATACACTCAAATATGTAAGTGTACCTAAATTGAAAGATTATAAATCAGATTATTTCTTAACGTTAATAATAAATTTTTAATTATATGATATGATATAATCAAGTTATTTATATTTTCAAAACGGATGATAAAATTGAATACATTAAACGAACACAGAGATCTTATAGAGAGACTTGTTAAATCAAACAGTAAATTTAAGGGAAATGAAGATCTTATTGAAGATTTTTGTTCCGAGACATACAAAAGATCATACGCATTGCTTGAGACAGCCGGTGTGGAACATCTGGAAAATTATATTGCAAAAGTAGTAAATACGGCTATTTTGCATGTTCTAAAGGACAGCGGAAGAATTCACAGACGTGCTAACAGATATGTTAGCTCAAAGGAAATTCTTATAGATCCCGTTGCTGCTGTGAACAAAGAAGAATACAAACAATCTCCTGTGATTGCGGCAAGTTCTTTTGTTTATGATATTTCGGATCCTAAAGATTCTTTTGAAGAAAAAATTGTAAGAAAAGATATATTGCAAAAGATTGTAGATATCATACTTGTTGCTCAAAAAAATGATCCCACACAGGAATTTTTGAGAATCTTTTATCTGAGATATATAAAAGAATATAAACAAAAAGAAATAGCTGAAGAAATTAATATTTCACAATCAGAAGTGAGCAAAAGATTGGTTGCACTTACAAAAATTGTGAAAAATCATTTTGGAATGTAATTTGTAAAGCAAGTTTGGCTTTGATTACATGTTTTATGTAATTTATTTCTCTTTGTAATATAATATGCTTACTTAGTTTAGCCAAACGGTTGTTATCATCACATGCGTTGTTTAAAATGCAAAAAAGAAATAGCTGATAATCTTTTAAGATGTAATTATTGTCATACAAAAGTACAGACAGTCTGTCCGGTGTGCGGTACTATGAATTTAATTACAGCAGAGTACTGCGGGGGCTGCGGACTGCAGCTGTTAAAATACTGCTCTCATTGTCACAGTGTAAATTTAGCGGATGCATCTGTCTGCAGGAGATGTAAAACGGCATTTGATGTAAATCCGGGCGATGTTACAATTGCGGATTTAAATAATTCTTATTTTGAAAAAGAAACTTACACAACAGAAAATACCGGTAAAGATTTTATTTCCGAAGAGAAATATAATTTTAATAATAAAACTGTATATTCCCCGTCAAAACCTGATGAAGAAGAGGCTTTGAAAGTAGAAAAAGTATCTGATTATGACTTTAGCGCTATTGGTGAAAATCTCCATATCAATGAACATGACTCCTGTAAAAAAAATTCCGAAGATATTACGGATGATCTTGTGTCTTTATCCGATGATATTGATTTAATGGAAGAAAGACTGCAAAATGAAAATTTGAAGGATGAACATTCATCTTATGAATCTTTAGCAGAAGAAAATGATTTTAAAACTGACAACTTGACGCAAGAAGAACAGTTTAAACAAAGCCAAGATGCGGCACCGGTGTCTGATAATGGTGAAGTCCACAAAAATGAAGCACAAAAAAATACTGCCGAAAAGCAGCAAACAGAATCATATTCAAATCAGGATTATTATACAGGTACAGAAAATTTTGCCGCAATTGAAGTCAATGCACTGGATCAAATGAAATGCAAAAATAAGATTGTTGATGCAATCAGAAACCCTCACAAGCTTATTGTAGGCTTAAGCGCACCGGAGGGAAGCGGTAAATCAACGGTTTTAAAATATCTGTTCGGAGATTTAATGCATCAAAATTTTGCCTGGTTGTGGGGTGAATGCAGTGCAAATTCGCAGATAAGTCCTTACGGTATTTTTCAGGAAATGATTCTGACTTTCTTTAACATGCCGAATTTTTCTAATATGTCACAGGATTTTCTGAAACAGGCAAAACGTATGCTGTCAGAAACCTTCACTTCATTCACTCAGGAAGAAGTTTCTGATTTGTTTAACTTTTTATATCCTTCATTTACAGCTCACTTTGAAGAGATTCTCGTAAATAAAGATAGAACATTTGCGTTGATTGAAAAACTTATTCTTGAGATTTCTAAAAAAGCTAAACTGATTATTGTAATTGATGATTTTGACATGATAGACGGCGCTTCTTATGCATTTCTGTCATCTTTTATAGAAAAAGGGTTGCTCGGTGAAAATATAAAATTAATAATTACATACAAAGACAACCGTCTTACACAGGGATATTTTTATTCGGAAAAACTTGCACAGAATCAGTATGAAGACTTGAGAATGCAGCCGTTAAACCTTTCCGATGCGGATAATCTTATTAAATTGTATTTAAACGGTTATAATCCTTTGCCGGAAGCTGTTTTTGAAACGATATACGAGTATTCTAACGGCAACAGTGCATATATTGAACAAATGCTTGCTCTGTTCAATGAAAACAAAGCGTTTATAAATTCAGCCAACCGTATAAAATACAGAGAAACATCACTGGAAGCCAATCTTCCTAAGAATTTACATGAAATACTTGTTTTAAGATTAAATTATTTGCAGGAAAAATTTCCTCTTTGTTTCAGAACACTTTGTACTGCAGCAATTATGGGCAACAAGTTTAATGTAAAACTTTTGGAAATTATAATGAAGCTAAACAGCGACGAATTTCAAAATGTTTTGCAGCAGTTAACAGAATTTGCTTATGTAACACAATTTAACAATAATATTTATGAATTCAAAAATACGCTTTTGTGGAAATTTGTATACGAAAAAGCAAAAGCAAGCAAAGATTTTGTGATGTTGAATGAAAAAATCTTTGATATTATTAATGTGTTTACGCTTTCCAGCAATGCATTAAAAGCACTCGTTGCACAAAGTCTTAATCAGAAACTGCTCGCTTTAAATATATGGACGGAAAATATTAAACTGTGTTCATATCTCGGTGATGAGTATCTGTGGACTCTGTCTCAAAAACAGTGTCTGCAGCTAGTACAGGAAATAAATCCGGAAAATAACAATATTATAATTAATAATATTTATGAAAGGCTGGGCAAACTGCTTTATGCCAGCAAACCAACGGAAGCCATATCTTATTTATCAGCTGCAATAAACAATGCAATAAAATTGGGTAACAAGCCTAAGATTATTGAACTTTCAGGATATTTATCAAAGAGCTGCTCTCTTACAGGTAATTATAACGGTGTAATAGAGGCAGTCGATACTGTTCTTGGCATAATAGAAGCTCAGGAAAATAAGCTGGAATGTGCACTTGTGAAACACAAAAAGCTTAAAGCAATGTTCTGTATCGGTAATGCTGAAGAAATTTATAATCTTGCAAGTACGGAAATTATTCCCGTTGTTGAACAGGCTCTTTCAGGGCTTATACCGAATAACAACATTTCCATGGATATCATTTACGAAACCTGGCTTGAGTGCAATCTTACCGTTGCAATGTCTTTAATATCTCAGGGTAACAACAAATGCTTCTCTATATTAAAAGTTATTGATGAAATAATTGCTAAGAATAATGTTACAAACAAAAATTACCTTCAGCGGGTACGTTTGGCTAAAGCTCTTGCAAACAGTGTTTTAGGAAACATAAAAAAATCCGATGATATTCTTATCACCTTTAGTCAGGAAACCACTAAAGAAATACTTGAGCCCGATATTATTTCAATGTGGAATTTTATAAACATATTGAATAAAATTTATAAACACGATTGGACAAATATAAAAGAAGATATGTATTCCGTTGCTACTTTTGCAAATAATTATAATGACGTGCTTGTTAAAAATATGCTTAAAGTCTTTTTGGGTAAAGTATTGCAGGAAGAAGGCAATTTGGCAAAAGCAATGGATATTTTTAACGAACAGGTGACTATTTTTGCAAAAGAAAAAATTGCAATAGGGGCAATGCTGTGCTGGTATTACATAGCAAAACTTACTCTTGTAACAGACGGCAGTGACAAAGCTCTTGATATTGCAATGAAAGCGCTTGATGTTTCCAAAAATCCTAAAATTTCTAATTACTACTTTATGGTGCTATATAAAAAACTTATTGCAGAAATTTTCCTTATTAAAGGCGATATGGAATCTGCAAAAATGTATATAGAAAAAGCTTTGATGATTGTAAAACAATATGACATGAAACTTTTGAAAATTTCTGTTTATCAACTGTATGCCAAATATCTTGAGGAAATGGTTCCCAAAAAACCGCAGAATAAATCAAACTATGCACATAACGCAATTATGGCTTACAAAAAAGCTCTTTCAATGACAGCAAATATGGATATACCTAATATTCAGGCAGATATTAATAAAAATCTTACTTCGTTTAAAGCTTTTTGCCAGCTTAATCAGATAAAAGTTTAGCTGTTGTGTTCAAGGTTTAATAATTTTTCGTAGAGTTTTATCTGTTCTTGTGAAAGATTTTTCGGTATTGAAATATTAATTTTTACATTCAAATTTCCGTATCCTCCGGATTTTTTCGGTAAACCAAGACCCTTTAAACGTAACAGACTTCCGCCTGTAGTTTCCGGAGGAATTTTAATGTTTATATTGCCATGCAGGGTAACAAGTTCTTTTTTGGTTCCGATAACAGCTTCTGCAGGTGTAACATTTATTGTTTTTGTAAGGTCAGCGCCGTTTATTGTGTATTCTTTGTCCGCAAATTTAACAACAAGGAACAGATCACCTTTGCGCCCGTCAGAAGCGAGTTTGCCTTCGCCTTTTAAACGGATTTTTTGTCCTTCTTTAACTTCCGGAGGAATTTTTACATTCAATGTTTTTGAATAGGTTACAAATCCGGTTCCGTGGCACTGACTGCACATAGAGCCTACGCCTGAACAGTTTGTGCACTTTTCAAGGTCATTGATTTTTACACTTACGGGTTTTTGATTAAAAATATCTTTGGCACTGACTTTTATATCATTTGTAATATTCAAATCAACCGGCGTTTTTTGTGCTCTTTGTGAAGAAGATCCGGCAGAACGGGAAGAGAATCCTCCGCCGAAGTCATCATAAAATGAAGAAGTTTTTCTTGAAGAACGGCTTGCTCCGCCAGCAGAAAAACCACCGCCGAATAAACTGTTAAAGAAATCGGAAAAACCGCCCAAATCATCAAAGTTTATACCGGAAGAGCTGTACTGGTATGCGCCTCCGTTTCCACCAAAACCGAAATTTTCAAATCCCGGAGGCGGAGTGTAGTTCGCACCGGCCTGCCAGTTTGACCCGAGACTGTCATAGCGGGCACGTTTATCTTTATCACCGAGCACTTCAAATGCTTCATTTATATCTTTAAATTTTTCCGACGCTTCCGGAGTTTTATTCACATCAGGGTGATACTTTTTTGCCAGTTTACGGTAGGCGGATTTTACTTCCGCCTGTGTGGCATCACGTTTTATTCCGAGTATTTGATAATAATCTTTATATTCCATAT
The DNA here is from genome assembly GCA_944326115.1 of Candidatus Gastranaerophilales bacterium. GTDB lineage: Bacteria > Cyanobacteriota > Vampirovibrionia > Gastranaerophilales > Gastranaerophilaceae > Limenecus. The sequence goes on along the minus strand of CALVCQ010000001.1, from coordinate 107,443 downwards.
ATTGTTATATGCTCCATTATTTCTATCTTCATTTTATAACAAAATATGCACTACTTAGTTGATTTTAATTATTTATTAATAAAGTTATTTTTAAATCAGCCGATAATATACATGTAAATTTACATGGTTTTCATTAAATAAGCTTATGAAAAAAAATCTTATCAACTTGTCTGTTGTATTTTTTGTATTTGTCCTGTTTATGACAGGGCTTAGTGCAAATGCGTTCGGAAAAAAAGATAAAATAAAAATTGAAGACCAGAAAACAGAAACAGTCAAAACAGAGAAAGAAGACTACGGGCTTCCGGCTATTCCGATTCCTGACGGGATTTTATCTCAATCTACATTTCAAATAAATGCGATTAATCCTATGATGGGAATCAGCCAGTCCGGGATTTTTTATCCGGGAGGAAGAGGAGCAAATCAGCTTGTAATATATACACAAAAAAACGGTCAGAGAACAGGTACCAACGAATTCGGTGCAGAAGCTATAGTAATTGACGGCACGGTAGTACAGATAAGCGGTGCTGACTCTATAATACCTAAAGACGGTATTGTCATAAGCGGACACGGCAAAGCTAAAACCTGGATGAATGAAAACCTTACGGTAGGAACAAAAATATATGTCGATTATCGGACAATGACGCTTTATGCATATCTGACAAATGACAGCTTTATTTATGCAACAAAAGAAAAAATAAAAGAGATTGATCAAATGATGCGTTATTACAAAGACAACGACATCTATTATGATGACACTGTTGCGCACGATTATATTACCAAAGCGCTTGATAATCTCAAAAGAGCAAACCGCAATCCGAATGATACTCAAAAATATTCCTCAATGGCAATAGCTTCGGCAAACAAAGCCATGCAGTATGCTCTTCCTTATTATAAAAACGAGTTTAAAGGCGTTTGGCTCCGTCCTACTGAAAAATCAAGAGGTGAAATTGAAAAGACTTTGAATAAGGTGAAAAAATACGGTATAGAAACTGTATTTTTAGAAACCTATTATCAGGGAAAAACTATTTTTCCTTCAGAAACTTTTGCAAAATACGGTGTACAACCGCAAAGACCCGAATTTATAGGTTTTGATCCTTTACAAATCTGGATAGAAGAAGCACATAAAAGAGGTCTGAAAATTTATATCTGGTTTGAAACTTATTATGCAGGTCCCGAAAATCCGGCTAAAAATCCGATGAATGTAATATCTGTTTATCCGAAATGGGCTAATAAAACAAAAATGAAGTATAATTCACCAATGCCGGTTTCTTCTTTATCAGAGCACAACGGATATTTTCTTGATCCTGCAAATCCGGAAGTCCAAAAATATTTGCTGACTCTGCTTGAAGAAATCATTACAAGGTATAAACCTGACGGAATAAATCTTGATTATATAAGATATCCTCAGTCAATCAGTGCAAAATTTGCAGGTTATGAGCTTTCAAATTGGGGTTACACGGAATACGCCAGAAACGAATTTAAATCAGCAATGAATGTTGATCCCGTAGATGTAAAATACGGTACACCGCAGTGGGAGGCGTGGGCAAAATACAGGCAGAATAAAGTTACCAGTTTTGTATTTAAAGCAAAACAGATTACTTCTAAATACAATATACCTTTAACAGCGGTAATCTTTCCGGACAGATTAAACAGTATGGAAGTAAAAATGCAGGATTGGAAAACATGGTCTGACAACAATTATGTTGATGCTTTTACTCCTCTTATTTTAACGTGCGATAAAGATACTGCCGTTTATTTGATAAACGATATAAGACAGAACTCTAAACAAAATACAAAAATTTATCCCGGACTTTTTGTTGCTTTTATGAACGGAAAACCGGATGATCTGCTGCGCCAGCTTCATGAAAGCAGAAAATTGAAAACCTCAGGGATAGTTATATTTGACTTTGCTCATCTGGATGAAAAATATACCGATGTATTGTTAACAAATGCATTTACTCCGGCAACTCCTTCTCAGACGACACTCTCGACACAGAGCAGTACAGTAAAACAGGAGAAAAAGAAAAAACGATTCCGTTTGTTTAAAAAGAAAGGCAGCCTCACAAAAGTGCCTGTTCCTTCCGTAAAAACTGCAAAAACCGTATCTTCAAAAATTTAGCCGAGATATGCTTCACTTTCCGAGGCTTTTTTTGCCGAACTTTTTAAGGCTTCAATTATATCGGAAAATATGGTAAGCGCTTTTTTTGATTTTAAAAATTCCTGACAGTTTTTCAAAGATTTTGTTTGAATAAGCGTATACGAGTCTATACCGTTTTTGTCTGTCAAACTCACTTTTAACACCGGCTTGCCGTTATTTTGCAAAGAGGAAAGATAAATTTTTCCGTTAAACTCTGCAATATCAACTGGCTGGACATGCTGTTGAAGACTGTTTGCGGCAAGATTGTCACACAGGATAGCGCACGCTTTTTTTATTGCCGGGAAATCTTTCGGATTTGCTGTGAATGAAATTATCTGCGGACTAATTGTATTCATATTTACCTCTTTATTAATTCTATTAATACACCTGAATAAGTTTTTTTAACATTAATGAATTAAAATGTAACATTTGTAAACAATTTTATTTTTGTTTTTAAATTTTAATCAAACCGGCAGGCAATTTTTTTCAGCAAAATGTTTTTATTTATATAGTTAAAAGGAGGATATTAATGGTCAACGGTCTTAACGCTAAAGAAATATTTTTTATTAACAAAACCGGAAATTATTCTTCTAATCCTTTAAAAACATTTAACTTGAATGAAGAGTTATTTTGTAACAACGAAAAAAAGATTAATAATCAAGATGAGTATATTGAAACAACCTATGGCGAAGATATTAATTATATGTCAGCTATTTATGATACTGTCACCCAAATGGCAATGAATGAGGCTTCAATAAAGCAAGTCGGATGTACTGCTCTGCAGCCGGCTGCCAGATCTTGTACAAATAAAGCAACGGCAATAGCTGCAAACATTGGCAACTCGTTAAAATCTTTGGACGCTGAAATCCAGCAAATATCTCAAAATAAAAATCTTTCTCAGGAAGAAATTGAATCTAAAATAGCTTTGATAAACGCTAAAAAAGAGGCTCTTATTGAAGAGGGCGAAGCTAAGATAAATGCAATCGGAAAATTAAGCGATGCTGTTTTAAATCTTATCGGACCGGTTATGCAGTTGAAAGGTACCGGTGCGGATATTTCCGTTATGACAGAAATGATTACAGAGCTGTTAGGTTCTATCAATACTTCATCTTCATCTTTATCAGACGCAAAAAATGTTGATGAGGTCAAAAAAATGTCTGAAAATAACATGAAAAATATTTTCGGCAGCGACAAAGATACGATGTCCGCTAAATATATAAATGAACTGGATAAAAGGATTGATGAAGCAAAGAAAAAATTGAAAAGCAAAGATATTGATGCGCAGGAAAAAGAAAAATTAAAAACAGAAATAGAAGTTTATACTATTCAAAAAAAATGTTTCAAAGATCTTTTTAAAAATCTTTAAATTTTAATCAATCCGGCAGGCAATTTTTTTCAGCAAAATGTTTTTATATATTTAAGGGAAATTATATAGAGGAAGGACCATGGGTTTTGAATCGGGAATAACCAGTAATATATCTCAATCAGTAGGCAATAATACATATAATAACAACTTTAACTTAGAGCGCCGGCTGGAACTTCTAAGACAGAATTCTTATGATACAACGCAGGGTATGTATGAATCTGTTGATGCCTACAGGGAAAGAATTGCGAAATTTAGAGCACAGCTGCTGCTCAAGATTAAAAAAGAAAATACAGCTATTGCTGAAAAAAAGTATAACGATATCTTAAGTTTGTATCTTTCACAGACAAACGACCCCGCAAAAATGCAGCAGGGGTTGAACCAGTTGAATTCTTTGTTTACATTTGCGGATTACAATAAACTGGATAAGTCTTTTGAAGAGAAATTGTATCTGGCACAAAAACAGAATTATGCAATTTCCGAAAGAATGTACAGAATTAAAAACGGACAGCGGGATACTGAAACAGTGTCAAATCCTATGCTGTACGGAGGAGAAGCAAAACCTTCTTTGTACAACGGTGATTTTCAAAATGAAGGCGAAAGAGACTTCTTGAGCTAAATTCTGCCGTACAAATCGTAATCATCACAGCCTGTAATTGTCACGGTTTCGATATCTCCCGGAACTGGGGTTTCTTGTGTATTTATATAAACAAGACCGTCCACTTCGGGTGCATCTCTGTAAGACCGTGCAACAACAGAGCCGTCGGATGCAACTGTTTCTATTATACAGGGAATTTGCCTGCCTATAAACGATTCATTTATTTCTCTTGAAATCTGTTTTTGCAGTTTCATAAGTTTATTTTTGCGTTGTTTTTTGATTTTAGCCGGAACCTGATTCGGGAGAGAATAAGCATAAGTATTTTTCTCACGTGAAAATTCAAAGGCACCCATTTTGTCAAACTTTGCCCATTTTGTGAACTCATATAAATCTTCAAACATTTCTTCTGTTTCTCCGGGATAACCGGTAATAAAAGTTGTTCTTATTGCAATTTCCGGAATCCGGCTTCTTAGTTTTTCAATAAAAGCTCTGTAATCCATAACAGGGCGTTTCATAGCTTTCAATATTTCAGGGTGAGAATGCTGCAGCGGAATATCTGCATATTTTACAACTTTTTCACAATCTGCAAAAGTGTCAATCAGTTCTTCATCAAACATAGACGGATATGTATACATAACACGTATCCAGTTTAGGTTTTCAATTTTGTTTAATTCTCTTAAAAGTCTTGCCAGAGAAGGTTTTTTGTATAAATCAATACCATAACCCGTTGTATCCTGTGCAATGAGTACAATTTCAGATACTCCTTTATCTGCAAGCATTTTTGCTTCTTCCAGAATATTTTCTATAGGACGGGAGCTATAAGGTCCTCTTAATTGCGGTATTACGCAATATCCGCATTTATAGCTGCAACCGTCTGCAATTTTTATATAACTGCTGGAGCCGACGGTTATTTGCTGTCTGCAGGCTTGTTCCGGATATTTATAAACCGGATTTTCTGATATTTTGCAAACATACTTTCCTGAACCCTGTGTAATTTCTTTTACAACACCGGCAATACCGGCAATATCGGCGGTGCCTATCATTGCACAGGCTTCAGGTATGGCTTTTTTTAATTCATCTTTGTGTTTTTGAGGCAGACATCCGGCAATTATTATTTTTTTGCCTTCATTAATCATTTCTATAATCGAATGCACTGATTCTTTTTCTGCATCATGTATAAAAGAGCAGGTATTTATAATAACAATATCAGCTTCTTTTTCATTCAGTGTAATGTTGTATCCGTTTTGCGCAAGTATACCCAGCATCAGCTCCGAATCAACAAGATTTTTTGCACAACCGTGATTTACAAGAGCAATATTAGTAACATTTTCTTTCATAATTTTATTGTATATAAAAAAGAATATTTGAGAATATTCAAATAAAATCGTGATCAGACTTATTGGCACAGTATTGTTTTTTGACTATAATTGAATTGCAAATGTACATTTAATTATAGGTGGAGAACTGTGATAAAAGAACAATATTTTCCTCAGGAAATTGAAAAAGAGTGGCAAAAAGTTTGGGAAGACAACAAGTTTGGAAAAACTTACGATGATTCAGACAGACCCAAATACTATGCACTGTCGATGTTTCCGTACCCGTCAGGCAAACTGCATATGGGACATGTCAGAAACTACACAATTACGGATGTAATTGCCCGTTTTAAGAAAATGCATGGTTTTAATGTACTGCATCCGATTGGATGGGATAGTTTCGGGCTTCCTGCAGAAAATGCAGCAATTCAACACAATGAAAATCCCGAAAAATGGACTGATGAAAATATTTCTTATATGAAAATGCAGCTTAAAAAACTCGGTCTTATGTATGACTGGGACAGAGAAGTTGCCACCTGCAAGCCTGATTATTATAAATGGACTCAGTGGCTGTTTTTACAGCTTTATAAAAAAGGTCTTGCCTATAAAAAAGAAGCAGCCGTAAACTGGTGTGATAAATGCGCTACGGTTCTTGCAAACGAGCAGGTAATTGACGGCAAATGCTGGAGATGCGACAGCGTTGTTGAGAAAAAATATTTATCACAATGGTTTTTGAAAATTACAGATTACGCAGAACAGCTGTTGCAGGATATTGATAAGCTCGAAGGCTGGCCCGACAGTGTAAAAACAATGCAGAGAAACTGGATTGGCAAATCTCAGGGCGCAATCTTAAAATTTAAAGTAAAAGAAATAGAAGGGCTGGAAATCCCTGTTTATACAACAAGACCTGATACTGTTTACGGTATCACATACCTTGTTGTCGCACCTGAATACAAGGATATAGAAAAGCTTACAACGCCTGAACAAAAAGAGGCTGTTGAGTCTTACCGTGCCAATGCACGCAAAATGACGGAAATCGAAAGACTTTCAACAGAACGTGTAAAAACAGGTGTTCCGTTGGGCACCCATGCTATAAATCCTTTTAACGGCGAAGAGTTCCCGCTCTGGACTGCGGATTATGCACTGGTTGAATACGGAACAGGCGCTGTAATGGCTGTACCTACGCACGATGAAAGAGATTTTGATTTTGCAAAAAAATATAATCTGCCGATGAAGGTGGTAATCCAAAATCCGGAAAATCCGTCTGACTGCAAAGACGCTGCTTATACAGAACCCGGCGTGCTTGTAAATTCAGAAGAATTTAATGGCATGGAAAACGAAAAAGCTAAAAAAGCTATTACACAAAAGGCCGTGGATGGCGGATACGGCGAGTTTAAAACTCAATACAGGCTCCGTGACTGGTTGATTTCCCGTCAGAGGTACTGGGGTGCTCCGATTCCTGTTGTTTATTGTGAAAAATGCGGCCCGCAGCCGGTACCGGAAGACCAGCTGCCTGTAAAACTGCCTGAGGATGTTGATTTTAAAGTAGTAGGAAAATCTCCTATTCTTACTTCAAAAACTTTCCTTGAAACAACATGTCCTGTTTGCGGCGGAAAAGCTACAAGAGAAACAGATACCATGGACACATTTATTTGTTCAAGCTGGTATTATTTGAGATATGCAGATGCAAAAAATGCAAATGCACCGTTCAGCAAAGAACTTGTAAACAAATGGCTGCCTGTTGACCAGTACGTAGGCGGTATTGAACATGCTATTTTACACCTTTTGTATTCAAGGTTCTTTACCAAAGCTTTAAAGGATTTAGGGCTTCTGGATTTTGACGAGCCTTTTAAAAACCTTTTGACACAGGGTATGGTGCTAAAAGACGGTTCAAAAATGTCAAAATCAAAAGGCAATACGGTTGACCCTGATGAAATATTTGAAAACTACGGGGCTGATACAGCAAGATTGTTTATCCTTTCTGATTCACCTCCGGCAAGAGATTTTGACTGGTCTGATGCAGGTGTGGAAGGCTGTTATAAATTTTTAAACAGAGTGTGGAGATTGTATGCTTCGCAGCAGCAAAATCTTATTCTGGATTACAAACTGCCCGAGGATGTTTCTTCACTTTCCAAGGAAAACAACGACCTTGTCAGAACCACTCATATCGCTATTAAAGGTATTACACAGGATATTTCAAATGAGTTTCAGTTCAACACTGTTATATCCAAGTACCGTGAATTTGTGAATGCTATATATGACTATGCAGGCAAAAAATCGGAATTTTCCGATGAAGATAAAAATGTATTCAGTTTTGCTATGGTAACATTGCTTAAGCTTATGGCGCCTACTACTGTTCATCTGACAGAAGAACTCTATCATGCTATGGGCGGACAAGAATCTATACACGAAACTCAATGGCCGGAGTATGATGAAAAGCTTGCAAAAACTTCTGCTATCACGCTTGTTGTACAAATCAACGGCAAAGTGAAAGATAAAATAGAAGTTGATTCCGAATCTTCAAAAGAGGAACTGGAAAAAGCTGCCCTGCAAAGTGAAAAGATTAAAGAAAATATAGAGGGCAAACAAATAATAAAAACTATTGTTGTCCCGGGCAGACTTGTAAATATAGTGGTTAAATAACGTTTGTACCTTTGGGGTAAGCTCCCGTTTTACCTATCTTTCGGCACACGCTAGTTAAGGGACAATGGCTGAAAGGTGGTGATGAAAAGTGAAATTCTGTATAACAGAAAAAGCGCTATGGCTTATCTTATTGATAATCATAGCACTTATCTTCACTAAATAGGGAGTTAAGAAAGCTCTAAAGGTCTAGCCACCTTTAGGGCTTTTCCCTATATTTTTATTATAAACAATTTATTTAAATATTCAAGGGTATAGTTAAAAGAGTGGTAAGAGCTTCGGGCTTTAATAGGGAAAATTTTCACAATATCTGCTACAATCGTGGTAGTTTGTAACGATTTTGTTAACATTGTAAAAATTATGCTGTTTTTTTGAAATAAATATTTCCTTTTTGTGTTTATATATATGTAAGGAAAGTGAAGGTGTTATTTAATGTATAGTGCACAATTTATGAGATTTTTGGTAGGCCGGGACGCAGATGATTTTACTGCACAAGAAAAGAATGATGAAAATCAGAAAACTCCGTATGAAAGAGTTATGTATCGTTATGCAAGATATGCGACTATTCCTATTGAAATAAAAAAGTAGTTTGAATACCGGTATGAAAATAAAAAGACATCCTTAATTTTCAGGATGTCTTTTTATTTGCTGAATTTATACTTTTATTTTTAGCGGACGCATAACGGGAAGCAGGCTGTTTTGCGGATAAAAATCATCCACAATACCGAGCGGTCCTTGAATTATAAAAAATTCCACCATATCGTCAGGATTGACTCTTAAATCGGCAAACGGTATACGAATTTCAAGAAAATCTTCAAAAACATGTTCTATATTGTTTTTAAGCTGCAGTACCCATAAATTGTCTCTGGTTGCCAGTGCCAGCTGTGCATTAAAATGAAAATTTTTAAACAGCGTGAACTTTATTTCCGTGTTGTATGTGTCTCTTAAAAGCGGTATTATTGTTTCTGTTTTATTAACTGTCCTTATTGGGGACGCAAACATATTGTTGTCACTGTGATTTTTAAAATATATATAAATCTGGTTAAAATCTTTAAAACCGTTTTTTTTATCAAGTATAAATTTGTTTATATCAAATCGCAGATACAGATTGTCATAATCGTAGCCAAAGAATATTTTGTTGAAGAATCGTCTTTCCTGCATGGTAGGAGGTGCAGGTATGTCTATACAGCCTCCGGATTCCCATTTTTCGTACGGATCTTTACCAGTCAATTCAAATTTTTCAAAAGGAGCCATAGGATATCTTGAATGAGCTTCCACAAAATTTGACAAAGGCTTTTCAAGATAAGAAGGAACAGGCTTGTCTATTATCTGGTAGATATTTTTTAAATGTTCTCTGAACAGGTGGTCAAAAATATCATCCTGCCCGGAGTCATTCGGTTCACCGTACCACCAGTACCAGTCACTGCTCTGGGTTGTTAAAAGTTCTTTCCAAGCATCGAGCAGTTTCGGGTCGTCAGGGTGTTGTTTTTCATATTCTTTAAGCTCGCAGCGTGCTTTGTCCATATAAGACCATGCAAGGTTTTTTGTCGGTTCGCCTATCCACAGAAGAAAATCTCTGTTTATCCAAGAGCCTGCCTGTATATGTTTCAGTTCAAACGGTGTTGACGACCAATCGAGTTTATCAACTTCATCAATGTAATCTGAAACTCTTACTGTCTCCAGTCCATCATCTTCTAAAATAAGTTTATAAAGTGTTTCCAAAAACTCATGACCGTCGTTTTTATATGATTCCCAGCAGTTTTCACCATCCATTGCAATAGTTAAAAGATGCATTTTATCAGGAGATGTCTGCAATTTTTTTTGCATTGTTTTTATACGGTCATACAAATCATTTGCTGCTTTAACAGGGTCATGGTGCGGATATTCAAAACTGATTAAATTCGGAATTACAGCGTCCCTGAAAAGTACGCTGATATAATTGCCGTTTTCAAATCCCCGTACATTGTCCGGCTTGTATCTGTAGCTGTGACAGATTTCATAGGGATCTTCAAGATATCCCCTGAAATCTCTTATAAATTCTTTTTTTAGTGTTTGCTCAAGCACTCCTTCATCCGTAACTGTCCACTTAACTCCCATATTATGAAACAGCTGCAGTGTCTTTTCGCTTATACATTGTTCAGACGGCCATATTCCGGCGGGTCTTTGTTCAAAAATTTCTTCAAATTTATCCAGAGCAATTTTTATATTCAATTCTGCATCTTCTGTCATATCAGATTTAAACACAGGATAGTCTGTATTCGGGTTTGCCGATATAACATCTTTCATATCAAGCAAGACCGGCATAATCGGATGAAAATATGGACTGGTGGAAATTTCTATTTTGCATTCCTGTTGAAACTTTTTATATGCAGGAATAATTTTTTTGATAATATCTCTTTGCAAATCAATAATTTTTATACGATCCTCAAGAGTAAACTCTCCGTTTTTTCTGGCAAATAAGTTTTTAATGTTTTCATTCTCTTTGAATAAAGGATCAAACCATACCAGATTAAACCATGCCATAATATCGGAATATTCCTGCAAAGAAAAATCGTTTATATTGATTTGTGCATTTTGGAATCGTTTGTCATAAAGTTTTTTATATTCAGGATTCGGAAGCACCATATTTTGATAATTGACGTCAAAAAAGTGATTTAAAATAAATTCCTTTTCATCATCGGTCAAATCCTCTACGGGTGTTATTGTAAGACGTGAATAAATATCATGCGCTCCTTTAAATCCGTAATCATAAATTGATGAGATAAGCAAAGGAACAAGGTTAAAATTCAATTTCAGCCCCGGAAATTTATCCATAATAAGAAGCATATCCAGATAGTCTTTTACTGCTCTTAACCGGACCCAGGGCATTAAATATATCCCGTTTTTATCCAATTTATAAACCGGCTGGTGCATGTGCCAGATAAATGCAATAGATAATTTTTTGCTCATTCTTAAATACCTGATTATATCTACATTGTAGCATATTTGTTAAAATTGTAAAAAATTTTTTATTTATTGAAATTTGTTTATGAGTTTTAACTTTATGTATATGTGGAATTAAATAAACAGAAGATATATACAAAGAAGGTGAGTACATGACCGGACCATCTGGTGTAAATAACAATAGTAATCACATTGTATTTTCTGACGGGAAAAGTTTTGATATAAATCTGCTGGATCAGTTAATCGGTCAAAACGTAAAAGGTAATATATGGGCGCAATATAATTCCGGTCAAAAGGGCGGGAATAACAATAACATTTTTGATAAAGCGGAAATTGAAGCGCTCAAAAATGATTTAATAAATTCCTCAAAAAACGGAATTATAGACAGCCGGATTATTGGTAATTTACTTTCAAACAACGATTTTGAAACTTATTCTCAAGTTCGAAATGAATTTGAGATACTTATGAATGAACAGAATTCAGAAAAAGAAGTTTTACCATTTGAAAAAGAAAGAAATGATGCAATAAAAGCCGATGTAAAAAAACTTAATCTGTCAGAAATTTTTAGAATGAAGGATAAGATAAGCGAGCCGCTTCCCAGACCCGAAAAAGATGAACCTGCGCAATTACAGGACGGAAAGACAGCTTATTTAGAAACATATAAGGATTACCAGCCGAAAGACAAACAAAAATATCAAATAGTCAAAGAGTATGTAAGAAAGAATATGGCAGCGCAAAACAGCGGCTATGCAGATCCTGCAAAAGTAGAAGGAGTTACAAAAATGATTTCTGCATTGTCGGATAACTACGGTGTTGATCCTGAAATTGTTGCAGGTATATTAAATATAGAATCCGGAGGATACCAGTTTATTGATCATGTAATGGTTCATGAAGGAAGCAAGTACAAAGGCGTAATGCAGGTAGATTTCACAACAATAGAATGCCTGTATGCTGATCCCGATGCCTGGAAAGAAAACGGACAAAATCTTACAAAGCATGAGTATGCCGTGTCTTATGATCACAAACATTATGCAGCTGATGACGCACGTATTAATGAATTAAAAATGCTTTATCCGGAGCCTGAAGATTTATATAAAGCTATACAATCGGATGTCTCTCTGGGTGTTGAAGTCGGTATAATGGCATTTAAAGGAAAATTGAGCCGTGTAAAAGGTTTTACAAGCCGTGCTGTACAACAATACTGTGCAGGACAATATAAAGTTACATCAGATACAATACCTGACAGAATTTGGCCTGTTCCGGAATATAGGGATACAAAAGTTTAATTCTTTTTAAGATATTTTTGCAATAATAGTTTTTTGAATGCTCTTGCATTGATTGCTTCCGGTTCAATATCAAGAAGTTTTTCAAGATATGTAAGTGCTGTTGCATAATTTCCCAGTTTTTTATGCGCAGCTGCCATTGCATACAAAGCATCTATGAATTTTTCATCCAGTTGAAGAGCTTTTTCCAGATCTTCAACAGCAGATGATATATCAGGATTTTTTATATCTTTTCTTGACAAAACAATCCTTGCACGGTTGTAGTATGCGTCTGTCATTTTCTCATTTATCTGTATCGCTTTGGTGTAATCCAGCATAGCTTCATCAAATCTTTCCATAGCCTGATATGCAGCGGCTCTGTAAAAATAGGCTATTTCAAAATCATTTTTAATCTCAATCGATTTGTTTAGATTATCTATGGCATTTTTAAAATTACCTTTTTGTATATCAAATATTCCGTTGTCCAGGTAATATCTATAATCGTTCATATACTTATCGACCTCAATTAATCAGAGATTTTTTGTACAACAAAGGCAATCCACTGTTCCTGCTGCATTGTCTCAATCAGTTTTAAGTTGTATTTTTCAATTGCGTCAAGAACAACAGGCTTTTTTTCATTCAGGATTCCGCTTAGAACCATATATCCTGACGGGTTCATAATATTTTTTAAATCGCCCATAATTTCTGCAAGTACATTGTGAAGTATATTTGCACACACAAAATCATACTGTTCTGTGAGCATATCTGCAGTAGCATGCATAAAATCTATTTTGTTATAAACACAATTCATCTGCGCATTGTCTTTTGCAACATCAATAACAAGAGGGTCATTGTCAATTGCAACAGCGTGCCGGGCGCCGAATTTTATTGCAGTAATTGCAAGAATACCAGAGCCGGTACCGATATCAGCAACTTCATCGCCTTTTTTCAGATATTTTTCAATAGCTTGAATACAAAGCTGTGTAGTTGCATGCGTACCCGTGCCAAATGCAGACCCGGGATCCAGGGTAATCAGGATATCATCCTTTTTTCTTTCGCATTCTTCCCAGGAAGGGCAGATTATAACATGCTCTGATGCTTTTGTCGGTTTCCAATGCTCTTTCCACTTTTGAGACCAATCCTGATTGATTATTTTCTTTACGGAAATAGTCCATTCTCCGAGTTCTTCGTCCGTAAAGCCTTCTTCTTTTAATTCTTCTTTTGCTTCCGTAAAAATTTTCTGAATTTCCGATGGTTTGCACCCGTCTTCTTCAAAAAGAACATAGCCTTTAGCAATATTATTTGTTGTTTCAACAAGCTCTAAATCTTTGTATTTTTCTTCTGCCTGTACCACTCCTTCACATTCAAACCTTTCAAAAAATATTTCAGTGGCAAGTTCTATTGCACACGGATTAATTTTTACGGAAATTTCAAAATAGTCTTTCATTTTTTCTCCCAGCGTTTAGATTTCATATAGTCAACTGCCCCGATAACTTATTGAACGGGTGCATAAACCAACTTCTACCATCTTATTATAACCCGGGCACCCGCAACAAGTACATGGGGTCTGTCTAATCTAGTGTCGCAGGTGCCGGCTGCGGTCAGCCGGCACCTGCGCAATCTCTAATAAAACATGCCTGAATGTCATATTTTATTCGGCAGAGCCGTAAAACAAGTGATTAGGGGCTTTACTGGCTGCAACATCTGCTGAGCCGGAGCAAAGCCTGATGTTATACTTTTAGCTGTTAGTGGCATTGCTACCTCTCACTATTTTATTTTTGTGGTAATTCCGTCTGTATGTTTATTGGCAGAGTATGTACCACTTCCAGCTTGAGACAAGAACTCTGTGGAGAATTGACTAAATGTCAATTTGAGATAGAGGCTCTGCCGGATATAAGAAACTAAATGTTGTTTTTATAAGAAGAACTAAGCCGGAGACACAGTTTCTGTGTGCAGTATAATGATTAACATGCGCCGTACGCATCAGGATGCCCCGTGCACAAGCAAGGTCCAGCTCAGACATCTGCAACTGTTATTCAACGTACATCAAAACCTGTCCATATTCGACGGCTTCACCGTCTTTTACGCAGATTTCTTTAATTTTTCCTGAAACTTCTGATTCTATTTCATTCATAAGCTTCATTGCTTCTATGATGCATACTACCTGTCCTGCCGAAACACTTTGTCCTACTTCAACAAACGGTTTTGCTCCAGGAGAAGATGCAAGATAAAAAGTCCCGACCATAGGAGACGTAATAGGCGTTCCTTTTGGAGCTTCTTCTTTCTTTTCTTCCGCAGATGTAATTGATGCAGCAGCAGGAGCTGTTAGCGGGGCAGAAATTGCTTGCGGCATAATAGTTTGTGCCTGTACAAGTTCTTTTTCTTTTCTGATAACAATTGCTGATTCTTTTTCTTCAAGTGTAAGTTCTGTCAACTCGTTGTCAGAAACCATTTTTACTAGTTTTTCTATGTACTCTAAATCAAAATTCATAGTTCTGTCCTTTTATGACCTGATAATTTTCCTTTTGTCCGGTATCAAGCAAATTGCTTCTTTTTTATGTCTGTTTTTAATTATTTACTAATCAATAATACATGTAAAAACTATTGATAGTTTTGTGAAACAATTTTATAGCTTGCTGAGCAAAGTTGACGCTCGCCCCGGGTTTCACCCGTTCGGAAATCCGCTGTCTTGGATTTCCTTCCTGCTCGACACTCCCATTCGCTCCGCTTTCGCTTCTGCTCATTTCGTGTCTCGCTCCCCGGGCTTTGCCCGTTCGGAAATCCGCTGTCTTGGATTTCCTTCCTGCTCGACACTCCCATTCGCTCCGCTTTCGCTTCTGCTCATTTCGTGTCTCGCTCCCCGGGCTTTGCCCGTTCGGAAATCCGCTATACTCTGTCGAGGTACTCGTTAGTTCTTGTATCTACACGAATTTTATCGCCGTTAGAAATAAAGAACGGAACATTTACTACCGCACCTGTTTCCAGAGTAGCCGGTTTTGTACCGCCCTGAGCTGTATTGCCTTTTTCTGACGGAGGTGTATCAACAACCTCTAGTTCAACATGATTTGGCATATCCAAACCTATAATTCTGCCGTCATGAAGCAGAATATTAACGTTCATATTTTCTTTTAAATATTTTACGCCGTCACCTATGTGATCTTCTGTTACCGCAAGCTGTTCATAGGTTTCAGTGTCCATCATAATATAGTCTGCACCTTCTTTATAAAGGTATTGCATTTCTCTTTTGTCAAGAGTGGCTTTTGCTACTTTTTCGCCGGCTCTGAAAGTTTTTTCAACTACGTTGCCTGTTTCAACATTTTTTAGCTTTGTTCTGACAAATGCAGCTCCTTTGCCAGGTTTTACATGCAAAAATTCTACTACTGACCATAAACCGTTATCCAGTTCAAGTGTTAAACCTGTTTTTAAGTCATTTACTGATATCATAAATTGTCCTCATTTTCTGATGTTTAAAATCTTAACACAAAAATGAATATATTAACAATAATAACGGCGTTTTGTTAACAATTTATAAGGATAATCTATATGGTAGCGCTGTTTATATCTGCGGGGATTCTTATATATATTGCTCACAAGTATTACACTGCAATTAAAGCAAGCTGTAATTGTTTGTGCAAATATAAAAAGTTTAATAAACCTTGAAAAACTTTTTTTTTGTTGATATAGTGGCTATACAACAATATATAAATTCAATTGATAAAATTTTCATTGTGGCGGGTATCGTCAAGTGGTTAAGACCTCGGATTGTGGTTCCGATATACATGGGTTCGAATCCCATTACCCGCCCCATTTATCAAGCCTGCCTCTTCGGAGGCTTTTTTGTTAGAAATAATGCGTGTTTCGAGGGTTCTAACCTTAGTGTTTATCCAGGAAAAAATTCGACATGACTGACTCAAGCTATTCTCATCATGAATCGGCTGCAAAATCCGTTTAGCAGAGTGGTAAAACGTGATTTTATGCTCCTGCATTGTGTTTCAGGGCCTTACTAAATTGGCATTATCTTGCTTTCTGATAAGCTCTCGAAACAAGATTCTGTATGACAGCACGCTTATAGTTAACACGCAAATTTAAAAGGCGGTTTTTATGAAAATTAGAAAAGTTGTAAATGTAATAATCACATTTGATGACAAAGAATACTCATATGAAGAAACAAGTTTGCTTTGGGCTAGACTTTACTCAGTATTTGCAAGAATTGCAGAAAAAGAAATCCCTGTAGAGTTTATACAGAATGTGTTTTCACCAGATTTTTGTAAAGAATTAGACGCCAAAATGGACTCGAACTCTGAAAATAGTTAGTACTAAAGACTTTTGGTGATTTTTAAAAATTTGATTAAAAATTTTCAATCGCCGAAACGCAGATTAGAACTTGAAGAGACACTAAAAAAGAGCCTTTTCGGCTCTTGTTGTAAAATATGGGCCGCAGTGGACTCGAACCACCGACCTCACGCTTATCAGGCGTGCGCTCTAACCACCTGAGCTAGCAGCCCACAATTTTTTCATCCCAGTGTTAGAGCGCACGCATCGTGCTTTATCTAACTTCGAAAGCTCTTGCTTTCTGGCCACCTGAGCTAGCAGCCCACAATTTTTTCATCCCAGTGTTAGAGCGCACGCATCGTGCTTTATCTAACTTCGAAAGCTCTTGCTTTCTGGCCACCTGAGCTAGCAGCCCACAATTTTTTCAACCGTTAAAAGTTAAATGTTTACATGTACAGCCGGCATTCCTGTTTTAACAAGACTCCGAACCGTGTATTTTTATTGAATCATAGACATAATATGAAATCAAGTTTTTTATTAAAAACTTGAAATTTTCTATCAAACACAACTTTTGTTAAAAATAATTTGCTCAATTATAAATTTATAAATCAATTTTATCTGTTTGCAATGTTTCGAGTACTGACAACACTGTAATTAAATCAATCAATATTTTTTGAAAAGTTTTTATATCCGTCAGGCAGCAATCCATAATAGGGACATCAAACCAGTCTTTGACGTTATGTAAAGCAATATACATTTTCCCATCCTCAAAAGAACATGTGACAGGCATTTTGAATCTTTTTTGCGCTTTCAACAATTTGTTCATAAAATCTGCAGTCAAAAGATTTCTGGCTTCTATCTGATTATTTGAATATACCTCAAATGTTTTTTCAAAAACAGGATCATCAAACTTTACTTTTTCTAAATCAGAAATTTGAAAATTCTCTAAAAATCCTCCGTCTATTCTCACTACAGTAGTTGATCGGAAATTTTTATTACAGTTTAAATAAATCAAAATACCGTCAAATACTGTGTTTGTTATCCTCGTTTTACCGCTTACGACTTTATATCCTAAGTATAAATCAGCAACTAAAATATTTAATCCGTTATAATTGCCTTCTATAATATCATCACAACGGTAAATATTAAAATTTTGAAATAACTTAATACTGCTTATTTGATGCTGTAAAGATTCTGACAGGGAACTGTTTGTGTCGCTGTTGTAATATTTAAAATTACCAAGAAAAGAAAAAATAAGATTATAAAAATTTTCTTTTAAATTTTTATAAAACGGTTTAGTCTGGGAGAAAGCACGCCAAATGCAAAACATTATAAATATTAATCCTGAGTATCCAACTTTCATAAAAATATGTGCGGGTGAATCTTCCCTTTCCATCCATACGCCGGCAGCAACTGAAATAATAAAACTTGCAGCAAAGCTCAAAATAGTAACTACAAGACTAATTTCAAACAACAGTTTAAGAAATTTCATGTGTTTTATTTGCTGAATTCTATAGTTTTCTAAAGGTAAAAGCTTTGGTATAAGTTTTTTATTACAAAAATCAATAAATTCCTGCGAAGTAAGTTTTGTCAATAAATCAATATTTTTTATTTTATCCTGCATAAGTATTTCTGAGTTGACCTTTCGTGCACTCTGAAGCATCCTGATGCGTACGTTGCATGCTAATCATTATACTTCACACAGAAACTGGTTTCTGACTTAGCTCCACTCATAAAAGCAACATTTAGTCGTTTTTATTCGGTAAAGTCTCTATCTCGAATTGACATTTAGTCAAACCTCGATCTAGTTTTTGACTCAAGCTGGGAGTAGTACATAGTTAGAGTCAGTTGACTATATGAAACATAAAAACTCTTAATTTATTCTTCATCCGTTGTCGGTCTGAGAATAATTATAGAATTTATATTTAACTGGACAAAATCGTGAAATTCTGTACGTCTGTTTGGGAGCTGTCTGTAGGATACTTCACAATCTTTTATAGCAACAAAACGTTTCTTCCCGTTCAATATATCAGACAAAACACGGCTTCTTTTCCCGATTTTAGGCATAAATACAGAACCTTTTATCTCATAATCCTGAGTGATTACAAGCACACGTTCTGACCAGACGCCGTTTGTAAAATCATTATCCCCCAGTTCTTCTATCTCAAAATGTTCGAATTCTTCTGTATTCATGCAAATATCCTTTTATTTTTTCTATGATAATTGATAAGATTGGAACAACGGCAGATACAAAGCAAGAGCGAGAAACATTACTATACTGCCGATAACTATAAGCATAAACGGTTCTATCATTTTTGTCAAAGCCTCAATGATATCATCAAGCTTCTTATCCAGAAATATTACACTTTGATGCAGTAATTCGCCGAGTTTACCGGTTTGCTCACCTGTTGCTATCATAAAAAGCACCATTGGCGGCATTATATTTGCAGAACGCAATGCCGTAGAAAGGTGTGTACCCTGTTGCACCTTACCGATAGCTTCTGTAATTTTATCTTTTATGGTTTTGTTGTCAATAGTTAAATTGCCCAGATGTAAACAATCTACAATAGGTATACCTGCTTCATAAGCAACAAACATTACTGTTATAAAGTTGGAAAAGTTTGCATATTTCAGCATATCACCAATCAAAGGAACTTTTAAAAAGAAATCATCCAAAATTCTTCTTGATACAGGATTTTTAAAGGCTGTATAAATTAAACCGCCTATTAAAAACGGAGCCAGTAATGTTAAATACCAGTACTCCTTCAAAAAGTTACCGAGGTTAATACAAACTTGTGTAACCATTGGCAATGCTGCACCGGACTGATCAAACATTTCTTTAAATGCAGGAAATACAAACATTAACATAACGGTAACAACAACAATTGCAAGCAAAATTACGAAACACGGATAAATGAGAGTCCCTATGACCTTTCCTCTGATATTAGCCTGTTTTCTAAGAAGCTCAGATAAACGATCAAGCGTTTTTTCCATTTCACCGGAATCTTCACCGGCTTTTGTCAAACCTACATATATACTGCCAAAAATTTCCTGATATTTTGCAACTGTATCCGCAAAAGTTGCCCCTGCAATAACCTGTTTTCTGATTTCTCTGGCAAGAAGTCGTATACGTGAAGAAACAGCGTCTTTTTCCAAAAACACAAGCCCTTCTATAATAGGTACACCTGTGCCTATCAAAGTCCTGAATGTTCCCGTAAAATCTATAAGTTCCTGCAAATTCAACGGACTCAGTCTTACTTTGGGTGCAGCTGCTTTTTTACCCTCCGCAAAAACTTTTGTCGGGATTAAACCGAGATTTCTTATAGCTTCTCTTGCGGCTTTTACATCTTCTGCTTCTATTTTACCGTTTACAATTTCAGATTGGTTTTTTAATGCTATATAATTAAATATTGTCATTTCGTATTAACCTTATTCAGTAACTGGACCTAATACACGGACAAACTCGCTTATCGTAGTCTCTCCTCTTAATATATGACCGAGGCAAGATGTCTGTAATGTCTTCATTCCCATACCCACTGCTGCTTCTTCCAGCTCTACATCGTGTGCGGAATGCGCTATCATTTTCTTTATTTCTTTATTTATAAGCATAACTTCATAACAGCCGAGACGTCCTTTATACCCCTCATTGTTACAATCAAAACAGCCTTTTGGTTTATAAATGGTCCGTTTCATAAATTCTTGCTGCTCTTCAGGGTTTGCAATAACCAGTTTTGCTTCTTCAAGCGTCGGATGGTATGCTTCTTTACACTTCGGACATAAACGTCTGACAAGACGCTGGGCAATGATACCTGTAAGGGTAGAAGAAATAAGATAATCTGCAGCACCCATCTGAATCAAACGTGTAACAGTTGCAGCAGCAGAGTTTGTATGCAGTGTAGACAACACAAGATGACCTGTCAGGGCAGCGGCGATAGCTGTTTCTAACGTTTCAAAGTCACGAATCTCACCGATAAGAATAATATCAGGGTCCTGTCTCAAAATAGCCTTCATACAACTTGCAAATGTAATTCCTGCTTTGGGATTAATTTGAGACTGATTTAAGCCGTCAATTTTGATTTCGACAGGATCTTCCAATGTTGTTATATTTACGCCTTCATTATTCAAACTCTTCAAAATCGAGTACAGAGTCGTCGTTTTACCTGAACCTGTAGGACCAACAGCGAGTATTATACCGTTTGGAGCGGAGGTCATTTTATATATTCTTTCCAAATCCTCATCTGTACCGCCCACAAGTTTGATAACTTTATCTTCTGTTTTAATACTTGCAGCAGGAGCCAGTATACGGATAACCATCTTTTCTTTGCCGGCAACGGGCAGTGTATTGATACGAAAATCGTATGATACACCGTTATATTTAACCGTAAATGTACCATCCTGTGTTCTTCTGTGCTCTGCTATATTCATTCTTGAAAGAACTTTAAATCTGGCAATCAAAGAGGATTCAACCTTTTGAGGCAAATCCAGTACACGTCTTAAAATGCCGTCGATTCTGTATCTTACAGTATAGCAGTCCAAACGTGGTTCGATATGAATATCCGAAGCTTTCATATCAATAGCATCGGTTATAATTTTTGTTGCAAAGTTTGCAACGTTACCTGACGTGTCTTCAAGCTCTCTTTCTACCTGTTCCCATAATGATTCCTCAACTTCAAATTGGAGAGCTTCCTGTTCTATTTTTTTGATAATCTCTTTTGTTTCTTTACGTGCACGCCCGAAGTATTTCGTCATACAGCTTTTGAATTCCATGTAACTCATCAAAAGAACACGTGGACGCATTCCGGTCAGATATACAATCTCATTCAAAGCTTTTTTATTACTGGGGTTAACCATACCGACATCTATAACTTTTCCGTCAGAGTAAAGCGGAATAAGCTTATTTTCTTTGATAAAGTCTTCAGGTAAAAGCTTAATTACTCCCTCAGAAATATTCAACTGTTGTGAAGTTACGTGCTGAAACCCCTGTTGCACAGTCAAAGCGTCTTTGAGCTGGTCAACAGTTATAAACCCCATCGAAACAAGCATGGAACCAATAGGAGTTCCTGTTTTTTTACACTGTGTAAGAGCCTCAATCAGCTGGTCTTCGGTTAGTTCGCCTCTTTCTATTAATATTTCACCGATTCTTTTTTTGGGCTTATCGCCCTGTTGAGCAGCTGTCTGTGATGTTGCTGGCTGACCTGTTTCAATATGCTGAGGAGGAAAAGCAGCAGCATTTTCCTTATTCTGTTCTAAACTTGAATTCTGAACAACAGAATCATTTTCGCTTGCGGGCTTTGCTTCTGTTTTTTGTTCAGTTTGAATATCTTTATAAAGTTCTGTAAAATAATAATCACTGAGTACTTTATAACTTTCTTCATCCAGTGAAATAAATTTTACGGTATCTGAAACAAAGCGGGAAATAAATTTTGATATTTCTGATTTATTTACCCCGATTTTTACAGCAACAAAAAAGGAGCCGGTTTGCTTGTTTATCGGAATAAAACTGTTTTTCAACAAATCATCTTTTATAAAAACCGATGCAAGTTCAGGATTTATACTACTTTTAATTTTATTTATTAAATCTGTATTCATATCTTTATATTAGTCCTGCCGGTTGTATAATTTTTAACCGGCAGGAAATAATTAATAATTCTTCGGATTATAAATCTTCACTGTCTAATGCAACATCCTCAGTATCTTTAATAATGTGAGGTGTTATCATTATAACCAGTTCACTTTTCGTATTTTGTGTACGTGTACTGCTAAAAATCGAGCCAATCCAAGGCAAATCTCCAAGGAACGGGATTTTAGCAACATTCTTTGATTCTTCTTCCTGAATCAAACCGCCAAGAACAAGAGTTTCACCGTCTTTTATTCTTATATTAGACAACTCTAAATTTCTTCTTTGAAGCAATGTAGCAGCAATAATATCACCGCCTCCGTTACCAAGACTGTGAATTTCACCGTTTGGTTTTATTGTTGCATAGTTCGGTTTCAAATTCATGGTAACGTATCCGTCAGGACTTATAAAAGGTGTCATTTCTACTGAAATACCATTATCATCACCGATTTCATAAGTTCTCGATACACCTGTAGTTGTTGTACCGTAACCTGCTGTTATAATTTCTTCATCTGTGGATTTTACATAATCGGATGTAAGGTTAATAATTGATTTTTTACCGTTTGTAACCATAAGTTTCGGGTTAGCAAGCAGTCTGCCTTTTCCGTTGTTTATAAGGTATTCAACTGACCATGCAAGGGTCTTTTTGCCATGCCATCTTGAATATGTGACGTCCTTGCTGTTTTCTTGACCGTTACTTCCTGTGGTTGTTTGAGTAACTGAGTAAGGACCGCCGGTAAAGAACATCTGTGTGTTCTGATAAGTTTTTGTGGACTCCCCGTCAAATTGACCGGCAAAAAACGGTGTCAGCAATGTCCATGTATTATCAAAAGTTTTTGAACCTTCTTCGGAAAGTTCCACTATTTGCATTTCTACATAAGCCTGAGGCTGTTTTTTGTCATTTGCTTTTATAAAGTTTTTAATCATTTCCGCCTGTTCGTCAGAACCGCCGATTACGTTGATTGTACCCTTTTGAGGGAAATATGTAACCGTCAAAGATGAACCGTCAAGAGATTTCAATGAGTTTGCCTCAACATTATTCTTTATAGAACATGCCAATCTGCCTTCACCAAGCGATATTTCATCGGCATCACTGTTGGAAGAACTGCTTGAGGAAGAACCGCCAATTGAAGAGGAAGATGATGAACTTCCGCTGTTTCCGCCAAGTGAAGCAGCTCCTCCTGTTACTGCAGCATTTTCATTTGATGAGTTAGATTTATCAGAAGAAGATGAATCACTGTTGTCAGAATCTTCGGAATCACCCAGGTCAAGATACTGTTTCGCAGTAGGGAACAATGACTGGCAGACAAGAGCAGCCATTTCTTTCGGAGTTGTATGATTAACTCTGTAAGAAACAGTTCTCGGAGCAATGTCTATCTTTGATACAACTTTTTGTGCCATCAAGTAGTCGTTTTTTGTACCGAATATAATAAGCTCGTTTGTTGCAGGGTTAGTAACAACAATCTTATTATTCGACAAACCAGGTCTGTTTGTTGAAAATATGTTGCTGTTTAAAAAGTCCGCAACCTTTGCAGCATCAGCATATTTTACCGGAACCGTCATCATATTCTGTTTAGCTATGTCTGACTTCAAGCTTGCGTCTTTTGTCATAACTATCAATGTGCCTTTTTCTATGATAAAAGACAAATCACTCGCCTGCATTATCATTTTAAAGGCATCATTTAAGGTAACATTAACAAGATCAAGCGTTACTGTACCGCTTACGGAACTGTGAAAAATTATATTTAACCCTGCTTTATCAGCAATCATTCTCAATGCCTGTTTCAAGTCTGAATCTCTTAAAGAAACACTGATTCTTCTGTCACCGTTTTTTAAATCAACGTCTCCGTCCAGATTAATATTACCGGCACTTTTATATTCCGTTCTCAAAGCCGGCTTTGTAATTGATGCTTGAATTTGCGCATAAGCATTAGTTGCAAAAGAAAATGTAACAGCCAATGCTATTGCAGCAGCCCCTACCCCTAACCCAGGGAACTTTCTTCCATTTTTTTGTTGCTTGTCATTAAACATTTATGATGACTCCTATTAATTATTTGTATTGTTAAATTGAATTACATTAGATGATTTGTTATACAATCCGCCGAACTGATTTGATAAACCTGAAACAGGATTGAGATTTACACCGTCATCCAGACTTTGTCCGACTGTTGCCTGATAGATATTGTTTTTATACTTAATTACAACACTATTTTTTGTAATGTTTACAATTTTATAACCCTTGACCGTATCACCTTTATGAACAAGCTGATCGCTGTCGCCAAAATTGACAATAGCCGATGGTCTTGCAGGATCATACATAATACCGGAAATCTTTGTCTGAACAAGTTCATCTACTACTGGATCAGGTTCCGGAATAACTGTAGGCGGTGCTATAAGCTCAAACTTAGGCTGTTTTGCAACAGCATTTTGCTGCAGATAAGGCATAAAAGGATCTACTCTTCCGCCAGCAGAAACAGGCACTATTACAGGGTTTGAAGATAACCCCAGCTGATTTTCTTTTTTCTCGTCATTCTTCTTTTTCTGCATTGCCTTTTCCAGAGCACTTACCGGCTTGTCAACATCGCTTGCCGCTGCAGTATCCTGAGTTTCAGGATTCTCTTGTTTTGCTGCTTCTTTTGCAGCAGGCTGTCCTGCAGAAGGTTCAGACAAATTCACATCAACAGTTGCTGTTTGCTCTTGAGGCTTTTGAGGCAATGCATCTGTATTATCAGCAGCAGCCTTATCATAGAAATAATCCCCTTCGGCTTGTCCGGCAACAGAAGAGTCGGGCGAGATATTTTTCTTGTAATAAAACATACCTGCAGCACCTGCAACTAAAAGCAGCAATATTAACAAAAACATTGTGCCTGATTTTTTTTGAGGCTCTTGTTGTACAGCTGTATTTTGTTGAGGAGCAGCATTCTGTTCATTGTCTGTATTTTGCTGCCCTTGCGGCATAACCTGAGGCTGTGGATTAACCGGCGGAACTTCATTCTGATAAAAATCAGACGGAGCACCTGTATTCTGAGGTTGTGCGGCATCGAAAGAACCCGCATCCCAGAAATCATCATCCTGTGAAGAATTCTGCCTGTCTCCGTCTCCGCTGTAAAACTCGTCAAAACCGTAATTCGGTTCATTATCGAGTATATCTGAATCTCCTAATTCTCCAAACATTTACACTCTCTTCATACTAATTGTAACCTTAATTCTATAACCGTCCATGTTAAAAATTAACATACGAACAGCCTATTTTAATATAATTTTATTACACTATTGAAATTATGGCAAATAACTTGCATAAAATCCACTAAATGTAATTTTTGTGATGGTTTTGGCAAACATATATAATATATACTGCTTGCTTTCCTCTTTTGTCCGCATTTTTAAATATTTATTAACAGCTTATTTTAATATTATGCTTAATAAACATTTACATACAACTACTTTTTTTCAAAAAATCCATATAATGGAGGAATGAATGAAATTATATTAACTGCTCCAATAAAAAAACCGGAAGATATAGAAACCTTTTTACCGCACGTAAAATGCAGAAGTTTTTATGTATATCATCATAAATTTATAAACTCCGAACTTGGTTTTGATTATGTCAATGAATTTATTAATACAGCGCATAAAAATAATTGCAAAATCTATGTAAATTTTAAACACAATATTACGGAAGAGGACTTAATCGAAATTAAAAAATTTATTAACTTTTTAAAACAGACAAAAATTGACGGTATTTTTATAAACAGTTTTGCCATACTCGAAGCGATAAAGACTCATTCTCTGCCTTTTAAGGTAATTATTGATTCATATTTTGATATACACAATCTTGCAGGAATTGACTTTGTAAACATGTTTCACAAAGCTGATCAGGTTATTATTACGGAAGAAATTTACCTGAAAAACATTGCAAAAATAAAAAAATACAAAAATATATCTCTGGCAATAGATTCTGACAACCTGCCATGGTGTGCGGAAGATATAAAAAAATTGAACGCAATTGATGCTGTTGTAATAAAGGGGAAATTTGCAACCTCCGAAGAAATACTTGAAGGTATAGAGCTTGTAGAAAAAATACTTGCAAAGCCCAAGGTTTTTAAAAATCAAAAACTTCCGTTTAAGCATGTTCGAAAAAGTATTTATCAAACAAATCATTTTTGCGGCGAAATGATGAGTGCACAGGGGTCAAATTTTAAATTCTCAAGAAATATACAAAAATTCGAATGGGAAAACAAACGCCCCAGACTAAAAAAAGATTTTGATTACAAACAAATCGAACTGCCCCGTATAAATTTACGTCTTTCTTCTATCGGACAGCTTGATGATTTAAAAAAGTTTATTGCAAAAGTCGGTTTTAATCCGGTTTATTCAATTGAATACGGAGAAATATTAAATACCGCAGATTTATCAAAAAGCAGTTTTCATCAAATTATTACTAAAGTAAAGAAATTTTGTTTTAATAACGGGATAAAACTGCAGCTCAGTACTCCCAGAATACTTATAGAAAGAGATTTTGACAGAGTATATGAATATGTGAAAAATTTATGTCTGATTGAACCCATACCCTCTTCTATAATTATAAATAATATAGGATATCTCTGGGCATTCATAAACGATGATGAACTGCACAGGATTCCTGTTGAAATAGGTCAGGGGATAAATCTTTTAAACAGCATGTCCATAAAATGTCTTAACAACTTACACCCCATAGACACAATCGATTTCAGTTCATTTGAAAATATTACAAATATAAAAAACTGCATAAAGAAAGTAAAAAATCTTATACCTAACAAAAAACTGACAATTGCCGGAAATATCAGGGTGCCTACACTCGGGCTGTGTCCGTTAAATAATGATTCTGCCATTGTATCCAGACTGTCCTGCAAAGCTCCATGTCACAACGGAAATTATGCACTAAAGGATCCGTCCTTAAAAAAAGTTCTTCCTTTTGTCGTAGACGGTTTTTGCAGAATGCACATGTTTAAAGATTATATTCTTCATCTGTATGAATATATTCCCAAACTTGAAAAAACAGGCATAAACGAATTTGTGCTGGATTTATCTGATTTACCGCCCAAGTATGTAAGTATTTTATTAACCCATTTCCTTAATACACTTGCGGGTTTTGAAAAGCCCTGTACTCACGCAATAAATGAATACTGCATTACAGATTTGTCATAAAATTATCTGAAATTAAACAGAGAAAATAATCAAAAATCGGCTTACATTAATAACATTGTCAGGCACAATATAGCAGGAGGTTAATATGCTTATACAAACAATTCAAGCAAATAAATGTAAAAATAATTATATAATGACACCTGTACAGCAATTGCCAAATCCGCTTGATAATTTGCTTAAAAGTTTAAATATCGGCTCTTATAATGAAAGAACTGAAGCAGACTTGCTTAGACAAAAAGAATATGCCAAATTGGCAGCGGTTCAAGATTGCATTGATGGTTCAAATCAGGCGTATTATGTACAAAAATATCTCCAAACTCCTGCCTTTAGAGAGTTGGCAGAAAGTAAATATTTCAAATCCCCGCACGATTTTAAAAAATTGACGACAATAGTATCCACACTGGAACAAAAAAAACAAAATGCAATAGCAACTGTTTCGTCACCTTATTACAGACCTGTAATGATTCCTGATGTTTTACTTTTTCAAGCCAATACAAATGTTTGCGACTGTATAAATAATATAAATAAATTTTTTAAATCAAAATTTAGCGATGATTTAAAAATATATATTAAAGACAATACAAATCTGCTTACAGATTTGTATAAAACTTCTGTAAATTTAGGATATCTTGATATGGAAAATCCGGATATATCTTTTTTAAGCAATTCTATGTTTGCTCTGTGTTAGAAGGAATGCCAATTTTATATAATTGTATATGACAAATCGAAAGTTAAAAACACGGCGGCAACGGGACTGAGCGAGCGTCTGCTTGCGATTTCCGATTAGTCCGTGTATGACACGGGTTCAAATGAATATATTTTAAAAGCACGGCGGCAACGGGACTGAGCGAGCGTCAGCTTGCGATTTCAGATTAGTCCGTGTGACACGGGTTCAAATGAATATATTTTAAAAACACGGCGGCAACGGGACTGAGCGAGCGTCAGCTTGCGATTTCAGATTAGCCCGTGTGACACGGGTTCAAATGAATATATTTTAAAAGCACGGCGGCAACGGGATTTGAACCCGTGTCAACAGAATGAGAATCTGCTATCCTGACCCCTAGACGATGCCGCTGCAGGGAAACAATCAACAAATATAGTATATCACTAAAAATAAAAACAGACTTAAATTTCTTTAATAATTTTCTTCAAACAATTTATTTTAGGATATAATTGAATATATTAAGCTGTATTTAAAATATTTTACACAGATTTGAAAAGGCAAAGGGAGACTATGTCAAAGAATAAGAAAAAAATTAAAGTTGCATTTCCTCACATGGGGAATATTTATGTTGCCTGGGGTTCAGCCTTAAGAAGGTTGGGAGTAGAACCTTATATTCCGCCGTATACCAGTAAAAGGACATTGTCTCTCGGTACAAAAAACAGCCCTGAATCTATATGTTTGCCATATAAACTAATACTGGGCAATTTTATCGAAGCCATCGAGGGCGGAGCCGATTATGTTGCAATGATTTCATCGCCTGGTATTTGCCGTCTTGGAGAATATGGAGCCGGTATTCAGAATACACTTGAAGATATGGGCTATCATGCCAATTATATTGAATTGCAGTTATATGACGGCGTAAAAGGAATGTTTCGATTTCTTACACAGCTTACAGGCGTAAAAAATCCAATTACAATAATCAGAGCAATTGTTTTTGCTTTCAGAAAAGTCTTTGCAACAGACAGAATGGAGACAATGCTTTCATATTACAGAGCAAGAGAAATAAGGGTCGGAGATGCTGAAAAAGCATTTAAAAGGGGTATGAAACTTATTTATGAAGCAAATCATTACCGTGAGCTAAAAAAGGCGGAAAAAGAAGCCAAAGCAATGATGCAAAAAGTAGAAATTGATACTAAAAGAGATGTATTGCAGGTGGATTTAACGGGAGAAATTTATCTTGTACAGGATCCTTTTTCAAATCAAAATATAGAACGAGAACTTGGCAAAATGGGAGTACAGACAAGAAGAACTTTGACTGTATCAAGCTTTTTGCGTGATGCAATTATCCCAAAAATGTTTGTCAAAGGAGAAACCCATCTGGAACGTGCTTTTAGACTTGCAAAACCGTATCTTTCAAGAGATATCGGCGGTGATTCTTTAGAATGTGTTTCTGACATTGTTTATGCAAACGAAAAAGGAAAAGACGGAATTATACACATCAGCCCGTTTACCTGTATGCCTGAGATTATGTCGCAGAACTTTTTTCCGGCAATGCGAGAGGATTGTGAGATACCGATACTGCCGTTGATAATGGACGAGCAATCCGGAAAGGCAGGATATATTACACGTCTTGAAGCTTTTGTAGATTTAATGAGAAGACGCAAAAGAAAAAAAGAACAGGAACTTGCAGCTTCTTCTGCTAAATAAATTTATATGAATATTGCTCAATTTAAAGTAGAAGATTGGATGAATGAGTATGAAAAATACTCAATATATGATCTTGCAAATACAACGGTGCAAAATTTATCTTTTAATGAGCTTTTTGCATTGTGCGATACGGACAAATTTGATTTTATAAATAATTTGTGTAAACAGAAGCAGGGATACGGTCATATAAAAGGGGCACAGGAACTAAGAGAAGGTATTTCTAAATTTTATAATACAATACCGCCGGAGAATATTATTACAACAATAGGTGCAGCCGGTGCAAATCATCTGGTTTTTTATTCGCTTATAGAACCGTCTGACAGCGTAGTTTCCGTCATTCCGACATATCAACAGCTCTATTCCATACCTGCTTCATTCGGTGCAAAAGTAAAACTTTTAAAACTCCGCAGAGAAAACAATTTTTTGCCGGACATAAACGAATTGAAAAGTCTTGTTACGGATAATACAAAACTTATTTGCATAAACAACCCGAATAATCCGACAGGTGCGGTTATTCCGTCTGATATGCTGGAGCGGATAGCAGAAATTGCCGATGAAAAAGGAGTGTACGTTCTAAGTGATGAAGTATACAGGGGTCTGAATCAAAGAGATATTGAAATACCGTCTATGGCGGATATTTATGACAGAGGAATCAGCGTGTGTTCTATGTCAAAAGTATTTTCGCTTGCAGGTTTGCGGCTGGGATGGATTGCATCAAAAAATAAAGAAATCATAGAAAAATGTTTTCATCACCGTGAATACAATATGATTTCTTGTTCTATAACTGATGAAACAATTGCTGCCCTTGCGGTTAAAAATGCGGATAAGATTGTAAACCGAAACAAAAAAATTATAACAGAATGTCTTTATATACTTGACGACTGGGTAAAAAACGAATTTCATTTCAGTTATATACAACCATCTGCAGGAACAACAGCCCTTATTGACTATGATTATGATATTCCGTCAAAAGAGTTGTGCTGCAGGCTTGCAAAAGAAAAAGGAGTATTTTTAACACCCGGTTTCTGTTTTGAAGAAGAAAATTGTTTCAGAATAGGATACTGCAAAAATCCTCAGGTTTTACAGCAAGGTCTGAAAAAAATCAGCGGGTTTATTAAAGAGAATATTTAACTTGCATACAAATAAAACCCTTATAAAAACTATCAGCCGAATGCATTAAGGAGTAGTTAAAATTTTCGTCATCATAGTATTTTTATAATTTGTCAGAGAAAATTTGTGAAAAGACTCTGCCACGTGCACCTGCCATACTGTACTAATAACTATCCGAGTTTTTGTATAATTTCAATTTCGTTGCCGTCAGGGTCTTTTATAAAAGCGATTTTTGAATCAGCTTCACTCATAACAAACGGTTCATACAAATACTCGATGCCAAAATCTTTTATTTTTTTGTCAAATTCCGCCATATCTTTTGTTTCTACAGCAAAATGACCGAAGGCATTTCCGTTTATATAACCGTTTTCAGGATTTTCAAAATTTTGAGTAAGTTCTATTTCAAAATCGGAATCTTCTCCTTTTAAAAAATGAAGAATGCTGTCTTCGAGCTTGATTTCATGAGTTTTTTTGAGTCCCAAAAGTTCTGTATAAAACTTCATAGACTTATCTATATCTTTTACTCTTATCATTGCATGTAATATTTTCATAATCTCTCCTTTTTGCAAATAATAAATAAAATTGGTTCATACTCATGTACTATGAGAATAATCTTTTGTCTTAATCATATTATATCATTGTAATTTTTACTTTAGTTGGTATATTTTTATAGGGAGCAAATTTATGCCTTTAAAACAATCTATTCTTTTTGTTATTGATGATTTGGAACTTAAATATTTTGAGTTTAATGATCTTGTTACAAACTTCTGGATTATAAAAGAATTTTTACAAAGAAAATATGAAGTTTTTATCGGAATAAAAAGCGGATTATATACAGAAGGAAAAACAGCATTTTCAATTTGTTATGAAGCATATTTGAAAGACAATAATATTTTTTACAGAAAAGAAACTCCTAAAAAATATATTATAGAACATTTTGATATAGTATTTTTCCGACCTGATCCGCCTGTAGATATAGATTATATAAACGCATGCAACGTATTTGACTTTGTGGATTCCGAAAGAACTGTGTTAATAAACAACCCTGTTGCAATTAAAAATTTTAATGAAAAATTCCACTTAAATTATTTTGAAGAATATGCCCCTAGAAATATCGTAACAGCAAATGCAGACGATATAAAAGATTTTGTAAGAGAACATAAAAAAGCTATTATAAAACCTTTAAATCAGTGTTTTGGCGGTGGTGTTTATTATCTTGATACAGAAGAAAAAAATGTTAACGCTATTATAAAAAATCTTACAAATAACGGCAGAACAATGGTTATGGTTCAGGAGTATCTGTCGGGAGCAAAATACGGAGACAAAAGGATATTAATAGCAGGGGAACATGTATTTGATGAATGCATAATAAAACTTCCAGGTAAAGATGATTTCAAATTCAGTATGCATTCCGACAAATATTTTAAAACAGCAAAACTTACACCGGAAGAAAAAGAAATGGCACAGCATATTGCTAAACATTTAAATGCTGTAGAATTGTATA
Source organism: Candidatus Gastranaerophilales bacterium (assembly GCA_944326115.1). Taxonomy (GTDB): domain Bacteria; phylum Cyanobacteriota; class Vampirovibrionia; order Gastranaerophilales; family Gastranaerophilaceae; genus Limenecus. The sequence continues at coordinate 75,126 of CALVCQ010000001.1, read as the reverse complement.
TGGCAGGGCTGGATGTTGCAGACGGAAAAATAATGGAAATAAACGTAACAAGTCCGTGCTATTTTATCAGAGAAATAAATGCTCACAATAATGAATGTTTTCAGGATATTTTAATGGAAAAATTAATTAATCTTATTGAGATGAAACAGGGCAAAATAAATATACCACAGTTGTGTTAAATTATTATGCTAAACCACGCAAAAGTAAAATTACAGGAAAATATTATTACAAACGAACAACAGCTGTTTGAAGTATTCTTTTCAGGAATAAAAACAGCTGAAATCGTTTCAAAAAAACAAACCGGGGTTGAATTCGAAAAATTGCCGGTAAAATATGATTATACAGCGGCTTCATATTATGATGTAGTAAAATTTTTACAGTTATATAAAAAAAATAATACCCTGCCTGTATATGAAAATAATGCGCTTCTGGGGTTATCGAATAAAAACGGTATAATTTCACTGGAACCAGGTTCTCAAACGGAATTGAGTCTTTTTCCTTCGGGAAATCTTTGTGATGTAAAAAAATATCTCGATATTTACAATAAAGAAACCGCAGAGGCTGCGCAAAAACCAGGCATATGCTGGCTAGGATACGGTATACAGCCTGTTTCAACATATGATGAAATAAATATTATCCCCAAAAAAAGATACGAATATATGACAAAATATCTTCCGTCAGTTGCAAAAAAACCGCTTATTATGATGAGAGAAACAGCAGGGATACAGGCTAGTTTTGACTATTCATCAGAACATGACGCAATAAGAAAATTCTCCTTTGCTTTAAAATTATCTCCGATTGTAAGTGCAATGTTTGCAAATTCACCGGTCAGAAACGGCAGACTCACAAATTACAAATCAAACAGAGCGGCAAGCTGGCTGGAAACAGATAATGACAGATGCGGACTTGTCAGCAAAAAAGTCTTTGAATCATATTTTTCTTTTGCTGATTATATTCAAGTCCTTCTTGATGTTCCGATGATTTTTATTGAAAGATATATTGACGGAAAGAACACAGCAATAAAAACGGATAATATCACTTTCAGACAGTTTTTAAAAAACGGCTGGCAGGGGTTTTATGCAAATAAACAAGACTGGGAAACCCATATTAGTTTATATTTTACTGATGTAAGATTTAAAAGTTATATTGAAATAAGAAATCATGACAATCAAAAATCCGACCTGATATGTGCTGTTCCCGCTTTATGGAAAGGGCTTATATACAATGACAGCGCAATGGAAGAAATTGAAAACATGCTGAAATCATTTGTATACGAAGATTTTGAATATTTACGACAACAAACTCCGAAATACGGTCTTGATTTTGAAATAAAAAATATTCACCTAAAAGATATTGCAAAAGAAATCGTAAAAGTATCCTATAACAGTCTTAAATCATACGGAAAATCAGAGGAGATTCTTCTTGAATCCTTAAGGGAACTTGTTTGTAAAGGAATTACACCCGCAGATGTTATAATAAATAAATGGGAAAATGACTGGAACAAAGATGTTTCAAAGCTTGTTGAATATTCAATCTTGAAATAATAAAACATTTTATTTTTGCAGTTTATAATCTATTCTTGAAGATTTATATAACAAATTTCGCAAAAATTTTAAAATAGCGCCATGCCGGGCAATCTGCCGAATAAAACCATTAAGTATCGTTTTGTGAAAGGATAAAGTATCTGTCCCAACGTTATTTCTGTATATGTCACATAATTCAATGACAAATTTAATATTGTCTGAGTGGGACCTCGCTTGTAGGAGTGGTACACGGAGTGCGAGTGGCGCCGAGTCTAGCATTTTACGGAAGTGACCCCATGCGCTTGTTGACTGTGCCGGACTTATTGTTAAATATTGAACTTGCTTATTGCACAGGTTCAACAAGTAGTCGGAGTCAGTTGACAATATGAAAAATTGATACTATTTATTATGTAAAAAGTGAATAAAAATGGAGGATACATAAGGAATTTACTTCTTCGTTCCGATTTCGCCGTACCTCCTTCAGGGTCACTTTGAAGCAAACACCTAATGCATCCAAACAAAATCAAACGCTCTGCAATTTCTAAAGCAAGGTAGAGGATATTTCTTTTTTCCTGCTGATTCCCTCCTCCAAAAGCACCTAAAAAGAAACATCGACACCTGCTTTATTTTATGACTTCTGCAGCAGGCAGCACGCCCCTGCATCAGGTATATGTTATTCCGAAACATTCGGGTATATAACAGCAAAAATCCTGTTCTTTTTCAGAATCTTACATACGACCTGTTTAAAATAATTTACCGGTATAAAAATCTCAAACAAGGCTGATAAGTTCCTGAACACAAACGATTGAAGACAAACTCTCAAAATTCAGGCTTCTGAATTGTATATGTTACATAAAATATTATTTGCCAAATTAATTTTAAAATATTAAAATAGAAACGGTTACAAAAGGTCTTAAAACAACAATGATAGGTGAATATCAGGGAAATAGTGTGCCCGTGCACAACTATGTTGCTTATCTTAAATTTTTGGATAACAAGCTCGAAACTTTTTTTGAGATGCAAAAGCCTTACATTTTTTGTAAAAAGGGCTGTGCCAAATGCTGCAAAAACGCAGAATTCCCGTATTCGTTCAGAGAAATACAGTATCTTTTGTACGGATTCTTGCAGCTGGATGATGAAACTAAAATAAAGATAAATAATAATCTTACAAAAATACTGAAAGCTAAAAAGGATTTTTTACAATCTTCATTTGAATCAAACAACAATAAAGATTTAAATCAGCAAAATGAAAAAAGCGCAGACGGCAAAAAAAACACAAGAAAAAAATTTCTTTATGACTGCCCCTTTTTAATAAATGACAGCTGTTCTGTCTACCCGTACAGGGGGATTGTCTGCCGCACATTCGGATTAATTGCCAATGTAGAAGACGAAAACCCCAAAATACCGTTTTGCTGCTTTGAAGGACAAAACTATTCCAATGTACTGGATGCAGAAAAAAATCAATTGTCCTCGAAAAAAGTCGAAGAACTGGGTCTTGAACAGGAACCGGTTGGTTTTAATATAAGTTATGAATTTTTAACTCATTCAGATTTTGAAAAAAAATATAATTTTGAATTTGGTGAAAAAAAATCGTTAATTGAGTGGCTTGAGTGAATAATATTTACATGCAAACAAATTATACCTTATTTCTATAACTGAATATACACTATAAGTATTTGCTATTTCTCAATAACGATTCATAATAAAAATATAGAATGCAATGGTAATTTATGAATTTGAATTCTAAAAAATTATTGCGAATATAAAAGACGCCGGATGCGACTTGCCGCTGATAGGAAAATTGTATTCACGGTGCAAAACGAAAAATTATCGGATGGCTTAAAAATTCTTTTTTCATACAGAAAAGAATTTCCGGTTTTTTTCAAAAAAGCCGAAAATAGATTGATACAGGCAAAAGCCTTTTTGACCGGTACTAAATTGCCTGAAAAATTTTGTAGTAAAAATTCACTGCTGCTCCGGTTTTAGCAAGCACTACATAATTGCCGGCAGCACATAAGAAATAGAATTAAATAAAAACAGGAGCCACACCATGGAAATAATACGGGTAAATACCCCCAGAGGGCTGGAACTGAAAGGAGCCATGTACGGAAACGATTCGATGGATACCGTAGTGATAATGATGAGCGGTATCTGCAGTAATGTATTCCAGAATGATTTGTTGTGTGCAACCGGTGAATTATTGAGTGCAAACAATATTGCATTTATTGCGGGACATGCTATGGATGCATTTTCATGCATTGCGTACTCAAACTTTGCTACCGGCAAACAACTTTACACAGGCGTTGTATATGATGATTTCAGCCTTGTTTATGAAGATGTCGAAGCTTATGTAAAGTATGCAAAAGAACTTGGTTTTAAAAAAATTGTACTTGCCGGACATTCTCTTGGTTCGAACAAAATTATTCATTACCTCGGCAATACAGATGATGATTTTGTGGATTATTTTATCGTAAGTGCACCTATAGATTTAAGTTACTGGTGGACTGTAATGCCGAATCTTGATATATGCCTCAAGCAAGCGCAGGAATTTGTTAAGGAAGGACGCAACAAAGATATTATTCCGGCTTTATTCGGCGGATTTTCGCCAATGTGCGCCGAGACGGTATTGAGCTTTTACAATGCTGACAACTTGAAAAACTGTCCCGCTATCAGCGGTGAAGGTGAAACCGGCTCTCTTTACTCTATTAAAATAAACGGTGCATTTGTAATAGGAGAAAAAGACAGCCTTACTGCAGGAGATGCAAAAGTATTTATGGAAAAAATAAATTCCTTCTGCAAACATCCCGACAAAAACAAAATAGTTGTTATTCCCGATGCGTCTCATATTTTCTACGGAAAACATGAAGAATATGCTGCGTGCATATTGGATTGTTTGCAGACACACATGACTCTTTCATTCGTCTAAATACCCAAAAAGCATAACATACTATCCGATATAGGTATTTGCTATTTGAGAAAATATAGCATATAATAATGATATAAAATTTATAAGCACATACTTATATTTTCTGCAAAGGAGACCTTTTATGAGCAAATCCATTTCTAATTTAACCTTTGATGAAGAAAGAGCTCTTTATAACATAAAAGACACAGATGTTATAAATTGTACATTTGCCGGTCCTGCCGACGGAGAATCAGTTTTAAAAGAAGGTCGAAACTACAGGGTAAAAAATTGTACTTTTTCTTTGAGATACCCGATGTGGCACGCTTACGGGTTTACATTATTTGATTCATTGATGGATGATATGACAAGAGCACCTCTGTGGTATTGCAAAGACGGCAAGATTACGGGATGTAATATAAACGGAATAAAATGTCTCAGAGAATCATCAAATGTTAAAATCAATAATTGTTCTATTAATTCCGATGAATTTGGCTGGAAATGTGATGATATAAGTATTACTGGTTCTAAAATCAATTCAGTTTATTTCCTTTTTGAAACGAATAATGTTGAAATAAACAATTTAAAAATGTCGGGAAAATATTCTTTTCAATACATGAATAATGTACATATTAAAAATTCAACACTTGATACAAAAGATGCTTTCTGGCACAGCAAGAATGTAACCGTAGAAAATTCAATCGTAAAAGGAGAATATCTCGGATGGTTTTCTGAAAACCTTACACTTGTAAACTGTAAAATTATCGGAACACAGCCGCTATGTTATTGTAAAAATTTAAAACTCACAAAATGCACAATGGAAAATACTGATCTGGCATTTGAATATTCTGAAGTAAATGCAGATGTAAAAGGACACATTGAATCTGTGAAAAATCCAAAGTCCGGTATAATAATTGCAGACAGTGTAGGAGGTATTATAGAAGAAGAAGCTATAATGCCGTGTAACGGACAGATAAAAATACGGAAAAAAGAGTGCAGTTGTGCATAACTTCTTGTATTATGTCATTATAAAATTTTGTAAAAAATATAAACATTGATTCTTTATCTGTAACAGCTTATAATACCTGATTACAAAATATATTAATTTTTTTGTTTTAGAGAATAGCAACTTTTTTGCATATTTTGTTTTAATAACAGTGTGGAAGTATCAAAACAAGTATAAGAAAGGGTTCGACATGTCTATTCAAACAGTGGGTACAGGTGTAAATACTTATGCTGCACCAAAGACTAAAAAGGTTAATTTTGGTGAAACTCAGCCGGCACCAAAAACAGATGCGGTTTCTGAAAATAAAGAAAAAAAAGACGGCTGGGGTTACGCAATTGCTTCTGTGCCGCTGCCCGGTTTAGGACAGTTTCTTCAAGGCAGAACTGCTGACGGCTTGAAACAGCTCGGTGCCGTTCTCGGTTTAACCATATTAGGCAAATTAAGCGCCGCTGCTGGTTTAGCTGCAAAGAATAAATATGCAAAAATTGCAGGTATAGCTGCCGGTGTTGTTTCCGGTCTTGCCGGTACCGGTGCCTGGATTTATTCTATCGTAGATGCCTTTAAGGGCGGTAAGAAGGACTAAAAGAATAACCAAAAAGCAGCCTTTTAAAAAGGCTGCTTTTGTATCTATTTCAAAAATCTTAATAATCGGAAACCGCATGGTCATCGTCATCTTCCAAAGATGACAGATCTTTTGTATATGTTGTATCAAAATCCTCGGGTAGCAAATCTGTTTCCGGCCAGACTGTGGATTCATCAAATCTTACTGCATCCATATTTTCCGCTGCAGAAAAATCAGAATTTTGCAGATCACTTTCATTAAATACAGCACCGGCCAAATCGGCATCGGTAAAATTGCAATAATTTACAGTCGCATAGCTGTAATCCGTACCGTTTAGCAGTGCACCCGTAAAATTGCACTCAACAAGATTTGCTCTTGAAAAATCTGCTGATGTTAAATCAGTGTCAGAAAAATTCACTTCAGTAAATGTTGCTTCATTAAAGCTTGCACCTGACAAATCCGCACCTGTAAGGTCAATGCCTTCAAGTGTTAAATTTGAAAAATCAAGTTCGCTAAGGTCTATTTCACCGTTAGCCTTTCTGTAATCTTCAAACTCTGACGGGTTTTTCAAGATTAAATCAAAAACTTCTTCTTTTGAATAATTTGCCATTGGTTTTTCTCCTTAGCTGACTGACTTTGTTATAATTCCCTGATTTGTTTTATTTTAATCTTCTATCATTCTCATTTGCATAGCCAACAAAACAGCCTGTGTTCTGTTTTTTACTTTCAGTTTCTTAAATATACTATTCAGATGGGTTTTTACGGTAACTTCTCTTACAAAAAGTTTTTCTGCAATATCATTGTTGCTTGCCCCTTGAGAAACCATTTTTAATATTTCTTTTTCTCTTGCCGTTAAGGGCTCTATTTCTCCATCCTGTACAAATTTCAGGTCAACATTTGAGACTTTTTCTTTTTGCCAGGTAGAACGGCGCAGCAAAGCTTCGATTCTTGCAAGAAGATTTGGCAAAATAAATGGTTTTACCACATAATCATCCGCTCCGAATTTTAGTCCGGAAATTTCTTTTTGTTCTTCATTCAATGCAGTAATCATGATAACCGGTATATTTTCAAGTTTTTTGTTTGTTCTTATTGTTTTTAATGTTTCCCATCCGTCCATATTCGGCATCATTACATCCAGAAGAACCATATCATAGCTGTTTTTTTCAGAAGTAAGCTTTTTTATCCCCTGCATTCCGTCAGTTGCAACATCAACTTCATATCCATACAGAGGCAGTGCATCTGCAAGATATTTGGGACTGTCATCAATTATTAATATTTTTGCAATGGCTACCATTTTTGTCTCTTTCCAGTACTTTAGTTGTAATTTTAATTGATAATTATCGTAATATCAATTAAAATTACGACAAATTCATCTATTTATATTATATTATCACGTATAGCTTTTATCGCCGCCTGTGTTCTGTCATTTACGGACATTTTTTGCAGAATACTGCATACATGTGCTTTTGTTGTATTAATACTGACATCAAGTTTTTTCGCTATATCATTATTGGAAAGACCTTGCGCAATAAGCTTAAGGACCTGTTTTTCTCTTGTCGTAAGATTTATTGCAGTTGAGTTTTGGGTTTTAGCAGAATTTGCTGTCAGTTCATTTTGAGAAACTGCTGCATTTAAAACAAACTGTGCTACTTTAGAATCAAACCATGACGCACCTTGAAGCACAGACGATACAATTTCTATAAGTCTTTCCGGTTCGACATCTTTTGTACAATAAGCAACAGCGCCTGCTTTCAACGAACTTATTACATCTTCTTTTTTTTCATGGGAAGAAAGTATAACAATTTTTATATCAGGATGTTTTTCTTTTATTATTTTTGTCGCTTCTATACCGTTAATGTCGGGGAGCCCCAGATCCATAAGTATTATATCAATATTTTTTTTATCTGCAATTTCCAGACCGTCTTTAGCATTTGCAGCTTCATATATTCCGGCATAACTGCTGTCATTTTCGAACGCTGTTTTTAGTCCGAAACGAGTAAGAGAATGGTCTTCAATTATAAGAAGATTATATTTTGCCATTTAATATTCCTATAACTTTGATTTCAATTCTTCTGATGCAGCTTCATTTAGAGGATTCAACTCCAGAGACTTTTTAAAGTTTTTTACTGCAGTTTCTTTATTTCCGAGCTGTTTGTTTACAAGTCCCGTATAATAGTAATATCTGTCGTCTTTTTCATTTAAATAATTTACAGGCTTCAAATAATTTTGTGCAAGAAGAGGTCTGTTATTTTTTATTGCAATATCTGCCAAATCCAGCCATGCGTCAACATATAACGGATTAACAGAGACTGTCTTTTTTAAATACTGTATATTTTTTATGTCATCAATTTTAGATGCGGTGTAATAAATTTTTGCGTCAGTATTTCCTTTTTCAAAAACCTTGTTTATATATTCCACTGATTTATCAGTCATACCAAGCATTTTAAAACACAACGAAGCATTTATTAACGCATCTTTATTTTGTTTATCTTTTTTTGATGCTTTTACATAAAAATCCAGAGCATTTTTGTAGTCTTTTTTATACTTATACATGTTTGCTATGCCTATTAAGTTATCCGGATCATTTTTTTTGATTTTATATGCTCTTTCATATAAATCCATAGCATCTGCCAGCTTATTCTGCTTAAAATAAATATTTGCAAGCAATGTCATTGATTTGTAATCTTTTTTATCTGCAGAAATATTCTGATTTAACTCTTTAATTGCTCTTTGAACATCACCGGCTTTCAAAAAGTAATTTGCAAGATAAAAACCAGATTTTACTCTGTCTTTCGTAGCTTTTGCAAGTGTATAATATCTCAAACCCTTAAGATCATTTCTGTAATCCATTATGTTTGTATCCTGCTCCAGCATTTTGTCAAGGATATTCACAGCATCGGATAATCTGTTGGTTTCACAAAATATCTGTGCCTTGTATTTAAGATAATTTAAATTGTCCGGATTTATTGATAACGATTTATTGATTTCACTTATTGCTTTTGAATAATCTTTTGTATTGTAATACGCCTGAGACAATATGTAATGAGCATAATCGGACCGTTTGTACTTTTCCGGAAGTTTCGCCATATCTCTCGCAACTTCAAAAGCAAGATTGTTATAGTAAATTTCCGTATAATTCTGGCAAAGACGTATTTCATCATCATAAGAAAGTATTATTTGAGGAAAAAGTTTTGATTTAATCTGCTGTATTTGATAATTGTACGTTTCTCTGTCTTGAATATTGTTAATTGCTTCCTGCGCAAGTGAGAAAAGACCTATATTTGCAAATTTATATGCCAGTCCGAGATTTACAAAATCATCCTCCGCTGCAGAAAGTACATCTTTGTAATCTTTATAAGCGGCTGTAATATTACCCTGTGCAAATTTTTCATTTGCTTCTGTGTATTTTTTTGAATAATTAATCTTCTCCGCAGCAGACGCAGCCTGTATTGTTTCGTTTTGTGAAAAAGTTATTATCTTCAAAAAATCATTTGTCAGCTCATTATTTTTTATAAATTTCAAATTCTCTTTATTAAAAGTGGAAACAGGTGTTTTTATAATATTTTTATTCGCATTATGCGAAAAACATTCTGCTGATGAAAAGCCCAGTGTTGTTATAAAAACAAGTGTCATTATAAAATATTTATTTTTCATAAAAAATCCCTAAGTCTTTAATTATATTAGTTTTTAATTACCTGCTTTGCAATTATAGTATCTGTTGAATAATTCAATCAATTCCCCCTCCTGCTGTGTAAGCAAATCAGGTTCTTTGCATAAAATCTCATATAAATACTCTAAATCATATTTTGCAAGTATTTCTCTGTCTTTTGTATCATACAAGACAGAATCTGCTTCGCTTAAAAATACATCAACGAGCCTGTCTAAATGTATCTTAAAAAATGCTTCTACAATATTACCGTCAAAATGCTTCCAGGCACCTGATTTAATGATTTCAAGAGCATTTTTTATCGGCATTTTGTCACGATAATGTCTTTTAGAGGTAATAGCATCAAATACATCACTTACAGCAAGTACTCTTCCTCCAAAAGGTATTTCTTCGCCTTTTAGTTTTCTGAAATAACCGGTGCCGTCATATTTTTCATGATGACTCGAGGCAATTTCAGCAACTTCTTTGAATTCATCGGAAATGTATACTCTGTTTAAAATATCATAAGTAATTTTAACATGTTCTTGAATATGTTTATACTCATCATCCGTAAGCTTGCCGTTTTTTTGCAAAACAGCATCTCTTATGCCGATTTTGCCTATATCATGCAATACCGCAGCATGTATAATATTTGCTTTTGTTTTTTCATCAGCCCCCATTACATCGCATATAAGCTCCGAATACATTTTTACACGGTTTGAATGACCTGCTGTTATTTTATCTCTTGCATCTATAGATGCGGCAAGTGTATCTATAAAACTTTTAAACAGCTCTTTTTGCTGATTAATCATATATTGCTGTGATTCAAAAAGTTTTGCATTTTCAATAGCAATGCCGGCGCTTGAACCTATTGCAATAAGTACATCTTCATCTTCTTTTGAAAATGTTCCGTTCTGTTTGTTCAATACCTGAAAAACACCGAGGATTTCGTGTTTCATATTCCATATAGGCATACAAAGAATAGTTTGTGTCCTGTATCCGGTTTCTTTGTCTATATCCTGATTAAATCGTGAATCACTGTATGCATCTTTTATATTAATAATTTCGCCTGATTGGGCAACATATCCCGCAAGACCTTTATCAGCTGGAAATCTTAGCTCCTGTGTGCCCATACCAAGTGCAATTTTAGAAACAAGCTCATTTCTGTTTTTATCTAAAAGAAAAACCGTGCATCTGTCAGCATCAAGAACTTTTTTTATCTCCTCTGCAACTGTTTTAAGCAATAATTCAAGACTTGTTTCTGCTGCAAGAGTTCTTGCCACATTCAAAAGTGCAGTAAGCGGTTTTTCTATATCATTTTCTATCCGGACTTCCGAAGTATCTATTCCGAGTGCTTCTATACGGCTGATTAAATCCATAATTTTGATATTTATAACACTGTTGTCAGAGGGAATATTTCGAGCCTGTTTCAGAACGGAAAGAGCCTGAGAATAATTTTTTTCACAAAAATAAATATATCCCCAGCAAAAACTGTTTGTTTTAATTGCATTTTTATTCTGAGAATTTTCCGCAAGAAATCTGGCATCCTCCAGCATATTCAATGCAATTTTATAGTTGGATTTGTCTGCTTTGTATTTTAAAATAGCCATTAATGAAAGATTCTGAGCTATAAATTCATAAGATTTGTTAACGAGAAAAGTGTTATGAATCATTTCCGCTTTTGCGCAAAGACTTCCGAGACTGGCTGTTTCTAAAGTCTTAAACAGAGAAAACATCGTATTTTGAGCATTGTTTATATCTTCTACACAAACGGATTTTATAAAATCTTCCATATAACACCCTTAACATAATCTTTATTTAATTATACAATATTTTTTAGAATTTATAAATAAAGATACTCGATATCGGGGAGAAACATGAAAAAAATAAGTATAGTGGTTCCTGTTTATAATGAAAGAAAAACAATAGATGCAATTCTTGAAAAAATAGAACAGGCACCGTTTTGCGGGTTGGAAAAGGAGATTGTACTTGTTGATGATATGTCTTATGACGGAACAAGAGAACATTTGAAGACTCTTGAAAATAAATACAAGATTTATTACCACGAGAAAAATCAGGGCAAAGGCGCTGCCATAAGAACAGCAATGGCTCATATCACAGGGGATATTATGGTTATTCAAGATGCCGACCTTGAGTACGACCCGAATGATTACGAAGAACTCATACGGCTTATCATAAAGGACAAAGCTGATGTTGTATACGGTTCAAGACTCACTGGCGCAAAACCTTCCCGTTCGTTTATGTTTACGCACTGGCTCGGAAATAAAGTTCTGACTCTTACAACAAACATCCTGTACGGAGCTACTCTTTCAGATATGGAAACATGTTATAAAGCTTTTAACACAAAATTTTTACAGGGTATAGAAATAAAATCTGACAGGTTCGATTTTGAGCCGGAGATTACGGCAAAAGTACTGAAAAGACATGCAAGACTTTATGAACTTCCTATCTCCTATTACGGCAGAGAATATTCAGAAGGGAAAAAAATAACCTGGATTGACGGTTTCCATGCAATATGGGCTCTTTTAAAATTCAGATTTACCGATTAATTAAAACTTAATAAAATCATCGTCTGTTTTTGGTGTATTTGTATTTGCAGGTCCAATGCTTCTGTGAACTTCTTTTAACAGTATCTGTTTGGTTTTTTCTTTTAAGGGAGTATCCAGCTGTTTGAATTCATAAGCGCCGAACAGGATCAATCCTGCAAGAATGGCTGCTTTAGCTGTCTTCTGTGAAAAAATACCCTCTATAATAGTGCTCTCAAAAAATGTTTTTTCAGGTGTTATTTTTCTCATTACATTATGTGTAATTCGTTTTGGTGCAAATTTTTTTGTTTCATTAAATGAATTTTTTAACTTTTTTTGTAAAGTATACAATTTTTTCAGCTCTTTTTGTGCGGATTTCGATTTCATCAAATATTTTCTAAAGTCAAAACATTCTTTTGAATCAAGTTCATTATCCACGTAAGGAGATATTCTGTTCAAAAATTTTTCATGTTCTCTTATATTGAAAGTCACCTGTTTTTGTTTTTTTACAGCCAGCTCCAGTACCTGTTTGTATGAATCTTTCAAATTTTTAATAAGAGATTTCAGGTAAAGATATTTTTGATGACACTCATCACATGCTGCAAGATGCTCTTCTATAAAAGATTTTTCCTGTAACGTAACTTTGTCATCAATATAAAGAGACAACATAGATGTCACTTTTCTGCAAACCGCCTTGTCTTTCATTTTGTCAACACCTCTTTGTTATGCTATGCAATATATTCTTTTAAATCTTCCTGAAGTTTATTTCTGGCTCTGGCGATACGGGATTTCACCGTTCCTACGTTTGTTTTTGTTATTTCCGCAATTTCTTCATAACTCAGACCCTGAAACTCTCTTAATACAATTGCCAGTCTGAAAGATTCCGGAAGTTTATGAATGGAACGTTCTATTATACAGTTAAGTTCCGAATTCAGGCTGGACTGTTCAGGAGAACATTTATTGCAGGGGACTTCCGCTACATTAAATCTGTCCTGCTCTTCGTCATCTTTTTTATCTATAGGAACAGTCTGCAGTTTACGATTTTTACTTCTGAGATAATCGTAAAAAAGTCTTGTCACAATTTGATTCAACCACGGTTTAAACTTGAAAGGATCTTTTAGTTTCTTAATATTTTTTGCCATCTTTAAAAGAGCCTCCTGTGTCAAATCCAGAATATCTTCACAGCTTCCGCTCAAATAATAAAATGACGCATAAACACTATCCTGATTTCTTTTTACAAGCTCCTCCACGGCTTCCAAATCGTCATTTTGCGCCATTAATATCAATTCCTGCTGGTTTTTTGTTTTGTATTGTTTTTTACCGAATATTAGCAACTTATTTCTCTCTAAATCTATCCGGAGACGATTAAAAATATTGAACCGTGTATCCGGAATAAAAACAGAGTAAATTAAGCCGAAGAATATTTATATGCCCTTTAATATATATACATGTCGATAATTTTTTTAATAAAATAATTAAATTTCAATTTATAAACTACTAGCAAATTATTTTATGTTTGTGTTTTAGTGGAAATATGATTGATGCAATTTCTGTTAATACAACGACAAAAAGAAGAGCTTATACAAGGTCATCATTGTTATCCGGCGTTCATGGAGCCGAATGCAAACCCGTTAATTTGAACCCGTCTCAAATTGATAAATTTGAGACACAAAGAGCATTGGTAAACAAAGCTTTAATTTCATTCAAGGGATATTACGGAGACCAGCAGCCATTAAAAAAATTGTTCTGGATATCAACCGGCAGAAATGACGTATACGAAGATAACTGGGCAAAAAGCAGAATATATCAGGTCAATAACAAAAAATGGCTAAACGCCAGACCCGCAGAACTGCTAAGGCTCACACCGGAGAGAACAATACAATCTTTATGCACAATCATCAAACCGGATCAACAATACCCGGGAATTCCGCCTTATATTCCTTCTCCAAATTTTGGGGACAAATGGGGAAGACACGCAAATTACATAGAAATCAATCCGAGAATAGTTGCAAAATATGACGGAAATAGAGCAACGGAAGGTCTTTTCGGTGCAATGAAAATGCTTCTTGCCATCCCTACATCACCAAATTCTTTTGCGAATTGCATTGTTCTGTCACAGCTGTATCCATCTTTATACGGAGACGGATACAAAGATGCAGGTTCCCTTTACTGTGCAAATCTGCATACAGGAATAAGCCAGACATTAACAAGTGACGGATTATTCGGCAAAATGGGTGCAGATGAACAGGTAAAAGCTTTTAATGATATGGCTCATTTGCTGGGCTTCAAAACAGGATTCAGAATGCCTCTGTCCTCCGATCAATTAAGAGTTAAAGGACAATCTTTTAACTGGTATGAACACGAAAAAGCATTTATTGATGCCTGTGTATGGGGAATAGAACTTGGATTTGACGCTATATACTTTGACAGCGGAAAACATGTCTTTGACAAAAATTACTACTGCGGAGTCGGAGATGTTCCGAATAAAGACCAGATGGCGTATATAACCTATGAAATTAGACAAAAAACAGGACGGAATGATCTGTCGTTTGTCGGTGAAAAATGCGACAGCAGATATGAATTTAAACAGGCAGGTTATACAGCCGGCACTGACTGGGGAAGAGCTGATAATTTTGAAAGCGTCAGATGGGAAGCTGAATGCCAGAAATATTCAAGAGACTATGCAGCGGGTCCGGAAGTATCTAATGACAACGATGAAGGCTCTTCCAGATACGAAGAGGGAAAGAGATTAAACAGAATAAATTCATGCCTGTTCGGATACAATTACAAGGAAGATAAATTGCCATCTTACATGCAGCTTGCAGATATTTTCCCGCTGTCTCCTTACACCAATACTCATGAACAAATGCTGCGAACAAAAGAAATGCAGGCAAACGATGCCTGGACAGAATGTGAAAGACACTGGGACGGAGTTTTTGACACATCAAACGAAGCTTACTGGTATACAGACAAAGTTTATCACATGTTTGAAAACTTTATAAGAACGCACGGTTGATTCTTTTTCATACAAATTTTTTCTAATCTTTACTTTATACCGGACAAATGCTGATGCATATCCGGCTTGTAGAAACACTAAGGTATTACAGCGGATATATTATATGGCATTTCATATATGAGTGTTATATAATTGCCTTGGATATATAAGAAAGGAAATGTAAATGGCTGAAAATCAATCTGCCGGAAAAGTCAAAAAAGGGCTTATTGTCACTGGTATGAGACCCACAGGCAAACTCCATCTGGGACACTATATCGGTGTTTTAAAAAATATGGTAAAACTGCAGGACGAATACGAATGTTTCTTTTTTGTTGCGGATTGGCACGCTCTTACTACAAAGTTTGACAGCACGCAGGATTTGATTGGCAACACGACGGACATAGTACTAGACTGGCTGGCAGCAGGTATAGATCCGGCAAAATGCAGCATATATATTCAGTCTCATTTACCACAAACAGCTGAACTTCACGTATATCTCAGTATGATTACCCCGCAAAACTGGGTGGAAAGAGACCCGACGCTTAAAGATCTGGTAAAAATGATAAAAACTCCTGACGGTGACTCAAAACCAAATGTTTCTTACGGTTTTTTGGGTTATCCGGTTTTGATGTCGGCTGATATTTTAACATTTAACGTTGATTTTGTTCCTGTCGGCATAGATCAGGTTGCACACATAGAAATCACAAGAGATATTGCAAGAAGATTTAATAATATCTACAAAACTGAACTCTTTAAAGAAGCAAAACCGCTTCTTACCAACATACCAATGCTAAAAGGTGTTGACGGACAAAAAATGGGAAAATCTTTTCATAATGACATAAAAATATCCGATGATGATGAAACAACAACAAAAACTATTATGAAAGCAATCACTGACAGAAGCCGTGCAAGAAAAGATGATCCCGGTCATCCGGACAAATGCGAAGTAGCTTTTGAGTACTGGAAAGCATTTGCAACGGAAGAAAAAATCAAACAGGTGCAAGAGGAATGTATTGCCGGTAAACGTGGATGCGCAGACTGCAAACGTGAACTTGCGGCTTTGATAAATGACTACCTGCGTCCTATAAGAGAACGCAGAAAATATTATGAACAACACCCGGAACTTGTTAAAGAAATAATCAGACAGGGTGATGAAAAAGCACGGGCAAAAGCGGAAGAAGTACTTAAACAGGTAAGAAAAACCGTAGGAATGTATCAGGAATAATCCGTTAAAATTTCGCAAGAAAGTCAAATTTCATGAGCATTACAGGCAAAAACATATTAATAGGGATAACAGGCGGTATTGCAGCATACAAGATATGCGAGCTTATTCGTATGTTCAAAAAACACAACGCAAATGTTAAAATTGTTCTGACAAAACACGCAACGGAATTTATTACCCCTCTTACACTGGAAACTTTGTCTCAGGAGCCGGTTTATGTAAATCAGTTTGACTATGAGGACAAAAAACCAGAACACATTGCACTCTGCGACTGGGCGGATGTGTTTTTGATTGCACCTGCAAGCTCTAATACAATAGGCAAAATTGCAAACGGAATCTGCGACAACCTTTTGACATCTTTAGCATGCGCTTTTCAAAAACAAATGATTTTTGCACCTGCAATGAACACTGGCATGTGGAATAACAAAGCAGTTCAAAAAAATATAGAAACATTAAAAACTTACGGCTCTGTTTTCATAGAACCACAGGAAGGCTATCTTGCCTGCGGAACAAACGGTCAGGGAAGATTAGCTGATTTAGATAAAATTTTTGATACTGTGTGCAGCATATTAGACCGAACAAATCTGTTTTTGAAAGGGAAAAGGGTTATAATTACAGCAGGCGGCACAAAAGAAAATATAGATCCTGTCAGATATATAGGCAATTACAGCTCCGGAAAAATGGGCTTTGCACTTGCAAAAAAAGCACAGGAAGCAGGTGCTGATGTGACCTTGATAACAAGCGTTCCTGTTACAAACAACAATATATCCGGTAAAATAATAAACGTAACCTCTGCAAAGGAAATGTTTGAAACCGTAAAAAAAGAGTTTGAAAATGCGGATATCATTATTATGGCAGCGGCAGTTGCTGATTTTCGTCCGGAAAATACAGCCGGTTTAAAGATAAAAAAAGAAGATACCGGTGAAATCACAATAAAGCTTGTAAAAAATCCCGACATACTGTCTGAAATATGTAAAATAAAAAAACAAACACAAACAGTAATAGGGTTTTGTGCTGAAAGTAATGATTTGATTGAAAATGCAAAGAAAAAAATTCTGAAAAAAAACTGCGATTGGCTTGTAGCGAATGATATTTCAAGAATGGATACAGGTTTTTCCAGTGACTATAACGAAGTTTATATTTTGGACAAAAATTTAAATATTAAAAAATTTGATAAAAATACAAAAGAGAATATTGCACAAAAGATACTGGAGCATATATGGCAAGAACAAGTGAAATAATAAGAATTCTGGAAAATTTTGCACCGCCGGAACTTGCGGAAAGCTGGGATAATTCAGGCTGGCAGGTATTTTTCGGCAATGATAATACGACAAAAGTTTTAATATGTCTGTCTGTGACAGATGAAGTTATAAATCAAGCCGTGGAATTAGGCTGCAATCTTATTGTATCCCATCATCCTGTCATATTTAAACCGGTTAAAATAATCAAAGATATAAAGTTAATAAAAGCAATCCAACGGGGGATTCAAATATATTCGCTTCATACAAATTGCGACAAAACAAAGCACGGAACAAGTGATTTATTTGCAAAAAAATTGAATCTAAAAAAAACAGCTCCTTTAAACGATTTTGTAAGAGTCGGACTTGCTCCGCATGAAATGGGACTCGGAGAGCTCATTTCCTATGTCAAACTCGCTTTTAATGTTGAGAGAATAAAACTTGTAAACAATGCCAATAAATCCAGAATAAAAACCGTTGCCGTATGTGCAGGCGCCGGAGCCGATTTTATACAGGAAGTTGAAAAATACAATATTGACGCTTATGTAACATCAGAAGTAAAATATCATGACGCCCTTGATTCAAGACGGGCTGCAATACTTGATATAGGTCATTTTGAATCAGAAAAACCTTTTGTGGAAGAAATAAAGAATCTGCTCGAGAGCAGTAAACAAAGAATAGAGGTTGTTGTTGCAAAAGAAAAACCGGCATGGGAATACGTTTAGAACAAAACTATTCATAATTTGCTTTTTATTAATGAATATGTTTTCTCATGCTGCAAATGCATATCAGACAGCTCTTATTACCTATCCGGATTACAACAAAAACTGGAAACAAATATATTTCGGCAAACAGTACGATGAAACCATATCACAATGGATTCCGTCATACTCATATCAAAATGACTGGACAGAATCTGTAGTATTCCATGCATATAACTGGGCAAAAGGCAGCAATTGCTATAAATTTATGTCGAATCTTCTTGCAAGTGCTGCTTCTCAGAATCAAACAATGCGAAGCACTATTATAAAAGACCGTCCGGAGGATTCTGTTGCAATATGGTGTGCGGAAAAAAATAAAATCATGCCTGCCCAGTGCGAAATTTTACGAGTTACTTCAGCTTATGAAGGCATTGTATCCATCCATTATATAAATAAAAATCCAAAATATTTCTTGCAATACCAGCAAAAAGACTGGCTCAACATTGTAAGAAATGTTCGTATATACTACAGCTATTTTCGCTGGGACAGAGTAACCGGGAAAGAAACCTCCGTACAGCTGCAATAAATATAATTCATATATTTAAACAGCGATAGCCAGTTCCGTAATAAAAGTTGTATATTCATGATCTCTGGATTCTATAAAAATCCTGCCTTTGTGTGCCTGTATAATTTTGTTAGACAGATATAAACCAAGTCCGGTGCCTACTTTACGAAATTTTTTTGCGGTTGTGTAATATTTGTCAAAAACATGATCAACTTCTTCTTTTTTTATACCTTTTCCGTAATTCGTAATTTTTATGTAGATATTTTCATTATCATTACAAAGCTCTATATCAACGGCACCTGAACTGCTGCTAAATGATATTGCATTCAGTATAAGATTTTTTAAGACACGTTTCATATAAAATTTATCCAGTTTTACTCTTCCGTCAAATTCACTTTTGTAGTTTATTTGTATAAAGTCCGTATCGGCTATGGGTTTCATCTCATCTATAGTTTCTGTCAAGAGCCTGTTTACATTCGTTTCTTCAAGGTTAAGCTCTATTTTTGTTTCATTGAGTTTGTATGTTTCCAATATAATTTCAACAAGCTCAACTAGCTCTTTGTTAGAATTTTTTAAATGGAACAAAGCTTCTTTTTGTTTGTCATTCAACTCTCCGAATTTTTCATCCAGCAAAAAACCAAGCATATTTTTTTCCGCAAGAATAGGCACCTTCAGATCATGCGTCAACGTTGCGACAAAATCTTCTTTCAATTTTTCTATTTCTTTCAACGCATCAATTTTTTTGCTCAAATCGTTTTGATACTCTTTAATCATGTCCTCTCTGTCAACAATAGATTCAATCATTGAATTAACGCTTTGTGCAAGATTAGGAAAAGTTTGAAAAATTTCTTCATTTACCCGCTCGTAAAGATTTCCGTATCTTACGGAATTAATGGTTTTTGTAAGGGTATTCAAGAGCTTTTTGTGCTGTCTGTATATTTTTTTGAGCCTGTTATAACTTACAAACAAATATATTTGCAGAAAAAATAAAATAAAAAAAATAATTATTAATATTATTGTAAACAAACTGAACAAAAGATAAATCCTGTTTAGTAGCCGTAATGCTCATGCGCAATAAGGTATTCTCGTACATGGTTTAGTGCGGATTGAACAATTCTTGTAATACGGGAAGAAGAAAGTCCTACCTGTTCTGCAATTTCTTTAACCTGCATATTTCTGTAAAATCTGTATTCTACAACAAGCCTGTCTTTTTGCGGTAATGTTGCAATAGCCTCTCTTATAGCTTTACCGAGTTCCGATATTTCAGCTTTTTCATCAGGCAGTGCATGAGGATCTTTTATAAAATCAAAAGGAGAATCATTATCCGATGATGCTGCGGCAATAGAATCTATGGATAAAATTGTTTCATAAATAGCTTCTCTTACTTTGCCGGGAGAAACATCCAAACCGTCTGAACCTGTATCGGGTTCCACACCGTCCTCTTCTGATTTGTTATGCTTTAGAGTATACCATTTATAACGATTTCGAAGCTCATTTCTTATTGCCCATCTTACAGCTGTACCTATATAAGAACTATTATATTTTTCAAGCTGTTCGGGTGTTTTATTCTTTATCATTGCCTGTACGGCAATAATACCGATAGACACAAGCTCATCGTAGTCCACCATGTGTGACGGAATACGTCTGTGCTCTACCTTTGCTACCTTTTCTACAATTGAAATGTATTCTTTAATTTTATTTTGAGAAACGTTATTAATCATGATTGTTTTTTATCTATCTTAGTATCTATATTACTAGGTTTTTGTGTTTTTCGCAAATTGTATACAAACAATAAGATTTCCGCTACTGCTTTATACAAATCAGGGGGTATTTCTCTGTTTACATCAACAAGACGAAATAAAGCTCTTGCAACAGGAGGATTTTCTATAACCGGAACTCCGTGGTCTCTTGCAATTTGTATAATTTTTTTTGCAAAAAGTTCAGTACCCTTAGCCACAAGCTTTGGTGATTCCATTTCCTCCTGAACATATTTTAGGGCGCATGCGACATGTGTCGGATTTGTAACAACAAAATCCGCATCCGGCACAGCATCCATCATGCCCTGTTGCATCATCTGCTGCCTGCGCTGTCTTAGTGCCGCTTTTACATTAGGATCTCCTTCCGTGTTTTTATACTCATCTTTTACTTCTTTAAAAGACATTTTTTGATCCTGTAAAAATTTCCATCTTGTCATGCCGTAATCCGCTGCAGATATTATTAAAAATGCAATGCTGGCTTTTATAACAAAGTCCATTATCAAAGCACCAAACTCCTGCATAACAGCAAAATTATTTTCTATGGCAGCGAGACTCAAAATAGCTTCAAAATGGCTGCTGTATACTGACCAGCCCACATAACCCAGAATAAGAACTTTAATTATGTTTTTTACAAGCTCAAAAAGAGTTTTTATTGACATCAGATTTTTAAAATACTTTGTCGGATTGAGTTTATCAAGCTTTGGCGCAAGCGGTGTAGTTGTAAACAAAGGACCCACCTGTATAAAATCACCGATAATAGCAATAAACATAGCCAGAGCAAGTATCGGCGCAATAATAAGCACTGTAGGTACAAGAGTAATAAACAACAAATATGGCAGCCCTATTGTTTCCAGACTGTGATGCGGTATTTGTTCATAACAAAGTACAAAAAGTCTTGATATCTGATCAAAAATAAACGGAGCAAGCTTTGCAATAGCAAAAAACATTACAATCATAGCCAGAGCGGTTGAAAAATCTTTTGATTTTACAACCTGACCTTCTTTTCTAGCTTTTTCCAGTTTTTGGTGAGATGCCTCAAACTGCTTGTCTTCATCACCCATGGGGAAGGGTCCTTAAATTTTTTATCTAACCAAACTCAACGACAATATTCTATCATGAAATATAATTAATATTTCATACGGTCAACTGATTTCAAGCATTTGCCAAAAAACAGACTGCTAACAAATGATATTATCTTTTTATTTTTTCTCTGTATCTTTATTTTTCTTTTCCACAACAATAAGTTTATCCGTGTCTATCCACGGGTCTGTCAGTGCGTTAGAAAATACTTTGCCGTATACTTCTATAATATCACCCGAATCAAGGTCAATAAATTTTTCCGCTTCTGTACGTTTGATAAAAATCTTCATCTCTGACAACGGAATTGTATGGTCTGTTACATCATCTCTTTTAATTAAGAAAGAGATATACTTTTGAGAATCACGCAGTGCGGGTTTGTAATCCAGCCCGAGTGTGGAGAATTTATCAAAAGCAGCTCTGAATTTAATTTTTTTATTCAAATACATATCAGGATTTGCCACAACATCCAGCGGTTTTACACAGACATATTGATTTGCGTCAGACGGCGGAATGTTAGACTGAACTGCTTTTGTCTGTGCTTTTTGTACAGCCGTTGTATCAAGATTAACAGGCTGCGGTGTTGTTGCAGCAAAAGCAAAAAGCCCTCCTGCCAACACCATTGAAGCTATTACAGACATTATCATTCTATTTTTCATATTGATTTACCTTATATTACTTTAATTTTTGAACATTACAATTTTATCATACATCTTTAAAATAGTAAGAGCTTATTTATTGCTGTCCGGTTTACCTATTCTTAAATTAACCGCAAAAAGAAATAAAAACACAGGTAATAATTGTATTATTATTCTATCAAGAGAATTTTCCACAAGCCAGTTTATATCATGCGGAGAAAATAAATAAACCAGAAAATATCCGGCAATACATAATAAGAATATTGCACAGGAAAGTTTAAACGGCATTATATTTTTTTCTTTTATCCTGAATCCTTTTGTACAAAGCAGTAAAAGTACAAAAAGAAGCAGAAATTTTGAGAATACAATATTAACAAAAGTCTTTAATATAGCCATATATCTGCTCCAGTCAAAAGCAAAATGATAAGTCTTCAGTATAAAAAATCCTGCAATCAAATCATTGGGAGAATGTGCAAGATACTTAAACCACACAATAAAAGCTATCGCAGGTAAAGCAATCAAAGCCGTAATGCATGCTTTTTTGTACATCTTTTTGTAAATCATCCAAACGGCTGCAACGGCAAGAAATATTAAGAAAAACATTATCCCTTCATTTTTGGTCCAGGCTGAAAATGCCGCAAAAATTGTTGCAAGTGCAATATAAGAAAATTTTTCTTTTCTGAAATATAAAAACAAACAAACAAATGTGCATAAATACATATATGCAAGCGGAACATCCGCACACTGGGCAGCGCCGTTTACAAGAAATATATCCAGAATCATAAATACCGATGTCACGACTACCGCTATTTTTTCACTTTTAAAATACTCGAGTGCCTGAAATAATAAATACACAAGCCCGAAAGTAAACAATAGCCCTATCGTTACGTTAACCGCAAAATTCTCGCCACCTGTATAGCTCCACAGTCTTGCCGTAGCAGAAGGCAGCAACAGAGGATAGTCATTATGCGACATAAAATGAGGCAGAGAAAATACATTCTGCCACAAAGGAGTATTCAAAGCCAGAAACTCGGCTTTTATATTCCAGATTCTGAATCCGTCCCAGCTTCCCATGGGATTATTGATAAAATATTTTAAATATATCAAAACAGCATATATATTTAGCAGATAAAACCAGTTGGAAAGTTTTTTGAATTTATGTTTGCTCAAATCAGGCTTTTCATCGTTGTAATAAATCAAAGCAAGAATGACGGCAGCTATTATTTCAAAAATCCGAAAACTATTAAAACTGTTGAAATTAAAATATAAATATAAGAAATACAAAACAGAATTTATTCCCAATCCCAGCGGTATTGAAAACAAAATTCTGAACCTCAATTCCATTTCTCTTTCTATTATTGAGACAGCAAAATATCCTGTCAGTATTGTTATCAAAAGTCCAGTAACAAATCCCAAAAACATCATTCCGCCTTTATTCTTTTACCTTTTTATATAAATAAGTTCTGTCGTTTATTTTTTTTACAAGCTTGTATCCTTTTAGTAAAGCGGTTTTTTGTTTTGTGTCATAAGCTGCTATAACATATACTTCTTCCGCATCGTTTTTTACAACGGAAGGAACAACCGCATACTGTGTGAGATAAAAATCACGTATTGAGCTTTGGATATCGAAAACACTTGCCTGTGCTATGTCTGATACAAACCCCGTTTTGCCTTCATCCTGAAAATCTTTTATATCTTTAATAGCATTTCTTATATCGGAAATCTGTGAATAAAAAGCATTACCCTTGATATAATCCACAAACAACAGTGTAAAAGGAATCTGGAATATAAGGAAAAAATATTTTAAATTCCATAAAATTAAAAGAGCAAAAATCGTACGGAAAACTATTCTATCCGGAATCCTGTGGATTTTCAGTATCATAGCCACAACCTTTCAAGGGTTTTTTCTATCTGTGTTTCGAGTTCTATAAGATTGTTATTGTTTTCAATAATAAAATCAGCAATGTTTCGTTTTTCTTCCTGTGAAACCTGAGCATTTATACGCTCAAGAGCATGTTCTAAAGGATAACCTCTCCTTGTCATAAGCCTTTGCAGACGGATTTTTTTGTCAGCACAAACAAGGATAGTACGGTCAAACATATTCTGCATGTTTTCTTCAAACAGCAAAGGTACGGAAGCAACAACGATTTCTTCATCTTCATTTTCCTCAAAAAACTGTTTGATTCTTTCTTCCACAAGAGGGTGAAGAATATCCTCCAACGCCTCCATTTTTTCAGGATCCGCAAAAACAATCAGCCCTATTTTGTGGCGTCCTAATCTGCCGTCTTCTAAAAAAATATCTTTACCTTCAAAAAGTTTTTTAACTTTTTCAATAACTTCTTCATTTTCATCCATTAAACGATGGCAAATCCAATCCGCATCTATAACAGGGATTCCCTTTTTTTCAAGATAACTCTGTACAATTGATTTTCCCGATGCAATATTTCCTGTGAGACCTACTTTTAACATACTTTGCCAACTTTCATTTTGTTGAGTGCTATTTGTGTGTCATGCTGAACTTGTTTCAGCATCTTTCCCAAAATCGAAGTTATCTTTATTTTAGATAAATTACAAATAACAATGTTTTTGGTAAAACCCTGAAATAAGTTCAGGGTGACAAATTATATTGATTTCCGGTTATTTGACCTCAAATACTGTACCTTCTTTTGAATCTTTTAAAACAATATTGATTTTATCAAGCGAATTTCTTATCCTGTCAGCTGTATCCCAGTTCTTTTGTGCACGGGCTTCGTTTCTGACCTGTATTATCTTTGCCATAATATCCTTTGCATCTGCATTTTTATCCTCGATAAACTCAAATTCGTCAATAATTGTATCCAGCTTTTCTTTTAGCTGATTTTCATCAAGCTCAACCTTTTCAATGTCAAACCCGAGAACTCTTGCAAGTTTAATAAGAATAGAAATATACTTTATCGCATTTTCTTTATCATTTTCATCTTTTGCTTTATTAGCTTTTGTGGCTGTTTCAAACAATACAGCAAGAGCTTTTGAAGTATTAAAGTCATCATTCATTGCTTCTTTAAATTCATCAATTTCCGGTGCATCAAAAATATCAGCAATTGCATCTTTTCCGACCCGGGTCAGAACATTATTTGCCGCATTCTTTAACCTTTTTGCACCCGCCGCAGCAGCGTCTAAAGCTTCATCATTAAATTCAACCGGCATTCTGTAGTTGTTGGTTAAAATAAAGAATCTTATTGTGTTTGCATCGTATTTGGAAAGCAAATCATCTATGGTTATAAAATTGCCCAGAGACTTAGACATTTTTTCTTTGTTAATAGTTACAAAGCCGTTATGCAGCCAGTATTTTACAAACCTGCAGCCGTTAGCACATTCGGATTGGGCTATTTCATTTTCGTGGTGAGGAAAAATAAGGTCTGCACCGCCTGCGTGGATGTCAATTTCATCAGCCAGATATTTTTTGCTCATGGCGGAACACTCTATGTGCCAGCCCGGTCTGCCTATCCCCCAGGGGCTTTTGTAGCCGAATTTTTCATCCTTTTTCCACAGAGCAAAATCCAGAGGGTCTTCTTTTATATCAGAAGCCTCTACCCTTGCGCCGGATTCAAGGTCATCAATCGGCTGTTTGCTTAGATATCCGTATTTCGGGAATTTTTTTACCCTGAAATAAACGTCTCCGTTGACCTCATAAGCATAACCTTTTTCTATAAGGATTTTAACCATTTTTATCATATCCCCGAGAGTCTTTGTCGCAAAAGGCTCAACATCAGGTTTGAGGTTGTTGAGTTTTTTCATTGAGTCAGAAAAAACATCGTAATATTTTTTTGCAATTTCATCAGGTGTACAGTTTTCTTTAACCGATTTATTCAAAATTTTGTCATCAACATCCGTAACATTGCGACAGTATTTTACATCATAACCGAGAAATTTAAGGTATCTGTATACAACATCCCATGTTATGTAACATCTTGCATGCCCGAGATGCGGATTGTCATATACAGTGGGACCGCACACATACATATTTACTTTATTACCGTTTATCGGAACAAATTCTTCTGTCTTGTTTGAATAAGTGTTAAACAGTTTCAACATAATAATATTAACCTGATTACTGCTGTGGAATATAAAATATATTACATCAAATCAGTACATCTTAAAAGTACCTGTTGTCTAATTTCCTTCATTTTAATGGGATATAAAAAATAAAAAAGATGAGTTTGAGGACTCATCTAAATAATTAAGCAATAAGTATTTACTAGGGGAATGTTGAATGTATTATGCAAAGATATTAATAATTTTTTCTTCTCTTTGCTCTCTTTGTTCTTTACCTTTATTTGTGTTCATTGCGTTAAAAGAGAACGGATTTGAGCCTCTTTTATCTTTATCGAGATTTTTAGAAGCGTTTAATTCGATTGTTCCCGGAAGGTTAAATACATTCTTTATTTCGGATTTGTCACCTTCAGCTACAGGCGCAATCAATTTACCTTCAACATTTTTTTGTACTTTCTCAGTGCCAAGTGCAGCCATGGTATTCAGGTATTGTACATTTGCTATAAAGTTTTGATTCAAGTTGATATCAAGACCCGCATTTCTTACTGCCACAAATTTTGCAGTGTCGAGATTTGTTCTCTGGCTGTACAAATCAATACCGACTTCAGGTCTTCTGAATTTTGATAAATCAACTACATTTGTATCAAAAGAAGTTGTCTTATTATCTGCCTTTGTAAAAATTTGTTTTGTAATTTCGTTTACGGCAGATGTATCAATGTAGTTTCTGTTTGTGTTTAACGTGATGCCAAGACTCATTTTGTATCATACCCCTTATTGCTTGTAATTTTTATATCGGCAAAATAGGTTGTAAACTTTATGTTTTTTAGTTTATAATTTACATAAGTTTACAATTGACGAAAATACGGTAAAAAGTCTGTATTTTTTGTATAAATAAAAAAAAATGATATAATTTTGTAAAAGCTGTACGAGAAAATTTTGCGATAAGAAGGACTCCGTTTTGAGTTAACTAAATGTCAAGTCAAAATGAACGGGAAGAGCAAAATTTTTGAAAGTCACTTGTTCACTATACGTGAAGACATTTTGCACGAAATCAAAGATTTCGGCAAAAGAAGTCAAAGATGAGCAGATGCCGGCTGCGTTGAGCGAAATTCCGGACGGGTGAAATCCGATGAGCGAGTGCGAAGCTGACGGCAGCGAAGCATAGTCAGCGGCAACAACGAGCAGGAAGGAATTTCAAGAGAGCCGCCGGCATCTGCGACACTAGATTAGATTAATTAGAGGAAAAAATGATGAATAAAAGCCAATCTACAGGTATCTGGATAGTTGTTGTTCTTTTGATATTGTGCCTTGCTTCGATGTTGTTCCCCGGACAGGCTACCGATACAAAAGATATTTCATATTCACAGTTTTTAAATAAAGTTAAAAGCGGACAGATAGAATCAGTCCAGATTGATAAAGATACACTTATTGCAAAACCCAAAGCAGGTCAGCAGGAAAAAGTTGTTTCCGTTGCAAATAAAAAACACGTTGTAAGCGTTCAATACAGGGTTATGATTCCGATGAACGACCTGAGTCTTTATCAAAAATTAGAAGAAAAAAATGTAGATGTAAATGTTAAAAAGCCGAGTGATACTTCTCAATTTATGGGATTTTTGTCTATTATTCTTCCGTTTGTTCTGATTATAGGTTTTGTTATATTAATGGCAAAAACACTTCAATCAGGCGGTTCTCAGGCAATGTCTTTCGGTAAAAGCAGAGCCAAGTTGATGCTCGACAGCAAGGTTAAAGTCACATTTAACGATGTTGCCGGTATAGATGAAGAAAAACAGGAACTTGAAGAAATCGTTGATTTCCTTAAAAACGGTGAAAAATATATTAAACTCGGTGCTAAAATACCTAAAGGCGTTCTGCTTGTCGGTGTTCCGGGTACAGGTAAAACATTAATGGCAAAAGCTGTTGCCGGAGAAGCAGGCGTTCCGTTCTTTTCCATAAGCGGTTCAGATTTTGTCGAAATGTTTGTCGGTGTAGGTGCTTCTCGTGTAAGAGACCTATTTGAACAGGCAAAAAAACATCAGCCCTGCATTATATTTATCGATGAAATCGATGCTGTCGGACGTCAGAGAGGTGCCGGCATGGGAGGCGGACACGATGAGAGAGAACAGACTTTAAACCAGCTGCTTGTTGAAATGGACGGTTTTGACGAAAATACAAATATTATTGTAATCGCAGCAACAAACAGACCGGATATTCTGGATAATGCATTATTAAGACCGGGACGTTTTGACAGACAGATAGTTGTACACAGACCTGATATTCTGGGTCGTGAACAAATATTGAACGTACATGCAAAAAATAAACCGCTTGCAGATAATGTGGATCTGAAAGTTCTTGCAAAAAGAACTCCCGGTTTTACGGGTGCGGATTTACAAAACCTCTTGAACGAAGCTGCTTTGCTTGCAGCCAGACATAACAAAGATAAAATAGACATGCCTGATCTGGAAGAAGCTATTGATAAAGTAATAGCAGGTCCTGAAAAGAAAAGCAGAATTATTTCCGACGAAGAAAAAGAAAATACAGCTTACCACGAAGTCGGACATGCCCTTCTTGCAAAACTTTTGCAAAACACAGATCCGCTTCACAAGGTATCAATTATCCCGAGAGGAATGGCGCTCGGTGTAACAATGACACTGCCTGAGAAAGACCATCTGACCCTGAAAAAGTCACAACTTTTAGACAGAATTACAATGCTTTTAGGCGGTCGTGTTGCAGAAGAGATTATCTACGGGCCTGATTCCATCACAACAGGCGCCCAGAATGACCTTGAAAAAGTCACATCTACCGCAAGAAACATGGTTACAACCTACGGCATGTCTTTTAAAATGGGGAACATGGCATACGGTAAAAGTGAAGAACATGTGTTTATGGGCAGAGATTTCGGACATTCCAGAGATTATTCCGAAGAAATTGCTGCTGATATAGACAGAGAAGTAAAAAGAATTGTAGATGAGAGATACAATCTTGCTAAAGAACTTCTTCTCGGCAACCGTGATATGTTGGAAGTTATTGCAAAAGAACTGCTCGAGCGTGAAACTCTGGATGAAGAAGAGTTTGTAGCGATAATGAAACGTGTTGAAGAATCCAGACAGCCGCATGATGCGTAAAATATCTGGATAAAGATGAATAATGAATAGTTGACACCCGTTATTGATATCAATAACGGGTGTTTTGTGTCTTTTAAGAAAGGATTCTTATGATTTTGATGAGGTTTTCAAACTTTTAATTTCTTTTTTTAATGAATTAACTATACCTTTGATATTTTCTAACAGGGATTTTTTCACTTCTTTAATTTCCTGTCTTTTTACTTTACCTGTTAATTCTTCATTTCTGGAATCTTTATATTTATTTACTGTTTCTTTTATAAAACCTTTCAAATATTTATAGTTTTCGATAAATTCTTTTATCCAGATGTAAGCTCTTTTAAAAATATTTTTGCTGTAAGGATGGGATTGTACATTATCGCTATACAATGATTTAAAATCATCGCTGGCATTTGTGAGGTTAATTTTATTTTTTGCAACATTTTTTACTGCTTTTCTTCCCAGTGTAGTCATTGCGGCTGCTAATCTTGTTACTGTAAACATTTTTACTCCTTCCTAAGGGTTAGCTTATCTTCTAAATACTTATGAAAAATATATTTTGCCATGATATGAAAGATTATTAATCTTTTGTTACACAAACAGGAGTATCTTTTAAATATAATATTTTTATGGAAAATAAAAATTTTAATAAAAAAGTTTATATAGAGACAATGGGCTGCCAGATGAATAAATCCGATACGGAAAGAATCCTCGGTATGCTCTCGCATTTTGGCTATGAAGAAACAACAGAACCTAAAGAAGCGGATTTGTTGATGGTAAATACCTGCTCTATCAGACAACTTTCCGCTGATAAAGCATACAGCCTTGTGGGTGTATGGGGTAAATGGAAACAGGAGGAAAGGCAAAAAGAGCTTCAGAGCAAGCCCTTTAAAAATATTAAAATTGCCTTTTGCGGTTGTGTAGCGCAGCAGGACAAAGAAAAACTTTTAAAGCGTTTCCCTTATGTAGACTTAGTCTTTGGAACAAACAATGTATACGAACTTCCGGAATTAATCAAAAGAATAAACGAAGGTGAAAGAGTCTGTGCTGCAAACGAAACTCCGAAGAAATTCACAGACGGTGAACAAGAAGCAAAATATGAAATTAAAAGGGCAAAAAGCCTGAATGCCTGGATTCCGATTATGGAGGGCTGCAACAATTTTTGTACTTACTGCATAGTTCCTTTTACAAGAGGAAGAGAAAGAAGCAGAAAACCTGCCGAAATTTTAGAAGAAGCAAAAAAAGCAATACAAGAAGGATTTAAGGAAATAACACTGCTCGGACAGAATGTTGACAGTTACGGCAAGACTCTTGACAAAGACAAAGATTATGACGGCAGAGAAGTTACTCTGGCTAACCTGCTTCGGGACTTGAATAAAATAGAAGGAAAATTTAGAATCCGTTTTGTAACATCTTACCCGACAGATATTACCGATGATTTGATTCAAGCGGTAAAAGAATGTGACAAAGTATGCGAATTTTTCCACATTCCTATGCAATCAGGCAATTCAAAAGTGTTGAAAGAAATGAACCGCAGATACAACAGAGAAGAGTACGGGGTAATTGTAAAAAAAATCAGAAATACTTTTGAAAATGTGGCAATAACCTCAGATTTTATAGCGGGATTCCCCGGTGAAACAGAAGAAGAATTTCTTGATACACTGAGTGCAATAGACGAATTTGAACTGGATTATTCCAATACCGCAGCGTATTCACCAAGAATAAAAACAAAAGCCGCAAAATGGACAGACAAATTTATTGATGAAGAAACAAAATTTGAAAGACTTGCCCGTTTGAATGAAAAAAACAGAGAAGCCTGCTTGAAATCAAATAAAAAATGCATCGGAAAAACCTTTGAAATTCTTGTTGAGTCATTTGAGGACAAAGACTGTAAGATAATTCTTGCCGGCAGAGCAAGAAATAATAAAATCGTTCATTTTGAAGGTACCAAAAATCTTGTCGGTGAATTTGTTAACGTAAAAATTACAGGCGCCAGCACGTGGCATTTGAGAGGAGAAATTTAGAGTGAAATCCGCTCTGTACAAAAAAATTTTTATTTTTCTGGCAGTGATTAACTTTGTATGTTTACCGGCATTTTCTGTGAAGGTGCTTAATCCTATTGAATGGAATAAAAAAGAAAAAGCTGAATTTATAGGGATAGAAAATGCTCTGGAAATAAAAATAAAGCTGGAAAGACATGTCGGATCTGTTTATGTATCAAACTTAAACTGTCATGAATACAGCAGGGTATATGCTTTAAAAAGCAGCAACGGCAATATTTACCTGCGCCCGAGAAAACGTTCCGTAAGAATAAGCAGAAAACCGTCAGTATATTTATTGAAAATTTTTAGGGAACACGGTGATAATATTTATTTTGTGCCTAAAGGAATGGGACTTTTCGGACATCTTGTCGGTGAATTTTATATAGGCAGCGACAGTTTAAGCAAACACATGGTAGAATCGGGCTACTGTGATTATATAAAATAAATATTGTATTAATCATACTTATAAACTATACTTTCTTTATAAAAGATTATTAAAGGAGAGTTTTATGACTATGCGTTTTGATGCGGGTGAAATTATTACGGCAATGATTACGCCGATGGATAAAGACAGAAATGTTGATTACAAATCGCTGGAAAAACTCGTAGAACATCTTATCTCTACAGGAACGGAAAGCATTCTTGTTGCCGGTACAACAGGGGAATCCCCGACATTGACTCACGATGAAGAAGTTGAAATTTTTAACTTTGTAAAAAAGACTGCAAACGGCAGAGCAAAACTTATTATGGGCGCAGGCTCAAATTGCACAAAGACAGCTGTTATGGCAACAAATAACGCAAAACAGTGCGGTGCAGATGCAATCCTTTCCGTTGTTCCTTACTATAACAAACCGTCTCAAAAAGGTTTGATTGCTCATTTTTCAACTATTGCTGAATCTACGGATTTACCTGTTCTTTTATACAATATTCCCGGACGAACCGGCATTACAATGAAACCCGAAACAATAGCATTTCTTGCAGAAAAACACAAAAATATCTTTGCTGTAAAACAAAGTGTTGCGGATATGGATATGATTACAGAAACAAGACGGCTGTGTCCCGGAGATTTTGTTATTTATTCCGGAGATGACAGTCTTACCCTGCCAATGATGGCTGTAGGAGCCCACGGAGTAATCTCTGTTGCTTCACATATAATCGGACGTCAAATGCATGAAATGATTAATCTTTTTAAATCCGGTAAAATTGCACAGGCTACAAAAGTTCATTTAAGTTTGTATCCGCTATTCAAAAAAATATTTATGGCTCCAAATCCTGTTCCGGTTAAAGAGTGTCTTAAACAAATGAAAATTACTGAAAATTATGTAAGACGTCCTCTTGTTGAGCTGGATGAAGAGGAAAGACAGGAACTAACAGCGGTATTAAAAGATTACATTTAATCTGCGCTGATATTTTGAATTTTACTCCTGCAAATTTTTATTTGCAAAATATTTTACGCTTATAATTTAAAGCGTTAATAAACCACTGCCGCAGCAGATTTATTTAGACAAACACTGATACTGTAAGCGGAATACACTGTGTTACTTATTCAAAGCTTCCGCAAGAAGTTTGTTGATAACCTGTGGATTTGCTCTGCCTTTTGTTTCTTTCATAATTTGACCTACGAAAAATCCCATAAGGTTTGTCTTGCCGTTTTTGTAAGCCTGTACCTGAGCGGGATTGTTTGCCACAACTTTTTCAACAAGTTCTTTTATCGCACCTTCATCGGAAATTACGCTGAGACCTTCTTTTTCTACAATCTCTTTTGCACCGGCACCGTTTTGAAGCATTTGCGGCAAAATTTTCTTCGCTATATTGTTTGATATAGTTCCCTTTACAATCATTTCTACAAGCTCTGCAAGTGCTTTCGGCGTAAGTTTTGTTGCGTTAATATTTACATTGTTTTCTTTTAAATATGCCGTAATATCACCGACAAGCAGGTTATTTGCAATTCTGTAATCCGCACCCAGTCTCAACACTTCGTCGTAAAACAGAGCTGTTTCCATTTGCTCGACCATAACATTTGCGTCATAAGCACTCAAGCCCAAACCTTCATATCTTTTGCGTTTTTGTTCGGGAAGTTCAGGCATTTTTGCTCTGATTTCTTCTACCCATTCTCTTGAAATTTCAACAGGCATTAAATCCGGTTCCGGGAAGTAACGATAATCATTTGCATCCTCTTTACTTCTCATTGTTTTTGTAACTTTCTGATTATCATCCCAGAGCCTTGTTTCCTGATCAACTTCTCCGCCTTCTTCCACAATTTCTATCTGACGGTCAATTTCATACTCAATAGCTCTTTGCAGTGCTGAAAAACTGTTGATATTTTTAATCTCCGCACGGGTACCGAATTTATCAGAGCCTTTCGGCATTACGGAAATATTAGCATCACATCTCATAGAACCTTCTTCAAGGTTGCCGTCGCAAACACCTATATAGCGAACAATGTTTCTAAGCTCTTCCATGTAGGCTCTTGCTTCCTCGCTGGAGCGCATATCCGGTTCCGAAACAATTTCCAGAAGAGGTGTGCCTGCACGGTTTAAATCAACAAGTGAATACAATGATCCGGCAAGCCCGTCAGCACCTGCGTGGACTAATTTACCGGCATCTTCTTCAAGGTGTGCACGGGTAATACCGATTTTTTTGCCGTTAATATTTATATAACCGTTTACACATATAGGCTGGTCATACTGGGAAATCTGATAACCTTTCGGTAAATCAGGATAAAAATACTGTTTTCTGTCAAATTTACATCTTTCGGGAATTTCACAATTCAAAGCCAAACCGAGAAGTATCCCCATGTTAACACATTCTCTGTTCAAAACAGGCAAAACACCGGGCATACCGAGAGTAATTGTGCTTGTATGAGTATTTGGTTCCGCTCCGAATTCTGTAGAATCAGGGGCAAAAATTTTCGATTTTGTTTTGAGTTGAGCATGAACCTCAAGCCCTATAACCACCTCATATTTATCTCTGATTGCTTGTGATACCATATATTATCTTCCCTTAAAAATCTAATTCCTAAACAATTTTAACACAGAAACAAAGGATGTTGCACTCAAGGATTTTGCCATTTTTGTGAAAGTTCATAAGTAATCTTTAATCCTGTAGGCGTAACCGCAAGACCGGCTTCGGAACTTTCTTTAAGTTTTGGAGATATCATATCACCTACCTGTTTCATTGCTTCTACTATTTCATCAATCGGAATTACTGATTGTATACCTGCAAGAGCGAGCTCTGCACCCGTAACAGCATAAACAGATAAAAACGCATTTCTTTTTACACATGGAACTTCGACAAGACCGGCAACAGGATCACAAACAAGTCCCAAAATATTTTTTAATGTAAGAGCGGCAGCGTTTAAGATTTGCTCATTTGTTGCGCCGCACATTTCCGCCAGTGCAGCCGCAGCCATTGCCGCCGCAACACCGCATTCACTTTGACAACCTGCCACAGCCCCTGCAAGGGCAAGTTTTTCTGACACAACTTCACCGATAAAACCTGCTGTAATAAGGGCATTTATTTGTATTTCTTCATCAAAATCCATCGCTTCCGCCATTGCAACGATTACAGACGGCACAATTCCGCATGAACCCGCTGTCGGGCAGGCAGCAATTTTGCCCATTCTTGCATTCTGTTCTATTGTTGCAAGAGAATAAGTCAAAACTTTTTGACAGGTTTTGGAAAATAAAGATTTTCCCTTTTTGTATCTTTCAATAAGTTTTGCACAATCATCCCCGCTCAAACCGCTTGAGGATTTTTCTTTTGAGTTCAATCCTTTTTTTATTGCATCTTTCATTGCATCAAGAACAATTTTTACTCTGTCTCTTATTTCTTCCTGAGCAATTTCCAGAGAATCCGCTTCATATTTCTGGCATATTTCATATAATTTTTTATTTTCTTTTTCTGCCAGTGCTAAAAAATCTTTAAAATTATCGGGTTTTATCATTTTTTCAACATCTCTATATTTCTGATTAAATATACTTCTTCTATTTGTTCGAGCTTATCAAAAATTTCATTTGAAATACCGCCGTCAAGGCAAATGCCCATAGACGCTTCCTGTCCTTTAGCATTTCTGTCACAATGCATGGAGGCAATATTCAGATTTGCAGACTGTATCAGAGCTGTTACTTTGTATATCATTCCGGGTTTGTCTTTGTATATTAAAACAAGTGTGTCATAATCACCGTTTATATTAAAATTATAGCCGTTGATTTTTGTAACGGCGACCTCTCCGGCACCTTTTGAAATTCCGCTTATCTTCATTTTTTCAATATTTTTTCCTTGTAAAATAATATCAACGGAATTCGGATGTCTGTTATAATCTTCCAGATACTCAAAGTTGTATTCAACATTAAGTTTGTTTGCAATATCAAAAGATTTTTTTATGGATTCACTGTCCACATCCATTCCCAGCACCCCGCCAAGGAGTCCTTTATCGGTACCGTGACCTCTGCCTGTTTTTGCAAAAGAATTGTAAAGCTTAAAACTTACCTTTTGAGGAATTTCTCCGAATATTTTGCCGGCAAGCAGTCCTATTCTGACAGCACCGGCTGTATGTGAGCTGGAGGGACCTATCATTACAGGACCTATTACATCAAAAAGTGTCTTTACTTTTTCCATTAATGCTGCCTCAAAAATAAATTTTAAAAACTAAACAATAACACGGCAATAATGCCGGACAGCCTTGAAAATCTTTATCCCGGTTACTCCCTGAGAAAATATTTCTAAGACATTTTTATTTTAACAATAAAAATGCGATTATGTAAGATTATGTAATAAAATAAAATTTTTGATTTTAGAGATATTTCTTAATATAATGAAAAAGCATCTACATATTACGAGAGGAAATTTTTTAAAATGGATGAGAACACTTCGGCTGCAAACAACGGACTAAGAAAACTGACAACTTTTCAGCTTCTTAATTTTTGTCTGGGCTTTTTCGGTTTGCAATTTGCCTGGCAGATGAGAATTATATTGTCAGGACCTGTTACCGAGGACTTAGGTGCTTCTCCGTTTATATTCGGGCTTATATGGCTCGCAGGA
The DNA here is from genome assembly GCA_944326115.1 of Candidatus Gastranaerophilales bacterium. GTDB lineage: Bacteria > Cyanobacteriota > Vampirovibrionia > Gastranaerophilales > Gastranaerophilaceae > Limenecus. Next base: position 38,533 of record CALVCQ010000001.1, on the reverse strand, counting down.
CCGGTGACGGGAATGGTTGTACAGCCGATTATAGGTGCATTAAGCGATAACACTCATACTAAATTCGGACGCCGGCGTCCTTATCTTATGCTTGGTGCTGTTCTTGCAGCAATGGCATTGTGGGCATTTCCGAATTCTGAAACTATTGCAGGCGTAATTGCGCAACAGCTTCATATACCTGTTCCTGCGTTAGGAGGATTACTGGTAGCGGCTGTAATGATATGGATTATAGATGCGTGTGTCAATGCAGCGCAAGGTCCTTACAGGGCATTAATTCCGGATAATATTGTTCCAGAACAGCATTCCATTGCAAATTCATATCTAAGTTTTGCAATCGGACTCGGTTCTGTTATTGCAGCAGGTACTGCACCTTTTTTAAAATGGATTTTTGATTATCAAATGTCTATCGAAGCGCAGTTTATTATGGCTGCACTGGCTTTTCTGCTGGGTATGAGCTGGACTTGCTTAACTTTTAGCGAAAAACATCAGGAAACAGATAAAAGTGATGAATGTACGGAAAAACCTGCACACACATTTATAGATGATCTCAAAACATTTTTGAATTCCTCGCCGGAGGTTTACAAGATTTGTATTATGCAATTTTTCACCTGGATAGGTGTTATGTGTATGTTCATTTTCTTTACACAGTTTGCTATTCACACTGTATACGGAGTTCCGGATCTTTCGGTCGTTTCAGATTTGATGAAAGATAATTATGAAAATTCCGTTGCACAGGCAACAAATTTTTCTTCAATATGTTTTGCTGTTTTAAATCTGGTTTGTTTTATTGTTTCTATACCGATAGGCATTTTTTCAACAAAATACGGGAATAAAATTGTACACTTATTCTCTCTTATTATAATGACTGCAGCTTATCTTTTAATCGGGTTTACAACCAATCCGATAGCGGTAATGATTCTGATGGGGCTCGCCGGAATAGGCTGGTCAAGTATACTTTCTTTGCCTTTTGCTATGTTGTCAGAATATATACAAAAAGGCTCGGAAGGTGCGGTTATGGGGATTTTTAATATATTTATTGCAGGACCGCAAATACTTGTTTGCACGATTGTCGCCTGGATTATTTCAAAATGCGATTTTCAGTCTGTGGAAGGACTTAATTATCACTGGGAATACACTTTCTTTATCGGAGCATTCGTGCTGTTATTATCTGCAATAATAACAAATATGATTAAAGAAAAAGTTAAATAAATTCTATCTGAAACAATTGCTTCCGGAGTTTACAAATTTTTTGCATTTTAAAAAAAAATTTGAAATAATTATTACATAGTATTTAAGATGGAAGATTGTTTTATGAGAGAAATTTTTCAATTTTTTAAAGTTGCGGGTAAAACTTTTACTTTGTCATTATTAGTTTTATTTTTTACGGTAGAACCTACAAGAGCCTTGCAGATAATATATCCGAAAAGCCCGAATACAGAAGTAAGTGCATCCTCGACATTTTTTATCGGAAATACAAAGCCGGGTTCCAAACTTACAATTAACGATAAAGAGGTAACTGTATACGAAAACGGATCATTTGTAGAGGTTGTCCCTTTAAAAGACGGTTTTAACAGAATAATAATTGACTCACAAAATGATACCGAACATGAAATATTCACATATATTATTAAAAAAGTACCTGAAGCAAATCTTATGGTGAAAGAACCGGCAACGGAGAATTTTCCTGAAAATCAGTACATATATGCAGCAGTTATAAAAGAAAATACCCCGCTCAGAGCCCAGCCTGACGAAAATGCACAGCGCATTACCCATCTGGATAAAAATACGGTATTGATGCTAAACGGGAAAAAAGGTGATTATTACAGGATTTATCTGTCACCGTCAAAATCTGCCTGGATAAAAGCGGAGAATATTGTAAACTATTCCGCAATTAAAGGCAAAATGCTTGCCTCAGCAACAAAAGTCTCTTTATCAGAGGACAAATTATATAATTATATAAAAACAGACCTGTCATTCCCCGTTCCGTACCGGATAACGGAAACAGAAAAAGGGCTGAATGTTGAACTTTACAACCTGAAAGAGAACGCTGCCGATACAACCGTTTTTAACCAATGCGGAACAATAAACAGCTTTGCCGTAAACTCAACAGCACAGGATATGACTTCTACATATTATATAGAGTTAAACTCCAAACTCTGGGGATATGACGCATATTATGAGGGGAATACTCTTGTTATAAAGATAAGAAAAACACCGCAAATAGAAGCAAACAATCCGTTTAAAGGAATTAAAGTAGCAATAGATGCCGGTCACGGCGGGGACGAATACGGTGCAACCGGACCCACCGGTGTAAAAGAAAAAGATATAAATCTCGATATCGCAAAAAAATTGAAAAAAGAGCTGGAAAATAGAGGTGCCCTCGTTATTATGACAAGAACTGACGACTCAACAGTTCCTCTAAAACAACGTCCGTTGATTGCCAAGCAGCAAGATGCATTGTTTTTGCTGAGCATACACGCAAATGCTCTTTCAGACGGAGCCAATCCTTATGAAAAGCACGGTACTGCGGTTTTTTATTACAATGCGGAATCCGTTGAACTTGCAAAATTACTGAGAAATACATTAATAAAAGATCTGGGAACAAGAGATGACGGAGTGGCAAAGTACAGCCTGGTCATGACCCGTCCGAGTCTGCCTCTGTCCGTGCTGATAGAAGTCGCTTACATGATTAACCCTCATGATTATGCAAAACTCCTCGATGAAAATTTTCAACAAAAAACAGCAGCCTCTATAACCAGTGCGCTGGAAACTTATTTGCTGAATTCCGCTAATCCTGTATAAAAAATTATTTTAAGAATTAAAAACACCCATTCTTCTGAACTTGTTATATCTGTCTTTTTTAAGTTCCTGCGGAGTCTTGTTTTTGTACTCATTTAGTGCTTTTAAAATCTCTTTTTTGAGCTCATCACCCATTGCCTCATAATCATAATGAGCGCCGCCTAAAGGTTCTTTTACAATTCCGTCAATAATGTTGTATTTTAACAAATCAGGACCTGTGATTTTAAGAGCCTCTGCTGCTTCTGCTGCTTTAGAGGCATCACGCCAGAGTATAGAAGCACAGCCCTCCGGTGAAATTACCGTGTAATAAGCATGCTCGAGAACCAGAACCTTGTTTGCAACAGCAAGCCCGAGAGCACCGCCGGAGCAGCCTTCTCCGGTGATTACAGCAATCACCGGAACTTCAAGTTTTGCCATTTCTTTAAGGTTAACAGCAATAGCTATGCCCTGACCGTGTTCTTCCGCTTTAATTCCGGGGTAAGCACCGGGGGTATCAATCAAAGTCACAATCGGCAGACCGAATCTGTTTGCATGTTCAAATAATCTCAATGCTTTTCTGTAGCCTTCCGGCTGGGGCATCCCAAAATTGTATACAAGGTTTTCTTTTGTTGATTTACCTTTAACCGTACCCACAAGCATAACAGGGGTGTCACCTATTTTTGCCACGCCGCCTATTATTGCTCTGTCGTCCGTACCTTCCCTGTCACCGTGCATTTCGACAAAATCCGTGGTAATCAGATGAATATAGTCTATAAAATTCGGACGGTTCGGATGTCTTGCTATTTGCAATTTTTGAGAAGGTTTTAAGTTTTCATACAGCTCTTTTTTGTATTCGTGTGACTGTTGTTCAAAAACTTCTATTTCCTTTGACAAATCCATGCCTGATTCTTCACTCATTTTTTTTAATTCTTCTATTTTTTCTTCTATTTTTGTTATGGGTTTTTCAAAATCTAATTTCATATCACCAATTATCCTAATAATATTAATGTTTGTGGAGTCTCAATATTTTTGCAAGAGTTTCTTTTAGCTCGCTTCTTTTACAAATCATATCAAGCTGCCCGTGTTTCATAAGATATTCCGCAGTCTGGAAATCCGCAGGAAGTTTTTGTCTAATTGTCTGCTCGATTACACGTCTGCCTGCAAAACCGATACGTGCACCCTGTTCTGCAATAATAATATCACCTATTGTGCCAAAACTTGCAGTCACACCTCCGTAAGTCGGATCGGTCAGGATATTAATATAGAGAATCTTTTCATCATTAAGTCTTGCAACAGCACAGCTTGTCTTTGCCATTTGCATCAGTGAAAGTGCACTCTCCTGCATTCTTGCACCGCCTGAAGCGGTAATTGTCACAACAGGAAGCCTTTTTTCTATGGCAAGTTCCATAATTCTTGTAACTTTTTCACCGACAACACTGCCCATTGAACCGCCCATATATTCAAAATCCATAATTGCGCAGGCAATTTCTTCCCCCTCAACTTTGCCGGTTCCGGTAACAACAGCATCATTCAGGTTTGTTTTTTCTTTTGCTTTTTGCTGTCTTTCGGTATAAGATTCCGTATCTACAAAGTCCAGAGGATCGGAAGGAGCAATATTTTCAAAGTATTCTTGAAAAGTTCCTTCATCAAACAACTGCCGGATTCTTGTTCTGGCATTTATTCTGAAATGATAACCGCATTCAGGACAAACCATCATGTGATGCTCAAGTTCTTTTCTGGGCAGCTGAGCATTGCAGTTAAAACATTTTACCCACAGTTTTCCTATATAATCATCGATTTTAGGATCAATGGGTCGTGCGGCATGCTGTTCTTCTTTTCTGGTTTCAAACCAATCTTTTAATGTCATTTATATTTATACCCCTTGTCAAAATATAACTTTATTTAATTCAATATAAAACATTTTAACATATTATACTACAAACCCTGCATAAACATGCAAAAAGTCGTAAATAGTGTTGTGAAGATGCGAACCACTCTGATTTATGGCAGAGGCAAACCAGAGCCGAACAGTATAAACGAAATACACATGGTGCAGACAAATTCCTCTAAGACAGTTTGTAAGTTGTCCCGTCAGACAGACTCAAGCCGGCAGCTGCGACACTTGATTAGACATTAATAAGTACCCGGTATAAGTTTTTCATAATCCTCTACGGTACCGTTGTCCATACAGCACAGTATAATAGCCTTACCCAAAGGATGAAGATCCGATTTTAAATACAACTTGAGTTCTTCTTTAAAGAAATCTTCAAGCATTTTCGCACCCTTATCATATCCTTCATCTTCAATTTGCGGCTGCTTGGTTACATCAAAGAATTTCTTGGAGATAGGAGTACCTTCGATATGAATATTTTCCGGTATATATCCGCCCAGAGGATGTCTTGCCGGTTTCAGATTGAGCTTTTTAAAAGAAGCCTGTCCTCTTCTTGCCAGATATTCTCTGATTACCCATTCACCCATAAAACCTACTTCCCAGGCTCCGATATGTTGATTTGGTATAAGAATATTTCTTGTTTTTGTTGTCCTCATAAATTGTTCTAAAAGAATATTGGCAAGATCTACTCTTTTTCCGGTTGCAAACGGCCAGAAAGAGCCTACACCTTCGCTTTGCAGTTTGAATGAATCTTTGCCTTCACCTGATATACTCGGATTGCCGAATCCCCTTGGTGCAACAAGACGCCACAACCATGCAAGAGCCGGAGGCAGAATATGCAGCATACCGAATATTCCGTAAGAAGGATTTTCTTTGGTACAAGGCGGAGTTCTAAGTCCAAAACTTCTGTAGTCTATTTCTATAGGACCGTCTTGAATATTTTTCATCTGTTCTCTGGGTATGATAATCCTCGGATTAGGACATTTCTTACCGGGTTCATCTTCTGTATGCTCCCATATAAGACATGTAGCATTTGGATGTGCCTCAAGGTTAAAAAATATAAGCGGTTCTTTAGGATTAGTTGTTACAGATTCCAGATTCGGATCAGTACCGTATTTTTTTATATGATCAATTCTAACAAACCATGATTTTTCCGCATCTGCAACGCAAAGCCTTCCGTTGTCTTTATAAAAACTGGGATGGCAAAGAGCCATATCGTCAGTAACAGGTTTTAGCTTACAACCTTGCGGCAAAGCAAGGTGCTTTTCTTCTCCCGTAACAACATTTCTGCCAAGCAACAATCGTCCGTCTTCCTCACGGTGAGCATATTCAAGCATTTCACTTTTACCGCTGCCCGATGCACCTTCATGGAGTATGCTTATATCATTATCATAAGGCGTTGTTATATTAACAGTAGAAGCATGTACTGTTACAAAATCTTCTTTTAATCCCAGTGCCAGCAGCACCCCGTACACGCCTTTTTTTGCGCTTGGTCCCGGATATAAATTGTAAGAAAATACCTCATGAACTTTGCTCTGTTGATTATGAACAACTACCTGTTTCCCTTCAAAATGAGTATGTCTAAACGGCGGTGCAACATAGATTATAGCCATCGGTTCAAAATCTTTTTCCAGTTTATCCAGTTGTATCATGCCCTGCAAATCATATATACTTGCAGCAAAAAATGCAGCATTTTTAGGAGCAACCATCAAAGCAGGATAACCGTATTTTATACCGCCTGCCATAAACGGTACAAGTATAAGTTCGTTAGAAGCAAGCCAATCAAGAGTTTCCTGTCTCAACGGATCAAAATCTTTTTGAAATCTTTCCTTGAATGTAATTTTATCAGTCATTGCAATATTATTAACAACCATGCAATTCGGATCTCTTCTTCTCATATAAGGATCCATATAATTAACAGCAATACCGTTTTTGCATCTTACTACCGTTGCTTCAGCAACTTTGCCCTTGCCGTCTACATCATAAAAAACTTCGTATGTACTATTATCTTTTCCGTTTGTAGACAGATTGATAAGTTCATCTCTGTTTTGCGGCAATATAACATTTGATGATGTTTCCAAAACTTTCTTTAAATCATTGCCAATATGCCAGTACTGCCAGATTTCGCTTGTATTTAGTATATTTTTCATTTTTTTCCCTTAACAAATATTATGTACTATGATTATATTATAAATTTCGTCTTTTATCTTAAAATATGCAGTTTTGTAAATATTGTATGACACGATGGTTTTTGTAAATAAGTCTGCACAACGGGCATAGATTTGAAGAATTTTGTTTTAAAAAGCAGCCCTTTAGCTTGTAAAATTAAAGGGCTGCTTTTTGATATTGATTGATTAATTACCCGAATTAAAATGCACACATTCTGTGAACACGTACAAAATTTGTTCTGCCTGTAATCAGGTTAGGAATAGAACCGATAATAATTACTCTGTCGTCTTTTTTGTATTCTGTTTTTTCAAGCAGCAATTTATCGATTTTTTTGAGCAATTCATCGTTCAATACCACATCCCAGTCTTTTTGATAAGGATGCATATCCCAGAACAAATTGAGTTTTCTGCAAGTTTTTTCATTATCTGAAATAGCAAGAACCGGCACAGACGGTCTCAATTTTGAAAGAAGTTTCGGCGTATAACCGGTATGCGTAAATGCAAGAATTGCCTTTGCTTCCAAATCTTTTGCCATTTTAACAGCAGCGGCTGCAATTGCCTGCGGTGTAGGCTCATACATAGGATTCATCGGTAAATCCAGATTGTAACTTACAAAATTACTCTGCTCAACATCATGAGCTATCATTGCCATCATTTTTACGGATTCTACAGGATATTTGCCTGCAGCTGTTTCGCCTGAAAGCATTACAGCATCTGCACCGTCAAGAATAGCATTTGCAACATCTGATGCTTCCGCTCTTGTCGGAATAGGTTCTTCTATCATGGATTCCAGCATTTGTGTGGCAACTATACATGTTTTTCTGTGAGCAAAAGCCGCATCAACAATTTGCTTTTGGACCATAGGAACTTTTTCCGGCGCAAGCTCAATACCGAGGTCGCCTCTTGCCACCATTACAGCATCAACAACGTCAAGGATTGATTCAATATTTTTAACAGCTTCAGGTTTTTCTATTTTTGCAACTATCGGAATATCAGCCCCGAAATGACTCAGATATTTTTTCGCAAGCATGACATCGTCTTTGTCTCTTACAAAAGAAAGTGCAAGATAATCAGCACCGTTGTCTACTGCAAATTTAATAAAATCAACGTCACGCTCTGTTATTGCAGAAACACTTTTTGTTCCGCCGGGGATATTTATACCCTTTCTCGGTTTTAAAAGTTCACCGTGAAGAACTTTTACATGAACTTTTGTTCCTTCTTTTTTTGTAACTTCGATTTTAATTTTACCGTCATCAAGAAGTATGCATTCACCCACATGTACATCTTCTGCAACACCTTTGTAGTCTACGGGAACAATATTCGGGTCAGTCTGTTCCAGACCGTATTCAAGAACAAGTTCTTTACCGGGTTCCAAAGGTATAGGCTCAATCAAGTTTCCTACTCTGATTTTCGGACCCTGCAAATCAACAAGAACAGGTATAAATGTTTTCAGTCTTTTTTCTACATTTCTGATTTTTTCAATGGTTTCTGCATGCTCTTCGGGTGTGTTGTGAGAAGTATTGATTCTAAACATTGTCGCACCGGAGAGAATCATTTCTTCGATAATTTTTTCATCACGACTAACCGGTCCCAGTGTGGCAACAATTTTTGTTTTGTTTTTCTTGATAATCATCTTTTTCGTCCTTTTATTAATGTTTCGTGTATTTATGTTTTTGATTTTTATAATAAAAGGGGCATCGGCTGCCCCTTTTTACTCTAGTTTTGGTGTTCTTTTTGATAAGCGTACGTAGCTTCCATTTCTTCAAAAGAAGCATAAACAGCATGACATCCGCAATCTACATGAACAATTTCACCGGTTACACCCGAAGATAAATCAGAAACAAGATACAAACCCGTTTTTCCTACATCTTCAAGTGAAACATTTCTTTTTAAAGGAGCCTTTAATATAGCAGCTTTAAGCATTCTGTCAAATCCTGAAATGCCTCTGGCAGCAAGCGTTTTAACAGCGCCGGCAGAAAGACAGTTGACTCTGACTCCGATTTTACCAAGGCTGTCAGCAAGATACCTTGCTGAAGATTCAAGTGCAGCCTTTGCAACACCCATTACATTGTAGTTTGCAACCACATATTCTGACCCCAGATATGTCAGAGCAAGCATTGCACCTCCTTCATTAAATAATGGTTTTGCATTTCTTGCTAAAGTAACAAGAGAATAAGCACTTACACCGAGTGCTGTATCCCAGCCTGCTTTTGATGTTTCAATAAAGTCGCCCATTAAGTCTTCTTTGTTTGCAAAAGCAACGGCATGGATAACAAAATCCAGTTTTCCGTATATTTTTTCATATTGTTCAAATACTTTTTTAACCTGTTCTTCGTTTGTTACGTCGCATTCAACAATCATTTTGGCATTCATTTCTTCTGCCAGCGGACGTACACGTGATTCCATTGCTTCGTTAGCATAAGTAAAAGCAATATCACCGCCTGCTTCATAAATCTGTTTTGCAATAGAGTATGCTATACCCCTTGCGTTTGAAACTCCAAAAATAATACCTTTTTTGCCTTCCATTAATTTCATAGAAACTCTCCTTAATTAGTCTGTAATTATAATAATATTAACAAACTCCTATGTCTATATTTTAACAAATTCCATTCAGCATTATGCAGCAAATCTGTATTAAAAACAAAAATCAGGTACGGAAATCCGTACCTGATTTTGCTATAGATTTATCAAATTACTTGCCGCATGCACAGCATTCAGAACCGCAGCCAAAGTATTCTTTAACTTCGTCAACTCTTACTTTGATACGTCCGTCAACTGCAATGCCTTCGCCGGTTTTTTCAGAGATAAGAAGCGGGTTAATATCGAGCTCGTCAATGAATTTGAAGTCATTAACCATCTGAGACAATCTCAAGAGAGTTTCTTGGATTTGTGCCATATCAGCAGGTTTTGTACCTCTAGCACCTTTTAAGAGTTCATATGCTTTTACTGATTTAATCATTTCATCAGCATCAACATCTGTCAAAGGAGCGATTCTGAAAGTAACGTCTTTCATTGTTTCGATGAATACACCGCCTAAGCCGAACATCATCATCGGGCCGTATTGCGGGTCTGTAGCAATACCGCAAACCATTTCACGGTTGCCTTTTACCATTTCTTGAATGATAACGCCTTCCAGACCGTCAATAAGTCCTTTTTCTGTCAATTTTGCAATAAGGTCTTTGTATTCTGCTCTCAATTGTTCTTCTGACTGGATGTTTACTCTTACACCGCCTACATCAGTTTTGTGAGAAGTTGTTTTTGAAGTCATCTTCATAACAACAGGGTAGCCGATAGAGTTACCGAGATTTACAACTTCTTCTTCGTTTGTTGCAAGACCGTATTTGCAAGCTCTGATACCGTAAGCGTCTAATACATCAATAGATTCTAAAGTAGTCAGCTGAGCACGTCCGTCAGCTACAGCACCTTTGATTATTCTTTCAGCTTTAGCTTTATCTACGTCAAATACAGGGATTTTACCTTCTGCTCTTTCCATCCACAATCTCTGCTGGTTAAGTCTGTTAAAGCCGTCAGCAGCTTCTTCCGCATACATAAAGAACGGCATATTAACATCCATGTTAGAAAGTTGTGTAAAGAATTCGTTCTTTGTCATGAAAATACCGATAATCGGTTTTTCAGGGTTTTTAGCTTTGATTTCCATCAATGCTTTAGCAACATCAATGTCTTTCAATCCTAAGAACGGCAGGTAAATAACTGCAATCATATCAACATTTTCATCTGCAATAACTGTTTCAAGTGTTTGTTTGTAGTGTTCGATAGGAGCAGAAGCAATCATATCGATAGGGTTTTTAACACTTGCAGCTGCAGGTAAAAAGCTTCTTAATTTTTCTTTTGTTGCATCGGAAATTTTTGCCATTTGCATACCATATTCACATACAGCATCTGTAGCCATGATACCGGGGCCGCCTGAGTTTGTGATAATAGCTACTCTGTCGCCTTTCGGTATAGGAGAAGTAGCAAAAACTTTAGCGGTTGCAAAAAGGTTTTTCAAAGAATATTCTCTGATAACGCCTGATTGCTGTAATAATGCGTTAGCAGCTTTGTCTGCACCGGCTAAAGAGCCTGTGTGAGAAGATGCTGCAGAAGCACCTGCTGCTGAACGGCCTGCTTTAAGAGCAAGGATAGGTTTTTTCTTTGTTACTCTTGTAGCAAGTTTTCTAAAGTTTGCAGGGTTTTGGATAGATTCCATGTATAACAAAATTTGTTGTACATCGTCTTCGTTTTCCCAGTATTCAATAGCAGTTTCTGCGTTTACATCTGCCTGGTTGCCGATAGAAATAAACTGTGCAAAACCCAGGTTGAGGTCTTTTAAGATGTTTAAAATACCGCCGCCTAAAGCACCTGATTGAGAAACAAAACCGATGTTGCCTCTTTCGGGAAGAGATTCAGCAAAACATCCGTCCATTCTGATGTCGGGAGCAGTGTTTACAACACCGAGGCAGTTAGGACCTACACATCTCATACCGTATTCTTTTAATTTGGCAACGAGTTCTTTTTCTGCTTTAGCGCCTTCTTCACCTGCTTCTTTAAAGCCTGCAGAGATTATACAAATGCCTTTGATTCCTTTTTCATGGCATTCGTCGATTGCGTTTAATACAAATTTTTGTGCAATAACGATTATTGCCAAATCAACGTTGCCGGGGATTTCTTTTACGCTTGTATAAGCTTTGAAACCTTGAATTTCGCCGCCTTTAGGGTTTACAGGGTAAATGTCGCCTGTAAAATTATATTCTTTTAATCTTTTCATGATGTCAGAACCGATAGTGTGGTCCTTTGTAGACGCACCGATTACGGCAATTGCTTTCGGGCGCATGATTTTGTCCAGTTGTTCTTTTAGCATTTTTTTACCTTTCTTTTTTGGTTTTTATTGCCTTTTCACGAATTAACTTTAAAAAAAATTATTTATTCACTATTGTGAAATCCACCAGTATCATTATCATACGAAAAAAAATTTTGTACAAATAACACATGCCGCAACAAATATTTTTTCTGTAAATTTGTCTTTAATTTGTCCGGGAAAAATTCGTGATAAGACTCTGCCGAATAAATATGACTGAATGTCATATTTTATGAGAGGTGCTAAGCCAGAAACACAGTTTCTGCACGCAGTATAAAAATTGGAAAACGTCCGAGCGTGAAGAAAATCCAAGAGCGGATTTGCCTTCTTTTGCCGTTGAGCTGAGGCGAAACGTGCAAAATGGCTTCACGAAATTATCAAAGGTTTTTCTTTGTATTATTGATTTGTAAACAGTGAAAGAGCGGCTGTGAAGACGAACGAAGTGAGCGAACAGCCATGTGAGCAAGGTAGATGGAGTGAAGAAATTTTAGAATAAAATTTCGAAACGGAATACCAAACCTTACGAACGCCAATAATCCAAGACGTAGTCGGAGTCAGTTGACTATATGAAAATATTAATTTTAGCCGCAAACATCAAGATGCCTCCGGCTACAAGCAAGATCCCACTCATGCAGTTTCACAACCGTCCGACTTGCAGTCGCTCCACGGATTTAGCGGTACAAAATTCAGATGTCTTAAAATCAGACAACTGTCTGATGATTTAATGCTGTGCAAAATACTGTGTGCGTGATAGAATCATCTTAAAGAAACTAGATTTGAGGAAAATTTTATATAATGTTAGATTTATTATTCAAACTACTGGGTGATCCGAACGAAAATAAAGTAAAAAAAATGATGCCCATTGTCGAACATATAAACAAGCTTGAACCAGAAATGGAAAAGCTTACTGATGAGCAATTGCGTGCTAAGACAGAAGAATTTAAAGAACACTTAAGAAACAGAGAAACTTCATCAGATACTAAAAAAGACAGAGCTTTAGAAAAAAAAGCACTCGATGAAATACTTCCGGAAGCCTTTGCCGTTGTAAGAGAAGCCGGCAAAAGAGTTCTTAACATGCGCCACTTTGATGTACAGCTTATAGGCGGTATATTCTTGCATAACGGACATATTGCAGAAATGAGAACAGGTGAAGGTAAAACTCTTGTGGCTACTCTGCCGGCATACTTAAATGCACTGACCGGCAAAGGTGTTCATGTAATTACTGTTAACGATTACCTTGCAAAGCGTGACAGCGAGTGGATGGGCAAAATTTATAAATTCCTCGGTCTCAGTGTAGGCGTTATTCTTGCTAATTCTGAACGGGGCTATGATGATTTTGAACGTAAAAAAGCTGCCTATGCCTGCGATATCACCTACGGAACAAATAACGAATTCGGTTTTGACTACTTAAGAGACAACATGGCAGGCAGTTTGGACATGCTTGTTCAGCGTCCTTACAACTATGCAATTATCGATGAAGTCGACTCTATTTTAATTGACGAGGCAAGAACACCGTTGATTATTTCAGGACGTCTCGAGCAGTCGGCTCAGCTTTATCAGACCATGGCAAAAGTTGCTCCGCAATTACAAAAGAATGTGGATTATGAAGTAGATGAAAAGAACAAAAATGTTATTTTATCAGAAGAAGGCATAGACCATGCAGAAAAGCTTCTCGGTATAGAAGATTTGTTTGATGTGCACAACCAGTATGCTCATCATCTGTTTCAAGCCCTTAAGGCAAAAGAATTGTATCAAAAAGATACCGACTATGTAATTAAAAACGGCGAAGTCATAATCGTTGATGAATTTACAGGTCGTTTAATGGAAGGACGCCGCTGGTCAGACGGACTTCATCAGGCTGTTGAAGCTAAAGAAGGCGTTCAAATTCAGGATGAAACACAGACTCTTGCAAGCATTACCTTCCAGAATCTGTTCAGACTGTATCCCAAACTTGCCGGTATGACAGGTACTGCAATGACAGAAGAAGCTGAATTCGGCAAGATTTACAATCTTGAAGTAACAACAATTCCTACAAACAAGCCGGATATCAGAATCAACCTGCCGGATGTTGTTTATAAATCGCAAAAACAAAAATACCTTGCGGTTGTGGACGAAATTATAAAGATGCATGAAAAAGGCAGACCCGTGCTTGTCGGTACAATCAGTATCGATAAATCCGAGTATCTGTCTGATTTATTGAAAAAACGAGGCATAAAACATAACGTATTAAACGCAAAACACCACGAAAAAGAAGCATATATCATTGCACAGGCAGGCAGATGGGGAGCTGTGACTATTGCAACAAATATGGCAGGACGAGGCACCGACATTCTTTTAGGCGGTAACGCAGAATATCTTGCAAAGGATATGCTTGATAACAAAGGTATTACACCGGACAGTCCGGATTATGAAGCACAAAAAGAGGCTGCTTTAAAAGAAGCTAAAGCCATAACAGAAGCAGAACACGAAAAAGTAGTTCAGGCAGGCGGTTTACACGTAATAGGTACTGAAAGACACGAATCACGCCGTATCGACAACCAGCTGAGAGGGCGTGCAGCAAGACAGGGCGACCCCGGCTCAACAAGATTTTTCTTATCATTAGAAGACGATTTGATGAGGATTTTCGGCGGGCAGCATATTATCAATCTTATGAACACCCTCAATGTTGAAGAGGATATGGCAATTGAATCAAAACTTATCACAAGACAGATTCAGGCTTCGCAGAGAAAAGTTGAGACATATCACTTTGACATAAGAAAAAGCGTACTTGAATACGATGATGTAATGAATATTCAAAGAGAAAAATTCTACAGCCAGAGACGCAGAGTGTTAAAAGGCGAAGATTTAACCGCTGATATTTATTACATGATTGAAAGAGAAATGGACAGAATCATAAAAAGCTACATTTCTCCGGGGCAGAATCCTCAAGAATACATCTACGAGGACTTGCAGGGTATGATAAAAGAGGTACATTCCCTTGTGCCGCAGTTATCTTATCTTGAAGTCAATGATATTCAAGGCTTGAGCTATGAATCTATTTTTGAAAAGTTCAAAAAACTTGCAATAGATGCATACAGAGAACACGAAGAAGAGACAATAAGCTTTTATAACAGTATTCAGGAACAGTATGAAACCGGTTATACTCCCGAAGAACCGTTCTCTCATACAAATGTTATGAGAAATATCGAAAAAGATATTTTGTTAAGGGTTGTAGACAACAAATGGATTGACCACCTGCACAATATCGATATGCTCCGTGACGGTATAGGACTCAGAGCTTACGGGCAAAAAGACCCGCTTATTGAATACAAAAGAGAAGCTTATGACCTGTTTAACAATATGATGTATGAAATCCAGTCAGAAACTGTTAAATACCTGTTCAGGACCCGTTTTGGTGTACAGATTGTAAACAGAAGAGACGACGATGTGATACAGACACAGCTGTCTCAGGCAGCACAGGAATTTAAGGCGCCGTCAGAATATGAGGAAGAAACTGTTCATTCTCCAGTACACAGAGTCGACAAAATCGGCAGAAACGACCCGTGCCCTTGCGGAAGCGGGAAAAAATATAAAAACTGCTGCGGAAAAAATAAGTAAAGCAAATTAAGCTGTTTCTTTCTCACAAAACAATTCACAGGATTGTTTTGTTTGGCAGAGTTTTATCACGAATTTTCCCGGACAGTTTATGACAAAACATTCTAAGAATGCGCAAGTTTCATGATATTTTCCGCCCTCAATACATCACTGTAACCTGCAGGGAACGGAGGAAGTTCCGGTGCATCAAGTCCTTTAAGCTCGGAATTTCTTAAATATTCCCAGATTTTATTTAAATAGTTTGTAGTGAAATAGTCATTTGCTTTTTTGTTTTGCAGTAATTTTTTATATTCCCTTTGAAGTTTCAGTGCAATTTCTTTTTGTTCAGGTGTTAATTTTGACAAATCAAGAGGTTTGCCCTGTCTTATATCATATAAATAATGTTCAACATCACCCCACGGATTTGTGAATTTACCGCCAACCTGTATTTCTGTATTTGTACCGTTTATAGCTGCGTTAATATTATCACGAGTATAGCCCGATTTTTTTTCGGCACTGGTTGCAATTGTTTGTTTTATATTCCCTTTTGTATCTTTATAAACAAGGCTTGCATAATTATCAAGAATATTTTTGTTTGCATAGGGTGTTATATTACAGCCATGGTAATCTTCAATACTTTTTACAAAGAAATCGGAATGAGTTCTTGTTCTGTCAGCAATAGCGTTAAATAAATCATCAAAACTGCCTGATTTGAGAGTGTATCTTATGCCGTATGAATCTCCGATTAATTCTGTCATACCTCTGCCTGATATAATATCAAGAACTTTGCTTCGCTGATTTTCGTACGTATCAAACCCCTGCATATATCTTATCTGTTTTGCTGCTGTTGAATCTACACTTTTTACCCTGCAGGAAACCTCTGCATCAACTCCGGATTTTCTTAATATTTCATCCGCTGTTTTCTCCAGTTGAGTAGCTGCTTCTTGCGTCTGTGCAACAATTTTTCTTGCCGACTGCCTTGCAATATGGGGACGGCTCATTGTATGAACAAAAGCATCAAACATTGTACCGGCAGATGCACCGGCTGTTCTTGACGAATAAATCGTTCTTCCTAAAGAATAAAGACTTTTTACACAACCAAACATAAAATAACCTGTCTGAACTAACCTTATATATATAAAGTGTTTTTATAAAAAATAATTGATTATAATTATCCGGTCAGGTTACAAATGTTTACCTTTGTTTTATACTAATAAAAATTAAACTTGTAACAACAATTTCATATTACAGTAAATTAGACATATTCACAGGGAGTTTTTATGAAAAAAATATTTCTAACATTTATACTTACGGCTTTTATTCTCACAGGCGGTATTGCACTCGCAAAAAACAAAAACACCGCACCTGAAATGCTGCCGGCTTTTTCATCGGAATTTAAACAACAGGACAGACTGTGGGTTGCAACATTTCAGCTCGCCTGGAATGAGTTTATGAACAATATTGTAAAAGGCTATATTATGTTCAACGGCGGAACTCCTCAGAATGTAAAAATATTAAATCGTCAGGAATTTAAAAAGAATATGCTGTCGCAAGATTCTTATTACGTTGCTTACGGCAGAACAAATAATGCCTTAAAAAAACAAATTGAAGATGCAATATGGAACAAATTCAAAGAAAAAAGCGAACTTTTAAACAATGTAAACTGGAATGACCCGACAAATGCATATCTTATTTATTCTATGCTTCTAAAAGATTTTAAATTCACAACAAGATTTGATATCCTCGGTGTTGAAAAATTTGCAAGAAGCAAACAAAAAGTGCAGTACTTCGGTATTGACAAAAACAGCCCGCAAAACCTTTATAACGGTGTAGATGTACTTTTTTACAACAACCGGTTTGATTATGCAGTTTCGTTGAAATCAGATAAAGATGAGGTTATTTTATACAGAACAAACCTGAACTTTAATTTTGAAGATTTATATAATGACCTGAACATAAAATCACAAAAATATAAAGGAAATAAAAAATTTGCAGCAGGTGATAAACTAAAAGTCCCGTTTATGAGCCTGAAAGCAAAAACAGGCTATCCGGAATTGTGCAACAAAGAAATTCTTCATACAGACAAACTTTATATTTCTCAGGCTTTGCAGACTGCTGATTTTAATATGAACAATACCGGCGTAAAATTAAAAAGCGAAGCAATCATGGATATAAAGGTAATGTCTATGCCTGTTGCTGTAAAACAAAAAGGGAGAAATTTCTTCTTTAATAATACTTTTATAATATTTATAAAAGAAAAAAATCAATCCAAACCTTATTTTGCAATGAGAGTAAGAGATATAGATTTATATAAATATACAGGAGACGCCAGGTAATGACTGTTTATACGGAAAATTTTACAATAAATACCCGTGGATTTACGGATATTATTGATATCACACAAAAGGTAAAATCCGCAGTATATCAGCATAATCTGAAAAACGGATGCGTTATAGTTGCGCTTCCGGGAAGCACAGCATCGATTACAACTATAGAATATGAACCGGGACTGGTTAAGGACTTGCCCGATATTCTAGACGATATTGCACCTATGGACAAAAGCTATCATCATGACGATACATGGCATGACGGCAACGGTTATGCGCATGTCAGAGCTGCTCTTTTAGGCAGTTCCGTATCCGTTCCGTTAATAGACGGAGCCTTACTTTTAGGAACATGGCAGCAGATTGTGCTTATAGATTTTGACAATAAACCAAGATCACGCCATATCTATGTCCAGATTATTACCTGATATTTCAAAGATTTTTATTTATTATTTTAAATACAAAAACCATTGTACGGCATACTGCTTAAACAATGGTTTTTGTGTGTTAGAAATAAATTGTTAACTTTTGTAATAAATATATTCAATTCAGTAAATTTTTTTTCTTCACACTCATTAAAAAAACAGAAGTGTATGAAATAGAAAATAGTTCTTAATTATTAAAATAAAGTTTAATCCTAATAACTCCATAAACTCTATAACCTAACTACCAAATTACTAACCGAATACGCCTTTAACACATCTGTTAAAGGCTTTTTATTTTGTATTGTAAACTTATGTAACAAAAGTAGATAAAATCCTAAAGAAAATTTTAATTGACCCGATAAAAAGAATATAGATGTCATAAAAAAGTTAAGACATCACAAGATTAGACTAAGCGTATTGAAAACAGGGGTACAGTTAATGTTAAAAAAAGCAAACAGAGCAGCAAGCAACATAAGCGAAGGTGTAGCATTTCTTTTAAGAGGTGCAAAAAAAAGACGCTCAATGGCAATTGCAAGTGCAAAAATGATTAATTCAAATATAGGAATCTCAGCCAAACTGGTAGCCATAAAGTAAACAATGATAAGCGCTACAGTTTGTAACAAAATGCTGAAAAGCAAACAGAAGTAAGGTTTTTACTTCTATGTCGCAACATTATTAACAAAGCTCCTTTAAGTATGAAAATACAAAGGAGCTTTCTCTTTTTTATAATTTAGTTTTAGCAGGTTTTGTGTTTTTGTGTTTTACTGTTTTTTTCTTCTTATTTTCCTCAACAGCTGGCTGGGGCTTATTGATAATTACGAGCACTTCATCTTCACCTGCCATTTTAAGATTATTTCTGGCTATTGCTTCCAGACTTTTTAAAGAGCTGAAGTCCTCAAGCTCTTCTTTGAGCTTTCTGTTTTCGGCGTAAGCCTGCTGATTTAAAGCTTTCATTTTTTTAATTTTACCGTGGTAGCTTATGCTTTTTGTTATATTATTAAAAGCACTTATCCCTATTTGCACGAGACAAATCAACAAAACTATTGTAAGAAAAGAATAGTAAAAACGTATTTTGTTTTTACGCTTATTATTTTTCTCCTGAGTTTTTACTATCAAATCAGGTTTTTTCACTGTTTTGCCCCTAAATTTTATTTTGTTATAATATTATAATGTCAACATATCAGGATAGCAAATCACAAAGGTTGTACGATAATAAACTTATTTTGTGAGAGTCTTAAAATGTATGCTGATATGAATACACAAGACCGGAGACATTAATAATTTATAAAGGATAAAAGCTTGGAAACAGCAGAAGAATTAAATATCAAAGAAATAGTAAAAAAAACAAATCTTAAACACATTGCCGTAATCATGGACGGCAACAGACGCTGGGCAAAAGAAAAACATCTTCCTTCCGCAGTCGGTCACCAGAAAGGTGTTGACTCTTTGCGAGGCACAATGCGGCTTTTTGACAGATACGAAATTAAATATTTGACTGTATATGCTTTTTCTACGGAAAACTGGAACAGAAAAAAAGAAGAAGTCGAATTTTTAATGAATCTGCTTGCAAAAACTCTCTTAAACGAACTGGAAGAAATGCACAAAGAGAATGTTAAAATTAGATTTCTCGGTGATCTTTCAAAATTAAATAAAAAACTTGTTGAAATAGTGCACAATGCGGAAAACCGAACAAAAAACAACACTGGCGTCAATCTCAATATAGCTTTTAATTACGGTTCCCGTGATGAAATAACGAATGCGCTTAAAACAATTGTAAAAGAAGGGATATCTGCTGAAGAAATAACAGAAGAAACAATTTCCAGCCATTTATACACAAAAAATATACCAGATCCTGATCTGCTTATCCGCACAGGCGGTGAAAAACGCATAAGCAACTACCTTTTATGGCAGATAGCATATTCGGAAGTATATGTGACGGACACATACTGGCCGGAATTTGATAAAGAAGAGCTGGACAAAGCTATTATGGAATTTGACCGGAGAAACAGAAGGTTTGGAAAATAATACCGCTTAACAGAGACTGAAATGCTACTTTTGTCGAATGAAATAAAATATATTTTCCTTTAATTTGAAAAAGAAATTAAAGGAGATAAAAATGAAACATGAAGACATTTTAAAACGAACAAAAGACACGGGAAAAGCAAAAGATTTTTTTCTGGAAAAACTTGCATTTATGATAGGTCCGGACAGATTGAAACATCTTATGGAAAAACATCTTGAGGAATTCAATCTCATTGATGTAAGAGATTATGACGATTACATAAAAGGTCATATTCCCTATGCCGTTCATATCCCGTTTGACCAGCTTGAAGAACAGCTCGTACAGCTTTCAAAAGACAAGATTAACATTATATATACCTATTCTTTCTTATGTCAGAAAAGCAAAAAAGCCGCTTACATACTTGCTGATAAAGGATATCCGGTAATGGAGCTTTTGGGCGGATTTAAAGGATGGAAAAAACGGGATTTTGACATTGTTGAAACAGATGATGCAGATTATCCTAATTAAACTTTATAAAAAAGCGGGAAGGTTTCTTTTCCCGCTTTTAAATTTATATCGCAGTATACACTAAAAAGACCAGGATACCCCAAAAATTAAAAATGACTGAGCAGGTTTCCGCTCAGTCATTTAAATTAGCTGAAAGCATATTCTAAAGCCTGTTGAAAATCAAAATTATCTGCATTTTGATCAGCATATATAAATTTTTTCGATTCATCAAGCTGGTAATTATTCGGTAATTTTATACAGTTTCTTGTTTTTATAAAAGAAGAACCGTCATCTTTAGCCGCACCAAGTATAGCCTGCATTCTGTCAAAATCTTTGTTAAGATACAGCCTTAATCTCGGATATACATATCTGTACCAGAGTTCTTTTAATTTGTTAATGTCTGCATTTTCATATTTGGTTTTTAAGAAAAATCCATGTCCGATTTGATATTCTTCACCAAGTACAAGCGAAATTCTTTCGTTTAAAATTTTGAACTTTTCACTGAAATTACATCCAAAATCTGCAACCATTGCAGGGTTTGGCGAATGTTTCACAAACGAGAATTTTCTTAATAAAATATTCCAGTTTTTGTAGTCTGTCAAATAGCTTGGTGTTGTTATTGTACCAATTATGTATAAATTTTCAGGAACCATAAATCTTTCCTGAGAATATGGTAATCTGACTATTCTCTGACCTCTTTTGTCTTCATCAAGCAGGGATATGAGTTCTCCAAATACTTTTGAGATATTTGTATTGTCGATTTCTTCTATTATTAAAACAAAAGGTTTCATGTTTTCTTTTTTGAGTTCGTACGAGCCACGGTAAAATTCTTCAATAAGTTTTATCTTGGCAGCTTCATATATATCAATTAATTTTAAAAATATTGCATTATAATAAGCTATAGAACCTTTGTACGGCTCAAGAATTTCTTTAAGTTCATGACCTTGAATATCTCTTTGAATACTCTTTTCAAGCATTTTTTCAAAAGGTTCATATAAAAGTTCCAGCATTGCCGACTGTGAATTTGGCTTTATTACTATTGATTTGTTTGTATAACGTACAAGCTCAAATGTCGATGATTCAATACTGAACACCGAGCCCATAGGATAAAGTTCCCTAAAATATTCCATAAGTTTTGTAAAAGAAAAAATCTGTAATTTCTTTATCAGAGGAATATCAAGACATTCAAATAAAGCTCTTTGCGCTATCTTTTTAAAACAGCCGCAGCGATCTGTAAAATTCATTTCATATCCGGATAAATTTCTGCCGTCTTTTATATCAAGTTTGCTGCCTTCGATAAAATCAATATAAGAATATGAGTCATGAAAGCTTATTAATTCAATTTCTCCCGTTCTTTTTTTATTATCGAATTCGTCAATTAATTTTGTGCATTCTTCTTCCGTATATATATGATTTTTATCCGGACTAATCAGCGGGGAGCCAGTAATTTTTAGTGCTTCCAAAATAAGATTAAAACTTTTGCTGCAGCCTGACGGTCCGTAAAAAATTTGATTTTTGGGGATATTTAACATCTTTTCAACTCCTTTATCTCTTTGTGGTCGTGATTTTTTTAAATCGAATAAATTAAATAGAACACTGTTTTGCGCAAATAATAACAAATTTATTATATTTAGTCAATCAAAAGAATAGACTATATTTTCCGTATGAAATCATAATTTTTCCCTTATTTATTATAACTCTTCTCTTCGTTTGTGTTCATCTTTCAATTTTTCTACCGCTGATTGTATGCGTGCAGTAAAGTCTTTTGTCGAAGTATTGTCATAGTATACCGGTTCTGATATGTATACATCCGCTATAAAAGGCACCCACAAGAAGCTGCCTTTTGGCAAAATTCTGTCAGGACCGTTAATATAGCACGGAACAACAGGTATATCAGGATTCATTCTTGCTATATGAGCTACACCTGATTTGAATTTAGAAAGTGTATTGTCTGTTCCTCTGGTTCCTTCAGGGTAAATAATTATTGTTTGCCCTTTTCTCAAAGGTTCATTTATGTCTTTAAAAAGTTCTTCTTCAGTTGCTTTTTTTACTTTACGGGAAAGAGGGATAATACCCAGCAGTTTTGTAAAAATAAATTTTTTTATTGCTGTATTGCAAAAATAATCAGCCGCTGCAACCGGATGTATTTTTAATATTTGAGATCCTGAGAATAAACACATCAAGATTAATGTGTCAAAATGGCTGTTGTGGTTTGCAACAATTATAGATGCACCTTTATTGATTTTAGGAAGATTGTCCGCGCCGGAAACATTTACACCGAATACCAGATAAATAAACGGTTTTATTAAAAAAGTAAAGGTTATGTATTTTAAAAAGTCATAAAACATTATCATTACCCTCTTGTAAATACTATTGTATTAATGTATGCAAAATAATGGAAGAACAACGGCGCCGTAAACAGAAGACTGTCAAGTCTGTCAAGAATACCGCCATGCCCGGGTATTAAGCTGCTTGTATCTTTTACGCCCATATCTCTTTTTATGGCGGACATTGTCACATCACCGAAAAAGCCGAATACAGCCAGTACTGCACCTGCAAAAATTGATTGTAACAGAGTAAACGGAGTTAAGAAATAAGCCATAACAACCGATAATATTGTTGTACCGATTACTCCGCCTATAAAACCTTCCCACGTTTTATTAGGACTGACTTTTGGTATAATTTTGTGTTTTCCTAAAGCTTTTCCGCAAAACATCTGTATAAAATCATTACTAACAGTAAGTATCAAAATATAAAATAATAAACCAATCGCACCGCCTTTAGGGTTATATTGCATAGGTATTATTGCGGTCATTCCCAGATATCCGAGTGCATAAACCGTTGTCATCAATCCGTACTGTATAACAGCAAGGTTCTTTAAAAAACCTTCTGTATTGCTCGACATCACCATACGAACAGAAATAAGAATAAACATATACAAAGGAATAAACAGATAAAACAGTGTTGCCCAGTGTATATATACAATGTAGTAAGAAACAGGAATCGACCAGTAAGCCCACAAAAGTACTTTTCTGTCAGTCTTTCTTGTCGGAATCAACGATAAAAATTCTTTTAAACACAGGTAACTAATAAGCATTAAAAACAGAAACGCAACTATTTTGTTGAAACAAAATGCAGCTGTGAAAAATACACAGATTAAAAGAAAAGATTTTATCCTTATCCAGATATTGTCTAAATCTTTTTTTGTTGTCCATTGAGCAATTTTTACAATTGCAAGGAGCAAAAATATAAACGAATATAAAATTACAAGTGCAATTTTAACATTGTGAGTAAATACAAATTGTTCCACTTTTTCTCCTATCTGTTTTTCAAACCGTCATCTGACAACTTATATTCTTATGCATAATTCGTTCACTACATTAGCTCTTTCTTAAACTTTCTGTAAAACACCTGTTTTAGCATCAAAAATATAATTTTTACCGTCTTTAATAACTTTTTGTTTATACGAAGATAAATTTTTGTCTATCCAACTGCATTCAACAGGTACAACAATATTACCGTTTATATCTGATATACCGTATTTGTCCTGAGTTTGTGGCAATCCTTCCTGATTTGTAAAAGTAACTACCTTGTGCAGCCTGTAGTATTTATGCCCCGGAAAAAGCATTATAAAATAGTATTCCGCAGGAATAATAAGTTTAAAATTTTCGTTTAATACGCCCTGTTTATCGTTATTTTCTACAAGATATGCACCGTTTTGCATTGGAGCAATATACTGATACACCGGCGGAACATCTATGTGTCCTGTTTTCATATCTGCAAGCCCGACATTTTCACTCCAGTCAGGCTTAATTTTATATTTACCGGTATTTTTTAAGTGTATTATCAGCAAATACTCGCAGGGAATAATGATTTTTCCGTTTTTGTCGGCAATACCGGTTTTATTATCTTTTCTTAAAATAAAATTATTGCTTCCGTCGGTCGCAATGGATATGCTAGAGTATTCAAAAGGCAATAATACATTAGCATCTTTATCTGCTATTGAAGATTTTAATACTTTATTTCGCACAATACATGTGCCTTCTTCATTACATTTGAAAATTTTATATTCCTTATTCAATGTAGTTGCCTCTGCACCGGCATTACAGCAGATAGCGCCGGTGCAAAGTCCTGCGCAAAAAGTTAATATTATAAATTTCGATAAAAAGTTTTTCACGTTTTTACACCTTTTCTGCCTGCAAACCTTCATACCATGCAAGCAGGTCTTTTCTTTTAACCTTTTGTGTAGAGGTTTTCGGCAAATCTTCTCTTCTAAATACTACTACCGTAGGTGTCTTATAAGAGGCAAGGTTTGCTGACGAAAGTTTTTTAACCTCGGCTTCGAGTTCTTTTTGTATCTCCTCATCCGGCTTTTGCGCAAGCTCATCAGACGGAACAATAATTACTCCAACTTCTTCCGTACCCGCTTTATTTCCGGATTTTATCTTTAAAGAAAGAACGCAAAGTTCTTTTATTAAAGGTGACTGTTCAAGGACTGCTTCCACTTCTTCGGGGAAGATTTTTTTGCCGCCGCCCAAAACAATCATGTTTTTAATTCTTCCGGTAATTTTTATAAATCCGTCTTTGTCGATTTCTCCGATATCGCCAGTGTGGAACCAGCCGTCCTCGTCAATAACTTCGGCGGTCATTTCGGGCTTGTTATAGTAGCCCTGCATAACGTTTGGTCCCGTCACAAGCAGCTCTCCCTGTTCTGACAATTTTACCGTAACGGAAGGAAGCGGTTTGCCAACAGTTCCGATTTTGTGAGCTTCATAGCGGTTTGTGGATATTACCGGACTGGTTTCTGTCAATCCGTATCCTTCAAAAGCAGGAACACCTATTCTTTCAAAGAATTCCGCTATTTCAGCATCAAGAGGCGCACCGCCTGATATAAAACATTCAAATTTGCCGCCAAAGCCGTCTATAATTGATTTAAACATAATTCTTCTGACGAATCTCGGCATATATTTTGCTGCAGCATACATTAGTTTAAACATCTTTTGTACATGTTCAGGTTTCTTTTTTAACTGCTTATCAACACTGTTTTTCAGCATTTTAGCCACAAGAGGAACAACTATCATGTTTGTAATTTGTTTGTCCTTCATAGCGGCAGAAAGCTCTTTCGGGTTCAGAGTTTTTATGTAAACAATTTTAGCGCCCATAAACAACATTCCAAAGAAACCGACGTTAAGTTCAAGAAGATGGTTTAACGGTAAAATAGACAGAAGAGTATTATCTTTTGAGAGCTTAAATATTTTTTCAAAATCCTTCATCTGAGAATAGATATTGCCAAAACTTATCATTACACCTTTAGGGTTGCCTGTTGTCCCTGATGTATAAACAATAAGAGCTGTTTCATCCATAGAACGTGCCCGCTTGAAACTTTTTTCAACATCAGCATCAAGTTTTGATACAGAGAGTATTTCCGGATGTTGTCTTTCTTCATCGTCGAGAACGTAAATCTGCTGAATCGATGGAACATTATTTTTAAGTTCTAAAGCATGATCAAGATAATGACTTGAGCAAAGAAGAATTTTTGGGGTACAGTCAGACAGTATATGCGTATGCTCGGGAACTGTTAATTTTATATCAAGAGGAACGGTTATTGCACCTGTTTGGATAGAAGCAAATATACCTACCGCAAACTCGGGACGTGATTCGCAAAGCATTGCAATTCTGTCGCCTCTTTGAACATCTGCATTTTCCATCATATAATTGGCAAATTTTTTAGCACGTCGCTTTAAGTCTATATAGCTTATCTCCTCATATCCGTCTTTAACCTTAAGGGATACCGCTTTTGTCTGTCCGTAAGTATCACTGTATTGTTTCATTATATCGAGGAAATTTGTATACTCAGTATCTTTAATTTTATAAAATGCTCTGCATTCCAGAGAATTTTTCATAAATCTGACACGCTGTTCAAGTTCTTTTGTTATTTCTTTGTCAGTGCCTGACAAATCAGTAATCGGTTGACCAAACTGGATAATTATTGTTGTAAATAATTTTGGATTTTTTCGAATTTTTCCCCAGGCTTCAAAACCGCCTTTTATTGCAAACGGTACAATAGGACAATTTGCCTCTTTTGCCATAACAGATGCCCCCCTGTGAAATTTACATGGAGTACCGTCTGCCGTAAATTTGCCTTCCGGAAATATAATAACTGCTTCACCGTGCATTAGTTTATTTACGCCTGCTTCAATTGCCTCTATTCCTGCACCAAAATTCAAAGGCAGTACATTAAACCATTTGAGCATGTGTCTGATAACAGGAATTTTAAAAGCAGCAGGTCCCGTAACAAACCACAGATTGCGTTTTGTTGCCATTTGCAGAATAAACGGATCTAAATGTCCTGTGTGATTGCCAGCGAGTATGATTTTACCTTTTTTGGGAATATTATCAACGCCTTCAAATTTATAATTAAACAAACATTTGAATATCTGTCCCAATGTGATTCTTAGCACAAAATATCTGAAATCTTTGTTTAAAGCAAGCAGTAAAACAACCATTACAGCCGAAAGAATTGCAATTCCATGGAATATAGCAAGAGGCTGTATAATATCAGCACACACGGAAACAAACCCTATGCCGACCAACGATACAAATGTTTCCAGCATAGATGCAAATGCAAAAATTTTACCTCTTATAAAGTTAGGCGAAACTTTTTGCAATATTGTATCAACAGTAATTTTTAACACTGAAGCACAAAGCCCTATTGCACCGAGCCAAATTCTTGCCTTAAAAAATGTTGTACAAAAAGCAGCTGTAACAAGAAATACAAATAACCCCAAAAATGCGGTTACAAGTGTTTTTGTAGTCTTGAGACGTTGTCCGAACAACATCATTACACATGCGCCGTAAAATGTACCGCAGCCGAGCATCCATTTCAGTCTGGCTAAACCTTGCACACTTACCTGATAAACGTCAGTTGCAAGCGTATTCATTGCATTATAGAAAGTAACGGAAATCAATGAAACAACAACAGCCAGCAAAATCATATTAAGCGCTTTTTTGTGTTTATCAAGAAAAGCTGCTGTTTGTTTTATATCTTTCATTAAGTCAAAACTGGATGAATTAGACTCCTCATCATATCTTAAATTGACAAAGTATAAAAATACAGGTGCTGCAAAATACATAGCACAACACATATAAAACATATTCAGTATGCCGATATGCAAAAGTAGCGTGCTAGCAACCAGTGCTCCGAATGTTAACGCCCATGTTCCGGAGCCTGATATAAGAGAGTTTGCTGCTTTTAATCCCTGTACATCTACGACATTAGGCACCGAAGCCATTTTTGCAGGATATAAAAAAGCTGTACCTGTCCCGATTAAAAGACTCAGCACTATACCGTATATTTTTATCATTGGTACAAGAGAAGCATTACCAGCAAAATTTAAGTAAAGACCGATTGACAGAGCAAGAACCAACCCTCTGTACAATGAACTGTATATCATTATTTTTTTACGGGAAAAACGGTCTACAACACTTCCTGCAAAGATACTGACAATCAAGGAAGGAAATACAAAACAAAACAGCATAAGAGCTATTAAACTGCCCGGCTTATCTACACTGTTTACCAGTATTGCCATCAGTATTATCTGTATAGCGGCATCACCCAGATGGGTGAGCAACTGACCTAAAAATAAATTGATAAAATTCTTGTTAAAAATATCTTTTATTGCTTCCATAATTACATTAAATTTAAGCCGGTGTCACAGCCAAACCTGTTCAGATTTGATTATTTTGCTTCTCTGCCCGACGAAAGTTGACTATATCAAGTTTTGTAAAAGGGCTTTGATTCAGTGCAACGTGTCTTTGCAAAAAAATCATCAAAGGACATTCACTTACATTTAATTTTGTTAAGTTTCTAAAACAGGTTCGCAACTGCTAACTTTGTTGTGTGTGTTCACTTTGTCAAAAAATTCGTTCACGTCATTTACCTCGCACAAAACAATTCACCGGATTATTTTGTTCTGCAGAGTCTTATCACGAATTTTTTTGAATACAATTCTTCATTATTTTTACATGTGTTAAAAAAATAAGAACCAGATAAAGTTTAGCATATAGAGATAATGTTTTAAATACAATTTTCAGATGATTTCATGTTGTCATTATACGGCTCACAGTCATCATGTATGCACCAGAGCAAGTATAGCTGCCCCGATCATACCCGCACGATTTTCTGTTTGAGCTATTTTTACTTTAACATCAGTTACTACGGATTCTTTATTTATATTGTCTTCCATCTTTTGTACGTCTATAAATTTGCACATACCGCCGGAAATCACTATGCAATCAGGATTGAATATATCCGTAAGCGATACAAGTCCTATAAACATATAATACAGCCATTGTTCAAATACACGAACGGAAAAAGCATCTTTTTTTGCTACACCGTCAGTAATATCATAAGTCGTTATATCTTCCGGATTTTTGTCTTTGTAAATACTCGTTTTAAACTCTTCATATTCCAGTGCACCTTTTTGTGCACAGTTTTTTAAACCGGTTCCTGAGGCATAAGATTCCCAGCAGTCGTATCTGCCGCAGGTGCATTTTTGTCTTTTGTCCGCAAAAATTTTCAGACTGCCGACTTCAAGGGCATTACCCTGTGCACCTCTAAACAATTTTCCGTCAGAATATACACCGCCGCCGATACCGGTTCCGATTGTCGCCATCAATACGGTATGATATCCTTTGCCCGCACCTATAGCTGCTTCAGCAACAACTGCACAATTGGCATCATTTTCAACATATACTTTTTTATCACAAAGGGTTGAAAAATCTATATTGTTATATCCGTGAGGTAAATTCGGGGTAGAACTTACCACTCTTGTATTGTCAAGATTTACTGCACCTGCAGAGGAAAGACCTACTACATCAATATTGCTGTAGTTTTCTTGAATAATATTTTTCAACGTATCATAAATTTCTGCAGAGGTTTTGGGAGTAGGAGTTTTTTTTATATCTGACAGAACATTGCCATTTCTATCTACAATACCGTAACATATTTTTGTTCCGCCAATATCAATCCCCAGAGCCTTTTTTAAATGAGTCATAGCTTATCCGTTTTTTATAATTCTTTCGTTTCTGTTTACAAATTTTTTTGTTATAAGCTGTGGTCTGGTAATTGCAGAGCCTATTACTACCGAGTGAGCGCCTATCTCAAAAGCTTTATCAACCTGTGACGGCTGCCATATACGTCCTTCTAAAATGACCGGACAATCAACCGACTCAACCAGACCTTTTAAAAGTTCAAAATCAGGCTCCTCAGATGTATCCGGAGATTCCAGCGTGTAGCCTGAAAGAGTTGTAGATATAATATCAGCGCCGAGCAGCCTTGCATTTATGCCTTCTTGCAATGTAGACACGTCAGCCATAACAAGTTTTTTGTTTATTTTTATAAATTTAATTATCTGTTTAAGATTATTTTCGCCTCTGGGTCTGGAAGTTCCATCAAGGGCAACAATGTCCGCACCTGCCTGTATAAGGTCTTTTGCATCCTTTATTGTTGGTGTTATATAAACTATTTCTCTCCAATTCGGCGGGATAACTTCCGGTTTTGTTATGCCTATCACAGGAATGTTAAAATATTTTTTTGCATTTATTACATCACGGACACCTGCTACTCTCAAAGCCGCAGCCCCACCCTTTACAACTGATTGCATCATTGCAATCATACATTCCTCTCTGTAAAGAGGTTCTGATGGCATTGCCTGTACGGACACGATAACTTTATTTTTTATTTGGGTAATTATATCCATAAATTAGATTATAATTCTACTTTCGGGTATAGGCAAATTGTTTATTATCGTGTATTGTTTAAATTCATTGTTAATATTTGTTAATAATTTAATTAGAAGTATAAAGTTTTTATATTTATTTTCCGATAAGTATATTGTGAAGTTAATAAAAAAGGGAGTATTAAATCATGATTGGTTTTGAAAAATTTAAATTTGCTTTGAAACAGGCAGAAGAAAAAAGAAATGATGAGCTTGCTTGTGATATTGCAAAAGTAAAATCAGTAATAAACAAAGTTCTTACATTAGCTTTTGAGAATACGGCAAACGTTGCAAGAACAAAATATTGCGGTCTTGAAATGTTTTAAAAGCTAAGTATAGAATAATTGTAAAATTTTATTAACATAATTAAATATTTTTTCAGAAAATATCAATTTATTTATAGCTATATTCTTTATATATATAAGGAATATAATTATATGGATAAAATTTCAGCAAAAATTTTTAGCACAACCGTATCGGCTCCGTTAGAGCCGGGTGGAGGCAGATTCTATACCATACCAAAAGAATCTACTGCCGTTGTATTGCAAGAACCCGTAGATATTATCACTCTGGATGAAAACATGGTGATTATCGGGGATACAGCAGACATTCCTGCTTCTGTAAAATACGGTCCTGTTAATAATTTAAAATATGCTTTTTTAAAAAACTGTGATTTTGCATTTAAAGTAGAAGATAATGTTGGAATAAACAGAAAAAATGCAACTGATGCAGAGGTTTGTCTTGCACTGTATACAGAGGCAATTTCTGATGAAATTAAAACGGTAGGAGATTGTTATACAGGTGTAAAAAAATCTTTTTTGTCAGCCGGTATCATAGATAATTATGATGATATGCCAAGAGGTGAAGCAAAAGATTCTATATCATATTTTGAAGAAAATTCAGAACGTTTTAGAAAGCTTGATGTTGAAGAAGACGATTTAAAAAATCTTTCAGCAGGAAAGATTGTAGTATTTACAAAAGACGGTAAAGCCGGGCATATTTGTATTACTAACGGCAACGGTCAGGCTATGAGCAGCTCTACAGACAACATGGGCTGGCTGGATGCGGAGGGAGACGGTGCTGATTTTGTTGTATATGAATTAACAGAAGGATGGCAGTACAACAAAGAAACAAGAAAACTGGAATTTACAGAGCCGTAAAAAAATCGTCTGTTGATTAAATTGTACAGAACCTTTTATGAAGGTTAATAGTGGATTTTGAGCTGTTACGAAGCTTTATGTTAAAGGCAAACATCGTACTCTTGTGAATAAAAACAAATTTACTAATGTCAATAATCAGGCGTGTAATTAAAGGTCAATTTTGGTTGACTGTATGAGAAATTGATTCGTTTTGATTTAACCGTTTTTTTATCATATAATCAGATAAAACAAGGGTGAGGTTAATATGCTGCAAACACTAAATAAAATCAACTCTATCTGCGATCTGGCAAAAGAAGTTTTGCAGATAGAAGCAGATTCTGTGTTAAAACTCAAAGAGAGAATCGGAGATGACTTTGAACAGGCAATTGATATCCTGTACAATTGCAAAGGACGGGTTATAGTCACCGGAATGGGAAAATCCGGACATATAGGCAAAAAAATTGCTGCAACCCTGTCCTCCACAGGCACCCCTTCTTATTTTCTTCATCCGGCAGAAAGTACTCACGGTGATTCCGGTTTAATAACCAGAGATGATGTTGTTATAGCAATCTCAAACAGCGGTGAAACAGCGGAGCTTATGAATCTCTTACCTTTAATAGAACGTTTTGGCGTAAAAATGATTGCAATGACAGGAAAAAAAGATTCCACGCTCGGGAGAAAAGCAGATATAGTGCTTGATATTTCAGTAGAAAAAGAAGCCTGCCCGCTGGGTAAAGCTCCTACAGCAAGTACTACGGCTACTCTTGCAATGGGGGATGCCGTTGCTATATGTCTTTTGAAAAAAAGAGGATTTACGGAAGAAGATTTTCTTATGTTCCATCCGTCAGGAGCTCTTGGCAGGGGTGTATTGTATCATGTCTCAGATTTAATGATTACAGGAGAAAGAATACCTGTTGTAAATGAAAATAATAGTTTTCATGACACAATTCAGCTTATTTCAGCAAAAAAACTCGGCTGCGCAATTATTATTGACGAAGACGGAATAATGACAGGCATCTTAACAGACGGAGATATCAGAAGAACGCTTCTTAAATACGACAATACGTCAAACCTTAAGGCAAAAGATGTCATGACTTGCAATCCTAAAGTTATTTTAATCAATGACCTTGCCGCAAAAGCCTTGCATATAATGGAAAAACATTCTATTACATCTCTCGCCGTTTGTGACGACAGAGGTAAACCTGTGGGGTTGCTGCACATTCATGACCTTTTAAAGGCGGGAGTAGCATAATGAACAGCGATATAGATTTAAAATACAGAGCAAGCAAAGTAAAAGCGCTGGTCTTTGATGTTGACGGCGTAATGACAGATGCATCATTAACTTTTGATGAAAACGGAGTCGAATATAAAACTTTTAACGCAAAAGACGGTCAGGGCGTGATAATGGCAGGCAAATCCGGATTTGTTACCGCCATAATTACAGCCAGAGAAAACGGAACTGTTCGCTGCAGATTCAAAAATCTTTGTATGACAAAATTATATGAAGGCAGTAAAAACAAAATAGCTTCATTAAAAGACTTTATGTCAGAATTTAGCTTAAAACCTGATGAAATTGCGTACATGGGTGATGATTTACCTGATATTTGTGTATTAAAGACAGTAGGTCTGCCATGCTGCCCTAATGATGCTGTTGAAGAAGTTAAAACACATTCGCTTTTTATTTCTTCAAAAAACGGCGGAAAAGGTGCCGTAAGAGAAATGTGTGATTTTATTCTTAAAGCAACAGGAAAGTATCAAGATATTGTCGATTCTATTGTTAACAGAGAATGATTTTAACAAATAATGAAACTCTTTTATTTGTAACAATAGTTATAAAAACTAAACTGTTTTCTATATATAAATTTGTCGGATTAGTAAATCCGACTTACATTACTTTTTAAACAAAAATATATTACATCAGAAAAAACATAACTGTCCTGCGGAACTGGCTGCAAAATCCGTTGAGCTGAATGACGAAGCATGATTTTATACCCCTGCCCGGTGTTTCAGGATCTTAAAAATTTTGTGTGAGCCTGTTCTTAAGAAGTGCAGAATCTAACCAACTTAAAGTTTCTGTTTCCAACCGGTAAGATCCCGAAATAAATTCGGGATGACATTTTATTTTATTGTTTGCTTTGGAAAATTTATTCTTAAAAAATTAATATGCCCAAAAAACAAAAAGATGTAAAATCTTGCAGGTTGGGCTTTCTGAAGTGTACCGTTAAACTACAAGTATATCCACAATAGTTCAAAAATGTTGTTTGGCAAAAGTCAACCTCTTTTTATACGGATAGGGTGGGACGTTTTGAGTATAAATAAACAGTCAGTTTGATTATTTTTGACATAGAGTCTGAGTATTACAATATTGAACAAATATCTTGATAAGTGTAGATGCTGAATATATTTTGCCGTAATTATAAAAAACAAACATCCATAGTACAGAGGTTGGTCTTTCAACCCAACAACGATTAATAGGACATTAATTGGACTCGAAATTTTCTTTGATTTTGAAAGTTTTCAGTTTGATTTAAAATATTCTTTGTAATTTTATGTCCTAATAAAGTCCGATTTAAGCCAGTTTAAGAAAACAATATCATACAGCTTCCGACGGCTAATATTTAGTGTTGTTGGGCATGTATGCCCAACCGACTTTTTATTATTAGTGTAACAAACTGTACTTTAAAGTACAATAGTGCAGAAGGAGCATTTTCTTCTTCCGTAATAAGGATAATGGAATCTGTTTCGGATGGAACTTTTCCAAAAGAAATTAAACACATTCTTATAGGGCACGGTGTAGGTTCCTCATTAACTCCTAGAGGTTGGCAAATGAGCGGGACAAGCGTAAAAGATGGCAAAGTTATTGAAATATATGATTTTATTAATAATTTAAAGCTTCCTAAAAATGAACCTGTTTTAGTATTATGTTGTGAAGACGGAATAAAATCCGTAACGAATAAACCAGGTATAGGAATGAAAGTAGATTTAAGCTTATCAAATTCAGGGGAGTTTGATAGTCGCAATCATGCATTAATGGGACCAGGGAAAATAGTCCGTTCTGGAGAAAATAAAATCTGTGGTCACTTTACATTAATCGATAAAAATAAGGGTGGCGGACTGGTTTACTATGATTAGTAAAATACTCAAATTGGACTATGAAATTTGCTTGTGTAAAAAAATCCCGACCGTTGAAAAATTTTCCGACTTTGTTTTAAATTTTTTTGAAAATTTGCGGAACCGGACTATTCCGAAATAATCAAATTATCCGTACAACTCAAAAACAGTGCGTATTTCTGTAACCATTCAGATAGTTTGAGCATAAGTTGCAGATAGTTTGAGCAAAAAGTTAAAAAATAAGAAAAATATTTCACAAAAATGCGTGAAGAATTTCACAAATATAATATCTTCGGGTTATATATTTCTAATTATAATTATTTTTTGCAAATATTTAATTATTGTAATAATTTTAATAGATAAAATTGCCAAAATTTTATTATTTGTTAAAGATAATTTTCAATGTTTCATTTGCTTTTTTAGCTATTTCGGGATTTTCGTGATGTTTTAATCTTGTCAGTGGTACTGTTGCTATTTTAAGAGCAGGCGTATCTATTTTTTAAGTCTACTATTTTTGTCATTGTATCAAAATTTCTATGTACCAACGCATTTATATTCTGTTTTTGGATTTCATATAAAAGTATTGATTAATAATGCCTGTCTTGGAGCTAAAAAATAATATTGTTCAACAGTAAAATGTATATTTTCTATTATCGCCAAAACCATTTATATTTTTGTAAAACAAATACATTTTTATTGACAAAAAAATGTATGTTTAGACTTAAAATTTATATAGCAACATATTGGAGTAGCACATGACTATAAGTTTTCAGGATTTAAAGCAACAACCTATTGTAACATCTTCTACTAAGAAAAATACCGTACAAACAAATACTAACCGTTCAGTGACAACACCAAAAGCTGAGAAAAACCGTGATTCTCATAAATTATTGTTAGCATTAGGCGGTTTGGCTGTGCTTGGTTCAGGAGCATTGCTTGTTTATAATTCTCTAAAAAGGGGAAAGATTGCTTCGGAAAATAACTATTCACTTGAAAGAATAGATAAATTTATAAAAAGACTGCCTGAAGAATTAAAAATGAGCTGGCAAAACAGAATAAAAAAACTTCCTCTTGATAAATCAGAATTTGTAAAAGCTCTGGTTAATAAAAAGCAGGATATTCTACCTTTGGAATATCTTTTTAAGTTAAAAGAATTAAGGTTGAACAATGTACCTGATTTGCCGCCGCTGATAAATTTAGAAAACATACCGTCTGAAAAAGCTAAAAATATTACACAAATATTGTCCGGTAAATATAAAACAGCATATTCCTCTACAAAATACACTAATGGGTTTATGGATGAATTTTTTGGAACATTAACAAAAATTTCCCAAAGTGCAAAAGAAAATTACAAAAATAATAAGCAATATACCTTCTTGAATATTGAAAATATCGATACTTTATTAAACGATTTGAGCAAACCCAATAATGAAGAATATTTGAACAAATTCAGAGAACTTATTGCGTCTAATACCAACAATCGATTGATTTATGTTACTAATGGCAAAAATAAAGAACTTGAATCCTTACAACATATGAAACTGATTTTTACAGATGAAATTAAAACAATTGATTTATCCGGTGATTTGGCAGATTTTAGCAGACTTCAATCGGATATTGAAAGTATTAAGCACGATAAAATAATGGAATCTTTATCTGACTATTTAGATGATAGCATAGTTCAAACATTGAGCCATTTTGCCTGGAAAATAGATAAATCTGATATATTATTCTTTGACAATGTCACATCAAAAACTGCAAATCAATTTTTGGAGAAATTACAAACAATTGTTGATGACAAGTTTGTTAATATAGATGCAAACAAAGAAGGCTTTGCAAAATTAAATGAAGAAATTCTTGCTGAGCTGCCTAAGGCAAAAGACTTATATAACAGAGAAAACAAATATACATATTTTTATTTAGATGGTTTAGAAGATTTAGTTTCAAAAACAGAAAAAGATTCTGAAGATTTTATTAAATTTAAAGAAATTATAAAAAACAGTATAGAAGGTTCTAATCTAAGGTTGATAATAAAAAATGAAAAACAAAATGAGGTGTTGAACAGCCTGAAGAACAACGATACTATAAGTATTAAATTTATTAAAGGGTTTGAATTTGGTAAATTGTATAAAGAAACTATTGAAAAAATAGACCAATGTGATTTTAGTTATATAGATAAAAATCAATTTATTCAAGAATATGTAAATTCATTTGTGACTGAAAAAGCAGGTTTACATGCATTTGGTCCGGATGGCAACGGTATATTGTTATATGGACCTGCAGAAAAAACAAGAATTATAGCTGATTCCATAAGAAAATCTCTCGATGTAAATTATAAAGAATATGATTTCCTTGAAAATGGAAATACGGATATGTTAAAAGCTGTGTTTGACTTGAAAAAGATTCTCAAAGCTTCAGAGCTTGAATATCAAAAAACAGGGAAAAGAACAATTGTTGAGGTTCACAATTTGGATAAGCTTTTAACAAGTAAAACAAAAAAAGATTTAATAACAATTGCTCATTTTAAAAGTTTTGCAGAACTTGCTTCTGAAAAATTTCATACAACTATTTTGATGCGTACAGATAAACCCCTTGAAAATTTTGAAAGTGCATCAATTGGACCAAATAGATTTTTAGTAAAATTAAAAATAAAGGA
The DNA here is from genome assembly GCA_944326115.1 of Candidatus Gastranaerophilales bacterium. Lineage (GTDB taxonomy): Bacteria > Cyanobacteriota > Vampirovibrionia > Gastranaerophilales > Gastranaerophilaceae > Limenecus. The sequence continues at coordinate 1,325 of CALVCQ010000001.1, read as the reverse complement.
GCAATAAAATGAAAATTAATTCAATCAGCAATTTTAATTACTCACAAAAATTAAACAAAAATATAACAGGGCATACACATTTTTCCAATACTTTTTATACAAATCCGCTCTCATTTGGAAATGATAGTTTTAAAAAGAATGATAATACCTTTGACGAAACTGCTAAATTAAGAAAAAGGTACGAGCAGATAAACCAAGAACGAATGAAAAAAGTGTATGATTCTTCTTTGGAATCTCAAGAAGAATTGATGCGAGAGAATGAAAGAACGTTGCGTGAATATAAAAAAATCAATGAAATTTTAGACAAATCTGATAAACAAAATTATTCAAAAGATTTTGATGTAATATCAAAATTTTTAGATGCAATGGACAATATAGAAAAAAACAAAGGTTTTAACAGAATCTCCGGTTATGAAGAAATAAAAGAGAAATTAAAAGAAGAATTTATCCTTTCAACAATAATGAAAGACAGAACTTCACAGGGTGCAGATGTGCCGAATATTGTTTTGTTTTATGGTCCTTCAAATAATGGTAAAACAACATTTGCTCAAGCTTTGGCTGAACAAAGTTTATCAAACATTGTAACTGTTTCAGGAGGCGAAGATGATGCAATGGAGCTGATTAAGGATTATGCTGAAGAATCATTAAAAAACTACAATGAAAGTACTGACAAAAAGCGGACAATTATTGTTGTTAATGAAGCAGAATTACTCGCTAATGAATGCTCTTTTGATATAGAAAAATTTAAAAATTTTATCAAAGACTGTTCATCTAAATATAAATGTACACTATTTTTAACATCAAATACCCCTTTATTTATAGATAATGACATACTTGCTCAGACAAATTTTAAAGTTCCTGTTGGAACTGCAGACAGAAAAACCTGTAAAGAAATAATTGTTGATAATTTTAATACATTAAATATCAAACCGGAGGGTAATATTGATAATCTGGTAAATGCATTTTTTGTGAATCCTGAAAAATTTTATGCAAATGGAGATATTGTTAATATCCTAAGGTCAACATTACAAGACAAACCTAATGCAACAATATCAGACTTTATTAAAACATTAAAAAAATACGAAAAAACAACTATTAGTGTAGAGGATATCAATAATTTCGAAGAAGATAAAAAAGCACTGGCAGAATAAGCTACTCTGCCGGTGCTTTTATGATTATTGTTAAGGAAGATGATTTTCGAAATACCAATATGTCGAAACATCTTCTTCCGTTTTTATATATTCATTAGTTTTGTCCGTCATCTTGTCTAATCTTGTGATTTCTTGTCTTATGTCTTTTACCTTTTGCTCATCGCTTTCTGACAA